>JACRLG010000028.1:0-210790 GCA_016235345.1 Deltaproteobacteria bacterium | reverse complement strand
CGCGCTGACGTGTTCATCTCCCGTGAGCCCCCCCAGGCCCCGCCGGTAGGGTAAGAGGGAAAGAAAGAAGAAAAAAAGAAGCTCAGGGAATTGGTGCGTCCGACCGCGCTGACGTGTTCATCTCCCTCAGCCCCCCAGGCCCCGCCGGTAGGGTAAGAGGGAAAGAAAGAAGAAAAAAAGAAGCTCAGGGAATTGGTGCGTCCGACCGCGCTGACGTGTTCATCTCCCGTGAGCCCCCCAGGCCCCGCCGGCAGGGTAAGGCGCGGAATAAATTGAAAAGAGATGTTCAGTTTTTAACTGTTGGCAGGTCCTTGACTTTTACAATCAATATGCCTCAACAGAGCCTCAGCGAAAACGGGTCACGGATACAGGTAGTCAGTTGGAACAATTACAAAAAAACATTCAGTATCTGGATAATTTGCAATGTAAGTCCGTGCTTTCATAGTGCTCCGAAATACAAAGGCTGAATTTGATTCATCTTGCTCGGGCTCACAATGCCAACTGTCATAGTTGTGTTGCAGGACTCCACTTTTTTCGGCTAAAACATCGCCACCAATAATGCCGATCGCTTCAGCCTCAAATTTATCAAGAGCCATCAACGCCTGTTCACGGGTAAGTGCCCAATAGCTGAGGCCAAGATGTCCAAGCCCGCTCCCAACGCTTAAAATTGCATCTGATTTTCTTGGTCCAAGAGTGCGCATGGTTATTTCCCCCCCGGATATGAGGGTTCCGGGGAATTTCCCCGGAACCCCGTGGGCGTTTTAGTGGGCGGGGTGCCTATTTTCCGCCGAAGGAGGCGTCGTCCATGTCCATGACAGTGGAGGTGGAGCCCTTGACTGCGGCCATTTTGCCGAAGGTTATCGGGAGGATGGAGTTGATGAAGTATTCGCAGCCCTTGACCTGGCCGTCGTAGAAGGCGGCCTCGCGGTTTTTGGCGATGAGAGCCTTTTTGTCCTCGCCGGTCGCCCCCTTTAAAATGGCCTCCAGCTTGGGTTTGGCCACCGTTGCCCGCCACAGTTGCATCCAGGCCACGATCACGTCCCCCATGATCTCAAGAAAGGGGTAGGCGGCGGAAAATGCCTGGAGAGTGTTTTCGTTGAAGGCCATTGCGAGTTTTCCGAGGTGCATGGCAAGCTCGGCCAGTTTTCCGGCGGCCTCCTCCACCCTTGCGGCGTATTCGTCAAGGCCAGGAACTGCCTTGGCCGCAGCTGCGGTCTTTCCGATTTCGGCCAGGAAGTTCATGAAAACTTTGCCGTTCTGCTTGCCAAGCTGCCGGGCCAGGAGGTCCATTGCCTGGATGCCGTTGGCCCCCTCGTAGATGCCCGTTATCTTGCAGTCGCGGGTGAGCTGCTCCACGGGGTAGTCCTGGCAGTAGCCGTAGCCGCCGTAGACCTGCATGGCCGAAACGCAGACGTCGAAGGACTTGTCGGAGCAATAGGCCTTGACGATGGGCACCATGAGTTCCACAAGGCCCAGGTTGTAGGCGCGTTCCTCTTCGGTGGGGGCTATCTGGTGAAGATCGAAGCACCGGCCCACGAAGTAGCAGAGGCTGCGCATTCCCTCGATGTAAACCTTCATGTTCATGAGCATCCGCTTCACGTCCGGGTGCTCGATGATGGCCACGGATGGTGCGCTCTCGTCCATGAATTTCAAAAGGTTCTTGCCCTGGATGCGTTCGCGGGCGTAGTTGACGGCGTAGAGATAGGCGGCGGAGCCAAGGGACAGGGCCTGCATTCCAACGTTCAGGCGCTCCTCGTTCATCATCAGAAACATGCCCCTCATGCCCTTGTTGGGGGGGCCCAAAAGGGTGCCGACGCAGCCGCCCTTTCCGCCGAAGGTCACCTGGCAGGTGGCAGAGCCGTGGATGCCCATCTTTTCCTCGATGGCGGTTACCTGGACGTCGTTGTCCTCCCCCAGGCTTCCGTCCGGGTTCACCCTGTATTTGAAGACCAGAAAGAGGCTGATTCCGCGCGTTCCGGCGGGAGCGCCCTCGATGCGGGCCAGAACCGGGTAGACGATGTTGGGGGTTAAGTCCTGGTCGGCGGCGGTGATGAAGATTTTCTGGCCGGAGATGGAATAAGTGCCGTCGCCGTTGTCCTTGGCCGAGGTGGTGAGAAGGCCCAGGTCGCTTCCCGCGCCCGGCTCGGTGAGAACCATGGAGCCGCCCCACTCGCCCTTGTAGAGCTTTTTGAGGCACATCTTCTTCTGTTCCGGGGTGCCAATGGTCTCTATGATTTTTCCCGTGCCGTGGCAGAGCATGGGATACATGACAAAGGCGGTGTTGGCCCCGGAGAAGTATTCGCCTGCGGCCTGGGCCAGGGTGACGGGCATTCCCTGGCCGCCCACTTCCGGATCGTCGGTCATGGCGATCCAGTCGCCCTCGCAGAAGGCCTTGTAGGGCTTGTGGAAACAGGGCGGGACCTTCACCCGTCCGTTTTCAAGCTGCGCGCCCACGCTGTCGCCTTCCTTGTTGGTGGGAAGGATTTCCTTCACCGCTAGGTTTCTGGCCTCGTTTAAAATGAGATCGCAGGTCTTGCGGTTGAACTCGGTGTAGCGTTCGGCCTTGGCAAGACCTTCCAAGTCCATCTGCTCGTAAAGCACGAATTCCATGTCTCTTTTGTCGGCAATGAACTGCGCCATTCTTGTTTCCCCTTTTTTCGTTAAATGAAGGCCCGGCCGATATGGCCTGTGGACCGGTTTGGCCGATATGGTAATGCAAGCATGAAAGGTGCCAGAAAATTTGCCAATGAAGTCAAGGGGGGTGTTCGGTGCAGTGCACGATTTGGGTCAGAAATGTCCCATTATGGCCGGTGATGACCCATTCTGGCTGCCGGGTGCGCGGGGCGGGCGCAAAAAAAGGCCCCCAAGGCTTGTCGCCTTGGGGGCCTTTGAAATTAACCGGAGGGGGTGTCAGACGTCCGGGTTGAAGTAGATCACGCCGGTACCCACACTGTGGGGAAATTCTATGGTGATCTCGCCGCCGGTCATGTTTTCCATGATTATGGGGCCGTAGTTGTTCCATGCATCGGTTACGGCGTCCTGGATGCGTCCGTTTCCGATGCGCACGCTTCCGGTGACCGGGTAGGTTATGCGCATGAGGGTGCGATTGCGTCCGTCGATGGTGCCAGGAGAGTTGGGGTCGCCATCGATCGGAGCTTCGGTTAAACCCCAGACCTTCTCGGCGGTGTAGATGTCTATGACCATGGATGAAGCGCCGCCGAAGTTGAAATAGCCGGCTGCCCTTCCGGGAGCCGTGTTGTTGCCGTCGCCGTAAAGGGAGAAGAGCATGTTCTGGAGGGATACGCCACCTCCAGAGCCGTCTCCGGGCGGATCGATTTGCGTATTGGTGATGTCGCCGTTAAGTTCCATGAGAAGGTTCATGCCGCCGTTGTCGTGGAACCAGGCTGTCCAGCGCATGTTGTTCTGGTATATCTGGTTTATGGAAAGCGAGCCTATGTTGACGGGGGTTCCTGCGGCGTTTGTCCAGTTGACCGTGGCCGCCTGGATGCTGGGTACTTCGTTGAGTTCCGTGGCCCCGTTCATGCCGTTGGGAAAGGTGAGCCGCATCCGGACAGCAGTGCCGCCGTCTTTTCCGACGTCCAGGGTGGCCGGGTCGTCGAAATCGCCTATGCGCCCGTAGCCGGTTCCCGAATTGTTTATGGTGACGCCGTCAAGGTCTATGTAGCCGGTTCCGGTTATGCGCATGTTGCCGGAGGTTGTCCGCACCTTGGCCACCAGGGAAAGCCCGGTCTGTGCCTGGATATCCGAAAGGCTGTCCTCGTCCATGAGATCCATGGCCGAAAAGGCGGAGCCGCCAGCGAGCAGAACCAGAAGGCAAAGAACGGCAGTAAGGGGGACGAGCCTGCGGTTCATCCTGACCTGCCCGGAATTTTGGCGCACGATTGAGATCATATCACCAAAGGCCTCCTGTGTTCGCCGCTGCGTACAGACTTTGGAAATGCATCCAGTAACCACGGGCGGGCACGTTTTCCGCCACTGTCGTTTTCGGATTCCAGGAAACGCTGTTGTTGTTTCCGCCCATGGAAATGTTGTTCGCAAGGGAGATGAACCAGTCCGTGCGGCCTTCATCCTGGACCGCCGGGACATGAAAATACATGCGCGTGACGTGCGAGAACGGTATTTCGATGCCCAGGGGGCCGGTGGTCGCGGTGTCGTTGTTGAACTGCTCATCAATGCCGATTGCAGGTATGGGCCAGATGGATCCGCTGCTCTGAACCCTGCCGTCGAAGCTCAGGCGCTCCAGGGAGCCAAGCCCGTTGCCGTCCGGGTCTGCGTCCAGGCAGCCGGAGAAATCGTCGGAACCCACGCGAAGGAACAGAAAATTGGGGTTGGCCGCGTAAAGGTTGTCGTAGGCGAGCTCTATGCGAAGGCCCCGCATGTAAATGGGATAACCGGCGCCGCCCCAGGTAAGGCCGGTGGCTGTGCCGCCCGCAGTGCTTCCATTATGGGTGGCCGCGCCGTATATCTGCATGTCGTGGGCGGGATTGTCGAAGTTGGACCCCCACCAGCCCAGGCGCACGTTGGTCATGTGAACGTTGTTGATTATGACGAGGGCGTTGACCTTGAGAATGGCCGGAGTGAAAACCATGTTGCCGCCCGGAGTGGCGACGGTCCGGTTTACGATGGAGAATTCCAGAAGGCTCTGGCCCACCACGTCGTCAAGCTCTTCGTCGGAAACCAGCATGAGCTTGGCCACTGCGGCCAGGGGCAGGATGATGAGCACGAGGCTCAGCAACACCCACACCAGGGAGCCGTAGCGTGTGCCTTTGAGTCCTGATTTTTCTGAATTGGACCCCATGAATTTCCCCCCCAGACCCTTCCGGGCATGGGAAGGGACGCCAGCCCTTTTGGGCCCTGCGCCCCGTTGTCCCCCGGCCTGACGCCAAGGTTATGTGAATGAGAAGTATTGACCCAGCGACGGATAAAGGGGATTATCCCAGAAGCTCCAAGTTAAATCAAGCAAAAAAAGACATTGCCCATTAAAAGCGGATTCACGCGGCCTTGCGCCCAAGTCCTGCGACCCCGCAACCTGGAAAACACGGGAAAAAATGCCCCGGAAACATGGCCGGTTCCCTCTGTTAAACGGTTCAGAAAAAGGACACGGAGGCGTTTCCCGTAAAGCCTTCGGTCAAAATAATTAACCAGAACACGGTCCCCACCGCCATCACGGTCTTGATGACCCTTCGGTAAAGGCGGGCCCGGTTCAGTACAAAAAACCTGTGGACAAGGATGCAGGCCGCCGCCCCCATGCTCTGCCCGGCCATGAAAAGGAAGAGCTTTTGCGGCATGGGCAAAAGAAACGAGAAAAGTACGGTGATGGCGAGGCCAGCCAGGGAAATGTCCAGAAGCCGCGTTTTATACCTGTGATAAAGGTTGGCCTCCCCCACCGCAGTGTCGCCCTTTTCGTCCTCTATGTCCTTCAAGCCCACAAGGGAGGCGCAGAACAAAAAAACCGACATGAAAAAAAAGTTGAGATCCCCTCCGCCCCCTGCCTGGATATAGCCCAGGATGAAGGGAATGGTGAGCCCGGCGGCCACGGTGAGCACCGAAAAGGGCGGCCTGTTTTTAAGGCGCACCGGACGGGCCGAGTAAAAAAGCCCCAGAAACGGAATCACCAGGAACCAGAACAGGCTTGCCGCGCTTTTCGCCACCAGAAAGGGATAGCCAAGAGAAATCACGAAAAGGGCCATGCTGTAACGAAGGGCCGCCTCACCGGTCACCTCGCCCGCCGGGATGGGCCGGTGGGGCTTGTTGATCCGGTCGCTTTCCCTGTCCGTCCAGGCGTTGAAACTGTAACAGAAATTGGCGGAAACCAGCGTTACCAGACCTGCTTCGGCAAAATTGAGCGTAAGAACCGGCGCGATCATCCCCCCGGCGAGAAAGGAGCCGAAGGAGAAGACCGCTGCGTCCGACCGGAAAAGGCGCAAATGGTTCACGGCCACCCTTATGGATGCTCTAACGGATCTGTTTGTGAAAAAAGACTTAAGGCCCCTGGCCATAATCCTGTTCCGGGTCGTTTTCTGGTGGTGGATCGAAAGAATAAGGCGACATTTCCTGATCGGAAAAGTCGAACCTGCTTCCGGGCAGAAGCCTCAGCCTGGAAAAGGGCTCCCTGTTCCTGGCCCATACCCGCACGGGCTTGGGCATATAGGTGAAATCCTCGTGGTTTCCCGCGTAAATGGGTGAAAAGACCGCCGCCTGGCAGGCAAGGGCCAGGAGGAAGAGGCCCAGGGCCCACTGGTTTCCGGGGCGTCCGGCCATCCACATGGCCACCCTGGCCAGAAGAAACAGGCAGAAACCCATTGGAAAGCCCGTCATGAAGGCGTCGTAGGGATAGGGGAACCATCCGGCCCCATAGGCGGCCAGGGAAAAAACCGCCCACCCGGAAACGCCCAAGAGCGCACAGCCCGCCCAGATGCGCCTGTCTTCGGAAAAAAGGCCCGCCCTGGCCATCACGGCCACCAGGGTCCAGAAGGAGACGAAAACGAAAAAGGCGCTTATGAAGGGGTCGTAGGTCCAGGCGCTCCCGATTTTTATGAAGGCGTTCTCAGCCGTGGGCGGCCCGATGAGGACGACGGCGAAAAAATTGACAAGGGCGAGGCTCATAATGCCGATTATGAAGAACCTCTTCCACGAGCGCGTATAAAAATAGGCCAGAAGTGCCATGCTTGAGAGGCCCAGCCCGCCGTCCAGCATTACCGGCCTGTTGTGGGGGGCGGTCCACACGAAGGTCAGCATATCCCGGAACATTTCATGATAAGTGGACGGATGGTACGCCAGGGCCAGCTTGTGGCCGGTGAGCCAGGCCCAGAGTATGGGCAGAAGGATGGCGTGCATTCCAAGGCCGAACCAGATAAGCCTTTTCACCTGAACCCTTGTGACAAGGTTGAGGAAAAGCACCGCAAACAGGATTATGGTGGCAAACCAGAACACGTGATGGGTCGAGCGGTAGAAGGAATACCGGGCCGTCTCCTCGAAATGGACCGTTTCCAGGTAGGTGCGGAGAACCGAAAAGATCAGAACGTGGAAGGGAACCCACACCCTTGCGAAAAACCTCAGTTTTTCGATCAGGGCGCGCTTGTCGTCAAAAAGGTGCATTGCGGTTCCTTGAATCGTGACGGCGGTCCGGGCCGCGAAAAACGGGAGCATGGAAAACAGGGATGGGTAAGGAAACAAACACGGGCATTCTAAGGCCAAACGCGGAAAGGATGCAATAACGAAAAATGACGCGGGCAGGTGATGAAGAAAGAGAGCGTGATTTAGCGGGTCTTGTCTCGCGTCCCCGGCATGAAAAGCCGGGGACGCAAGGCGGGCGAAACGGAAGGTCAGGCGCAGGCTTTTACGGCGAAGTTTTTTCCGGCCACCGAATCCCTGCCATAGAAATCTGCCCCGATTTCAGTGGCGAAGGCCTGGTTCACCGGCGCGCCGCCCACCATTATCTTTACGGTTTCCCGGAGGCCGGATGCTGTGATGGCCTCTATGGCCTTTTTCATGAAGGGCATGGTGCTGGAAAGAAGGGCGCTTAGGCCCACCACCTGGGGCCGGTGGGTTTTGACGGCTTCCGCGAAGGCAGAAGGGCTGACGTCCATGCCGAGATCGATCACCGTGAAGCCCGCGCCTTCCAGGCTCATTATCACGAGGTTCTTGCCTATGTCGTGCATGTCCCCGCTCATGGTGCCCAGAACCGCCTTGCCGATGGGCTTCACCCCGCTTCCTTTAATAAGGGGTTCCAGAACCTTCATGCCGCTTTTCATGGCTTCTGCGGCCACCAGCATTTCCGGAAGGTAGATTTCGCCTTTCTGGAACAAGCCGCCCACCTCGTCCATGGCGGGTATGAGGGCCTGCTTCATGATTTCCTCGACGCCGACTCCCTTGTCCAGAAGGGCCTGAACCCTTGCAGGGACCAAATCCTCCCTGCCGTCCACAACCATCTGCTTAAGCTCGTCCATTATTTTTGATCTCCTTCCGTAACTGGCTTTTCGACCTTCAGCGTTCGCTTGCACAGGCTGGATAAAAACGATGAAGCGCAAGGAAGGCGAGCCAAAAAGGAGGGAGCGTACTCTTTTGTACGTGACCGACTTTTTGGTGATGCCTGACACCGCGATTCGCGTTTTTATCCAGCCTGTCAGAAGCCGTGTTTATGGTTCCATTTGGCCGTCTCATCCAGCATTGCGTAGTAGTTTTCGATTTTCGCGTAGTTGGTGACCGAGTTTCCGCTTCCTATGGCGAAGCCCCCGCCGGGGCCGCAGGCGTCAAGAATTTGGCGGACCCTGGCCCTCACCTCGTCTTCGGTGGCGTTGGTGAAAAGGTTCACGTCCACGCCCCCCAGGATGGAAATCCTGTCGTGGTAGCGGGCGTAGACGCTCTCCACGGGCTCGATGTTGTCCTCGAAGCTGTGAAAGCCGTCTATGCCGACCACTTCTATGAAATCCTCCATGAGGGCGTCAACCTGGCCGCATGAGTGCAGCAGAAAGGGCTTGCCGTGCCTGTGGGCCGCGTCGGCCAGGCGCTTTAAGCGCGGAATCAGGTGTTTGCGGAAGAACTTGGGCGAGAGCATGAGCCCCGTGTTGAAGCCCATGTCCTCGGCGTAGAAGACCGCGCCCGCCACAGGGTGGGCCATGGCCCGGTCTATGGCGGCCTCGGCCAGCACCGTGAGCCTTTCCAGGATGTCGTCGATAAGGTCCGGCTCCCGGATGCTTTTAAGGGCCGTCTGCTCAAAGCCCAACAGGTGCCGCAGGACCTCGAACACGCCGAAATAGAAGAGCATGATCTTCGCGCCTTCGGGAAGCTGGGGCTCAAGGTAGTCCAGGGTGACGAGCTGGATGTCGTCCACCGACGGCCAGGGGTAGGCGTTGAAATCCTCGCGGGTTTTCAGCACCCCGTCGTGTTCGTTCTGCCAGTTCCTTTTCTTCACCCCGCCCGCCTCGGATTCGCTCACGTTCAAGTTGGTCATGGGGGTGGGGACAACCGGGAAGGCGAAGACGTAGTCGTAGCCCACCTTTTTTGCGAAGGCCAGGGAGAGGTCCAGAAGCTGAATTCCCTTCATGAGGGATTCCTCGCTCACCTTTCCGTCCGGGCCGATCAGGTCCATCAGCTCCATCATGCTGCTCATGGGCGAATCGATGCCGGTGACCTTCGCCATGGCCGCCGGGTCCACCATGAGTTCAATGATGGGGACCGGCCCGCCCTTGGTCTCCCGCATCAGAACCTTTCTTAGGGCCTCGAAGTTGTGCCCGGTTTTGAACGGCTTTTGGATCGTCATGATTTCCCGCCTTTCCCGTTTCTTTTTCGATAGGCTTTTATGTAGCGCCCGCAATAGGGGTCCCTGCCAAGAAGCGCCTCCGCCGCGAACATCTCCATCATGAGGGTATCATCCGAAGGGTCCAGAATTACAGCCGAAAGGCCCGCGCCCGCGCAGAGGACCAGGAAGGCCCGGTTGAGAAGGCTTCGCAACGGGAGGCCGAAGCTCACGTTGCTGAGGCCTAAGACAGTGTTGGCGGCTGGCATGTCCCTTTTGATCATCGAGAGGCACGAAAGCACCACGTCCCCGGCCCCGGTTTCGGCCCCCACCGGCATGACCAGAGGATCGAAATAGAGCCTTGCCGGATCGATGCCCGCGTCCACGGCCTTTCCGTAGATTTTTTCCGCCGCCCTCATGCGCCCGGCTGCGTCCCTGGGAATGCCATCGTCTCCCATCAGAAGCGCGATAATGGGGGAGCCGAATTTTTTCGCCAGGGGCAGGACCCTCTCCAGGCGGCTGGTTTCGGCGGAGACCGAGTTGATCCATGCCGGGGGGCGAGTGACTGATGAAAGTGCCACCCCCATGACTGAGGGTATTTCCGTGTCTATGGCAAGGGGCAGTTTCACGGCCTTTTCCACCGTGCGGATGAGCCAGAGCATGTCTTCCGCCGCCCTTTCGGGGTCGCCCTGGCCGGTTCCTGCGTTGACATCTATCACGTCCGCCCCGGCTTCGGCCTGGGCAAGGGCCAGGGAGGATATGAATCCGGCGTCCCGCACGGCCACGGCGGCGGCAACGCTAGTCCTGGTGGCGTTGATTTTTTCACCTATCACAAGCATCTTTTTTATCCCCCTGCCCCTTGTTTTGAAGCGCGGTTTCCGAAAACCTCCAGAAAAAGCGGTCCGCCGTTTCGGCCAGGGCCAGAAGGTCGGAAAGCGACCGGTTGAGCCTTTCCGGCCCGCTGCGGATTTTTTCTATTGAAAGGGCGTTCAAGGCCAGGAAGAAGAGCCAGATCACCCCGTCCGCGCCCCGGCCCAGCACGCTTCTGCAGGCCGCGTCGAACTTGGGGCTCCACCGAAGGTCCATCTCCCTCACCTTTTCGTTTAAAACCGGGTCCGTTCGGGAGGCCACCACCAGTTCCAGCCAGGCGTAAAAGACCCCGCTGGTCCAGTGCTTTTCCCACATGGCCCGGCCAAGGTCGGCCAGGGTGGGGTTTTCCGGCAGGGTGCCATCCAGGGTTTCCCGGAAATGCTCCACCGTCCTTTCCAGCACGTGCTCCACCGCCTCGGTCACCAGCTCCTCGCGGGTGGCAAAATGGTGCAGGAGGGTCCCCCTGGAAACCTTCAGCCTCCGGCAGACCTCCTGGGTGGTGGTGCCCGCGTATCCCTTTTCCACGAGGCATTCCAGGGTGGCCTCCAAAAGGGCCTTCCTTGTTGCTATCGCCCTGTCCTGCATTTTTGAATCGCCGTGACCGTTTACGCTTCCCATTTTGGCCGATCTTGGATTTTGGATGATTAAAAGATCATGCCGGACTGTTTATGTCCGGCGATGTTCCATATTGATGGAAATATTCTTAATATGCCATCAATAAAAAGTCAAGCATGACTTTTTATTGATGCAAAAAAAATTCCCCGCGCCGGAGTGGAGCAAGAGGCGGGGGGAATTTCGCCGCCCGGGGCTGGCCGGGCTTTAAAGAAAGGGCAGGCGGTCTATTTGAGCAGCTTCGCCTTCTGCTCCTCGAATTCCTCCTCTGAAATTATGCCACGGCTTTTAAGGCTTGCGAGCCTTTCAAGGCGGTCCAGGGGGTCTTCCGGCTGCTCAGGCTGCCTGGGCGAGCCGGGCCTCTTGTAGGCCCAGGCGAATTCATCCACGTGAAGGGGGTCGGGGCCGAAGCGGTTTTCCCCGGGCTGGCCCTTTTTCGCCAGATTGATCAAAAGGACGATGGACAAGGCGCCCAGAACAAGGACCAGAGGGTCCAGGAGAGGGCTTTTGGGCGAGAGCTCCATAATGAGCATCACCGCGAAGGCGAAAATGAAGAAAACGCCGAAATACCAGCCGCTCTGGCCCGTGTCGTGGAGCCGCCTGATGGACACCCCTATCCCCGGCAATATGACCGCCACGGAATATATGCCCGACAGAAAGCCCATCCCTTCCTCACGGCTGAAGGTTCCGGTGACGCCGTCCACCAACATGAGGCTGGCGCTGACGATTAGGTTGAACAGGATGAAATACCAGTATTCGGCCCTACGCGCCCGGCCTTTGAAAACGGCGTATTTTTTCAGTACTTCGATGTACCATCCCATGGGTGGTTCCTCCGTTGACAGGCATCGCGCAAGGCGGCTTAGGCCGGGTTTTCCGGAGAAGGCTCCGGGTCGGGCGGCTCCGCCTTTTCCCTGGCCCTGCCGAAAATAACCGCGCCCAGAATTCCCGCCTCGTATAAAACCAGAAGGGGCAAGGCCATGAGCAATTGGGAAAACACGTCCGGCGGGGTGAGTATGGCAGCAGCCACAAAAATGATCAGGATGGCATAGCGCCTGTTTTTTCGCAGAAAGGCCGGGGTGACGAGCCCGAACCGCGCGAAAACGCTTATGAAAAGAGGAAGCTCGAAAATGAGCCCGAAGACCAGGAGCATCTTGGAAACCAGGCCGTAGTATTCCTTCACCGAGGGAAAGGCGGACATGGAAGGCCCCGCGAACTCGATAAGGGCCTTGAAACCGAAGGGGAAGACCACGAAATAGCCGAAGGCTGCCCCGGCGGCGAAAAATAGGCAGGAGAGGAAGACTAAGGGGAAGATCATCCTCTTTTCGTGGGAGTAAAGGCCGGGGCCGATGAACATCCACACCTGGTGCATGATAACGGGAAGGGCCAGAACGATGCCCGCCGCGAAGGAGAGCTTCAAGTAAACCATGAAGGGTTCGACGAGGTTGGTGAAAATGAGGGCGTGGTCCGTGTCGGGAAGGGCCTGAATCAAAGGCCAGGCCATTATCTCGAATATGTACTCCTTTACGGCGTAGGCCCCGAAAAAGCCCACCCCCACGGCCAGGGCGCAGATGATGAGCCTTCGCCTCAACTCCACCAGATGATCCATGAAGGTGAGGCCGCCTTGCTCCTCCGCTTGGGGGGATTCGGCTTCCGTGCCGGGATCGGGTTTACTGTCCATGATTTTTTTCATCCGTCCCGGCGGTCTCGTCCGACTCAGGGCCGCCCGTGGGCTGAACGAAAGCCGATGGCGAAGGCTCATGCCCCGGTTTCGGGACCTCGCTTACGGCGTCGGCCACGGTGTCCTTTATATCCGAAAAGGCCCCCTTGAAACCGGCCTTTTCCGACTGCACGTCTATGGCTTCCCTCAAGGTCTGGCTGGCCTTGCGGAACTCGGAAAAGCCCCGCCCCAGAAGCCGGGCGATTTCCGGCATCTTCTTGGGGCCCACCACTATAAGGGCCACCGCCAGGATAAGAAAAAGCTCAGACATTCCGATGCCGAACATGCGCCACTCCGCCGGTTGATGAAACCGCGCTGAAACCACCGTCCGGCAGGGTAGGCTTTTTGCCCGGTCGTGTCAAGAAGCTCCGCCGCCCGTCAGCCCCTTACGAGTTTGGCGGGCGAAACGATCCTGTACTTGGTGAGGTAATAGAGGTACTTGAACCCGTCCCACCAGGCGATCTTCTTGCCCTCTTTGGTGGTCCTGGGCTGGTAGGCTATGGGGACTTCGCGGATTGTGTAACCAAGGCGAAGGAGTTTGGCGGTGATTTCAGGCTCGAACTCGAAGCCTATGCACTTCAAGCGTATCCTTTTAAGGGCGTCGGCGCGTATGAGCTTGTAGGCGGTGGACATGTCGGTGAGGTGTCCGCCATATAAAAAATTGGTGTAGCCGGTCATCACCTTGTTGGCCAAAATGTTGGCGAAGGACGCATTTTTGAAACGGAGGCGGCCCCCGGCGAAGCGCGAGCCGTAAACGGCGTCAGCCCCGGTTTCCTGCATGGCGGAGACGATTTTCAAGATGTCCGCCGGATCGAGTTCCAGGTCGGCGTCCTGGATGATCACCCAGTCGCCCTCGGCGTACTCCAGCCCGAAGCGCACCGCCGCGCCCTTTCCCAGGTTGATGAGGCTGGTGTGCTTCTTGATTATGTTGTCGCGCCCGTATTCTTTTATTAGCCGGGCCGTGCCGTCCGTGGAGCCGTCGTCCACCACTATGATTTCAGTCTCGTACGGAAAGGGTATGGACAGGACCTTGTCCAGTACGCGGGTGATGGTGGTTTTTTCGTTGTAGACGGGGATTACTATGGATAACTTCATAAGTTCCTGTTCGGTGGAAATGTTTGCCGCCGATTTTTCAAGAAGCGTCGGGCCTGCTGAGAATTTTCTCCAGCACCGTGAAAAGTTTTTCCGGGGTGTAGGGCTTTGCTATGACGCCCGAAAATCCGTACCGGGAGTATTCGCCCATGATGGGGTCGTGGCAGTAGCCGGAGCTGACTATTCCCCTGGCCCTGGGGTCGAGGGCCAGAATCTGCTGCATGGCCTCTTTCCCTCCCATGCCGCCCGCCACGTTCAGGTCGGTCATCACCACCTGGAAGGGCTCGCCCCTTTCCAATGCCCTTCGGTAGCGTTCCACCGCCTCCTGGCCGTCCCTGGCGGTCTCCACTATAAAGCCCATGTAGTCGAGCATGGCGGAGGTGACGTCCAGAACCGCCTCCTCGTCGTCCATGACCAGAATCCGCTCCCCGCGCCCGGAAACTGGCACGGTGGAGACCTCCTTCATAACCAGGGGGAGGTCGTCGGAGGCCGGAAGATAGACGTGGAAGGTGGACCCGACGCCCGGCTTGGAAGTCACCGCGATGTGGCCGTGATGCCTTGCGATTACCTGGAAGGTTACGGCCAGCCCCAGGCCGGAGCCGTCCTTCTTGGTGGTGAAGTAGGGGTCGAATATCCGGGCAAGGTTTTTTTCCGGGATGCCGTGGCCCTCGTCCTCGATTTTCACCACAACGTACCTGCCGGGCCCAAGGGGCAGGCCGGAAGCAGCGCCTTCCTCGATTTCCAGGTTTTCGGCGCTTATTCGCACCACACCCATGCCGCCCTGGGCGTGGACGGCGTTTAATACCAGGTTATGGACCACCTGCCGGATCTGGCCCGGATCGACCTCCACGGGCCAGAGATTTCCCGGCAGGTCGTACTCGCAGCGGACCTTGCCGCCGGAAAGGGCGAAGCCCACCGACTCCTTTAAAAGGGTGTCCAGGGAAGCGCTTTCCGTGAGGGGCGCTCCCCCGCCCGAAAAGGTGAGAAGCTGCTGGGTGAGTTCCCGGGCGGCCAGAATGGCTTTTTCGGCCTCCTTCAGGCGGACGGTCACCGCCTGGTCCGTTTTCGCGTGAAGCCGGGCCAGGGAGACGTTTCCGAGGATTCCGGTCAGCATGTTGTTAAAATCGTGCGCTATTCCGCCCGCCAGGACCCCTATCGACTCCAGCTTCTCTATGCGTCCAAGTTCCTCCATGTACTTGTGCCGGTCGGTGACGTCGCGGGCGTTTATGATGAAGCCGCCCACCACAGGGTCGTTTAAGAGGTTGGTGCCGTACATCTCCAGAATCCTGTGGCCGCCGTTCTTGTGGGCAACCCGGTAGTCGGCCATGCGGAGGATGCCATGGTGCGAAAGCATTTTGGGCAGCATGGCCCGCAGTTTTTTTCCGTCCTCCTCCAAAAACCAGTTGAAGACAGAGGCTCCCTCCACCTCCTCCTGGGAAAAGCCCGTGATGCGTATGACGGAAGGGCTTGCGTAGATGATCCGCCCGTTGGCGTTCATGATGCAGATAAGATCGGTGGCGTTTTCGATGAGCGCCCGGAAATGCCTCTCCTTGGCTGCGATGGCGTCCCTTGCCTCCTGTATCTGTATCACCTTTTCGCGCATGTCCGCGTAAAGGGCCTGGAGCTGGTCCGTCATCCAGTTGAAGGTGAGGGCCAGCCTGCCTATCTGGTCGCGCCCCATCACCGGGGCCTTGCGGGAAAGGTCTCCCTGGGCCACGGCCTCGGCGGCCTCGGTAACTGCCAGTATGGGCCTGGTTATCTTTCGGGACGCGAAATATATGCCAAGTGTTAGAAAGGCGGAAAGTAAAGGCCGGTTATGACCACCGTGAAGGTTACCCGGCCTGCGGTGGCCAGCGTGGCGGCATGGCCGATTTCCGCGAAAAGCACCAGGCCCGGCGGCTCCACGTACCGCAGCGCGCCGAAGACCTTGACCCCCTCGTAGTTCTTGTAGGTCCCCGAAACCGTTTTACCCGAAAGCGCCTGGGCCCTCTTGTCTGACGGCCCCTTTGGCGAGGCGAGAAATTCCTGGCGGTCCTCGAAAAAAACCTCGCCCTCGTCTGGAAGGCCGGTCCGCGCAGATGTCAGCCGGGCGAGGTGCTCCATGTATATCCGAAGGCGCAGTATCCCTATGGCCTGTCCTTCCGAAATTATGGGCTTTCCGATGGAAATGGCCAGCCCTCCGTGGGCTTTGTCCCTGTAAACCGTGGTGCTGAGTCGTTTTGAATCTGCTGTCTCCCAGAAAGGCTCATCGCCGGTTTCCTCTCCCGCCCTGGATTCAAGGGTGGATGCCAGAATCCTGCCCGTTTCCGGCACGGCGACGTAGACCTCGGAGAGGTCCGCCGTAAGCGAGGTGAGATCGTTTATCCTTTCGGTCAGGACGCCAAGGGCATCCCGGTCGGCGGGGTCCCGGACAAGGGATGCGGTGGACGAGATGATAAGGGAATCGGATGCCAGAATGGCAGCCTGGTTCCGCTTTTTTTCCAGCCACGCGGATATTTCGTCCGCCTTTTCGTCCACCACCGATTCCAGCCGATTTTGCATTGAAACGTGGATTTCACGGCGGAACTCCAGCCATGCGATGGCCCCTGACAGCACCACAACCACAAGGGACAGGGACACGAAGGTCCACATCAGGCGTCCCAGGAGACTGGATGTCTTGGCCATGAAATTTCTCCCGAAAATTGCTACCAAGCTTCTTCCAGGCAGGCCGGAAGGGGTGCGAGCCGTTTTTTGCGGCCCCTGAAAAGGACGAGGTTCTTATGGCCGGTCTCGGCAAGGAGCCTGACCGCCGCCCCGAAATGCCTCCCAACCTCGTGCGGCGCGTGGGCGTCCGAGCCCAGGGTTACCGCCACCCCCTCCTGGGCCGCCATTTCAAGGACGGCTCGTCCGGGGTAGGGTTCGCATGCCTGGTGATCGAAGCCGCTGGTGTTAAGCTCCATCACAAGGCCCAGGCCCGCCATGCGCCGGAACAGGTCCCTGAACCGGTCAAGATGCGCCGGGGTCGGTTTCCGCCCGAATTTTTTGAAAACGTCCACGTGGCCAACCACATCGAAAAAAGGCTCGTCCAGCATTTGCCCAAGGGAGTCGAAATAGGAGTCGGCCCAGGCCTCGTCCGGGACTTCCATGCCCTTTCGGGCGGCCCTTCTGGAGACGAAGTTGTAATCATCCGAAAAATGCACCGAGGCGGTTATGATGTCGAAGGAGAAACGCTCAAGAAGCCCGATTGCCCGCGCCCTGTTTTCCGGGTCGTGATCCACCTCAAGGCCCGCAAGTACGATTATCCGACCGGCGTATTTCCTTTTGAGCCTCATTATGGCCGCATGATAAAGCCCCACCTCCATTTCGGACATGGAGTTGGCGTGGTCGGATTCCCGGAGCGTAAGGTGGTCCAGAAAGGCGATTTCGGCAAGGCCCAGTTCCACAGCGCGGCGTACGTATGCCTCCATGCCGCCTTCCGCATGGTTGCACAGGCTTGTGTGAACGTGATAATCAACAAGATGCATCGACGGGCTTTCGTAAGCATTATTCCGATGAATAGCACAGACGGAAAGATGCTTCAACAGCAAGGACTTGTATGCGGATACAAAAAGGAGGGATTTGAAAGGGATGAAGCAGGCTTTTTGGATCATCCCTGTTTCGCCCGGCGTAAAAAAAGCGCTTGATTTCATCACTGCTTCAAACTCAACAAATCGAACCGGTGGCGTTTATCAGCCTGTTATGTGTGGAGCGTGTTCGCCATTTCACTTCCCCGGTTTTGCGCTTTTTTTTCGATAGAGCTTGTTCATCTTGTTCAGGGTTTCCAGGAACCTGCCCACCTGGGTTGCGTCGCCTTCAAGCAGAAGCTGGCTCGCCATGACTGCTTTCATGAGGGCCTTGGGCTTGGCTGTCATTATGTCGGCCATGACCTTGTTGCCGTCAGCCGCAGTGGACCATACAAGGGAGAACTGGGGCTCGCCGCCGAAAAGCGCGCTCCGCACCTTTCCGCCCGTGACGCTGAAAAAGCGCCTGACTCCGGTGTCCTTCACCTTCATCTCAAAGGTGAAGTCCTGCTCGGCAAGGCGTTGCCTGAACTCAGGGCTTTTGATGGAGGAAAACCTTATCAGCCAGTAAAAGCCGTACTGGAAAAGGCCCTGGCCGGCCTTCAGCGCAATTTCCGGTGGTTTCATCGCAAAGGTCTCCTGTGAAAAAAAATTGCATACCTATCGAAAGAGTGAAATTACCGCAGTTTGGGTGGTTTAAGCCCAAGGGCAGGTTCACCCAACATTTTGCAGTCATGCCGCAATTGTTGGGTGAACCTGCCCTACGGGCAGAACCACCCACCCAACGTCAGGCTGTCTTTATGCTCCTGACGAGGCTCAGTTAATCTCTTGTTGGGCTTCGTTCCCCAGCTCAGCCGCTACGTCCAGGGCGATCACAAGCGATGATATGCAAGGAAAACGAGCCGGGCGCGGGCGTAAGCGTATCGTGCATACGTGCGCACCGCGCCCGGCGAAGTTTGACGCCGCAGATCGCGCTCGTGGACGCCCTGGTTATTTGAGTTCCTTGGACGACAGCTTCAGGACGTTTCTGGCCACGATAAGGTGCTGAATCTGGCCCGTGCCCTCGAAGATGTCAAGAATCTTGGAGTCACGCATCCATTTTTCCGCAAGCTCCTCGCGGGAAAAGCCCAGCGGCCCCAGAAGATCGCACACCTTCTGGGTGATGAGGGTGCCGCCCCGGCCCGCCTTGGCCTTGGCCATACTGGCCTCGGTGTTGTTGAACTCGCCGTTGTCGGCCATCCAGGCGGCCCGCCAGGTCAGAAGCCGCATGGCCTCTAAGGTGGCCTCCATCATGTAGTACTCTTTTTCGCGGGTGGGCAGGTTGTTGGGGGCCTTGGTGTGATCCAGGACCGAGCCCGCCGCTTCCAGTTTTTCCTTCAAAAGGTCCAGGGAGGCCCGGGCAACGCCCAAAGACATGGCCGCAACCATGGGCCGGGTGTTGTCGAAGGTCTTCATCACGCCCTTGAAGCCCTCGGTGCTCTTTTTCACTTCCGCGCTTCCCAGGATGTTGTCCTTGGGGATGCGGCAGTTTGCGAGCACGAAGGTTCCGGTGTCCGAGGCCCTTATGCCCAGCTTGTGCTCAAGGTGGTCCAGGGTGAAGCCGGGCGTGCCCTTTTCCACCACGAAGCTCTTGATTCCGGCCTTCCCGGCGCTCTTGTCCACGGTGGCCCAGACCACAACGGCCTCGCAGCGGTCGGCTGCGGTGACGAAGATTTTTTCGCCGTTCAATACCCACTCGTCGCCGTCAAGCTCGGCTGTGGCGGTGATGGAGCCTGCGTCCGAGCCGCTTCCGGCCTCGGTGATGGCCATGGCGGCCCACTTGCTCCCGAAGCGGTCAAGCTGCTCGTCGGTGGCCACGGCGGAGATGGCGGCGTTACCCAGGCCCGCGTTGGGGATGGAGAGCATGAGGCCGCAGTCGCCCCAGCACATCTCCTCCACCGTGACTATGGTGCCCATGTTCTGCCCGGCCTGGGGCTTGTCGCTCTTGGGCTTTTCCGGGGCTCCGGGTTCGGCGGGTTTCTTCTTCTTGCGGCCCATCACCTGGATGCCCCGGAAGGCGTCCAGTTCGGTGGGATAGGTGTGCTCGGCCTCGTCGTACTTGCGGGCGATGGGCCTGAGCATGGAGCCCGCCAGGGAGTTCATGGCGGAGCGGACCTTTTCCAGGTATTCGGGAGTTTCGAGATCTATCATTGATTGATCCTCACGATGTGCGGTGTTCCAAAAAATTTGAAGGGAATGGTCCTGTGAAATTCCCGGACGTTTTCCTTAAACTGTTGCCAATCCCTCGATCATGGCCACTCCCCGAATGTTCCGGTAGTAGCGCTCCACCGGGTAGTCGCGGATGTAGCCGTGGCCACCCATGACCTGAACGCCGAAGTCGCAGACCAGCATTCCGGTCTCGGCGGCGTAGAGCTTGGCCAGGTAGCTTTCGCGGGTTCCGTTTTTTCCCGCCTCCAGGGCGGACGCGGCCTTCCAGGCCAGAAGCCTTATGGCGTCGGTTTCGTAGGCCATCTGGGCTATCATGAAGGCCACGCTCTGGCGATAGGCGATGGGCTCGCCGAACTGGACGCGCTCCTTGGCGTACTTGCGCACGAAATCAAAGGAGGCCCGGCACATGCCTGCGGCCATGGCGGCCATGGCGGTGCGGGTTTTTGACAGCACGCGCTCGTGGTTGCATCCCGCATCGCCCCCAAGGCGGTCCTCAGCCGGAATCTCGCAACCGGTGAGGGTTACGGGGTAGGTGTCCAGGGCGTAGAGGCCCAGGGTCTTTTCCCGCTCGCCCACGGCCATTCCGGAATTTTTGGCGTCAACCAGGAAAAGCTGGGGTTTGCCGTCCAGCATGGCGGAAACCATTATGACCTTTGATGCCTTGGCCTTTGCCGCGAAGCATTTCTGGCCATTCAAAACGTAGGAGCCGCCCTTGCGCACGGCCGTTGTTTTGGGGGCCGCCGCGTCGAAATCCATGAAGGGCTCGGTCATGGCAAGGCTTACGGGGGCAAATTTTTCCCCGCAGCAGGCGGGAAGGTACTTTTTCTTCTGTTCCGGTGTGCCGTCCTCCAGGATGGGGCCTATGAAGACCGAGGGAAGCATGGCCGCAACGGCGAAGGCCATGTCCCCGGCTGCAAGTTCTTCCAGGATCAGGGCGTTCAATACGGGCGAGGCCGCCATGCCGTCGCCGCCGAACTCGCCAGGAACCGAGGCCACGCAGGCCCCCAGCTCCCAGGTTTTCTGGATGAAGTCAGCCGGAATCTCGCCTGATTCGTCCATGTCATGCGCGTTTTGAGCCACGAAGTCCCGGACAATCTCGCTGAAGCTGTCCTTGACCATCTTCTGCTCTTTTGAGGGGGAAAAACCGAACATGGGGTTCTCCTTGGGGGAAGGTTGAAAAAAATTCGCCGCTTGATGAAGCCGGAATTCAATTTGGTTTCGGGCGGCGTGCAAAAATGGCCTGATCAATTTTAGACTGACATGTCAGTTTTTAGTCTTACCCAAAGGGCTTGTCAACACCTTTTGTTAGATCGCTTCCGAAAAGGCATTTCACTGGCATGTTTATGGGGGTGAAGTGAAATTTTTCACATAAAAATTCTTGCTTGAACCGTGCTTGTAGTATATTGAAATTAAAAGCTATCATACAATTCCCATGTATCGTGACCTACAATTATGCGGGCTAAGCGCCAAAAATTCGTATAGGACCGTCAATAATCAGGCTCGGCCACTTCTCGCCAAAACGTTCACCAGCCATTTCGGAGCCGTCAGAGTGCCATTTACCTTCAATTTGATGCGCATACTGTCTGTCTCAGCCATTTTTATCCTGCTTCTTCTGCCGGTGGCGGGTTGCGCCGCCAATAACAGGCTTGGCGTCCTTTTTTCATCCTACCCCAGACTGCTGCCGGTAACGGTTGCCGTTATCATGCTTCTTTCGGCCCTATCCGCAGGCCTCTTGTATGCCGTTTTCAGAAGAAGAAAAGCCGAGAGCATCTTGCGCCGGAGCCGGGAAAAATACAGGGCGCTGGTGGAAAACACCCCGGATCTCATCATGAGGATTGATTCCGAAGGCCGCCACCTGTACGTGAGCCCGGCCATCAACAGCTTCTTCCGGAAAACCCCGGCCGAGATCATAGGCAGGACCCACGCGGAAATCGGCATTCCGGAAGACGCGAAGTCTTTTTTCCGTGAAAAAATACAAATGGTCTTTGAAAAGGGCCAGAGTGTTGAGTCGGAATTCTCCTACCCTCTTGATGACGGCCTTCGAATCGTCAACATGAGGCTCATCCCCGAACGGGACGAACAGGGCAGGTTCACCACGGTCCTTTGCATTTTCAGGGACATCACCAGCCACCGCAAGGCGGAGAGGGATTACCGCGCCCTGTTCAATTCCATGCTTTCGGCCTTCTGCCTCATGGAAGCCGGAAGCGGTGAGGAGGGCGAAGGCGGAAAATGCCGTTTCGTGGACGTCAACCCGGCATTTGAAAAGCTTTTCGGCGTAAAAAGGCAGGACATAGCGGGCCAGAGCGTGGCAAGGGTGTTTCATGAGGTCGAGCCCCGCTGGATAGAGAGATTCAGCAAGATAGCAACAACCGGCGAGCCCATGAATTTCGAGAACTTCACCGAAAGCGGCAGCCGCTTTTTTTCAGGCTATGCCTACAGCCCGGCTTCGGGCCGGTTCGCCTGCGTTTTCAATGAAGTTACCGGAAAGATCCTGGCCGAAAAGGAAAACAGGCGGCTTTCGGAACAACTGACCAGGGCACGCAAGATGGAGGCCGTGGGAAGGCTGGCCGGCGGCGTGGCTCACGATTTCAACAACCTCCTGACCGTTATTCTGGGACACATGGAACTCATCCTGGAAGGGCCGGGCGACGTTTCCCACGAGACAAGGGAAGCACTTTACCAGGTGCGCCTGGCGGCCCGCAGGGCCAGCGACCTTACCCGGCAGCTTCTTGCCTACGGCCGCAGGCAGACTCTTTCCATGAGGCCCATGGATTTGAATTCCATGATACGGAATTTCAGCACCATGTTGGACAGGCTTGTGGGCGAGGGCATCACCATCATGCTGAACCTTACTACTGAACTGGGTACGGTGAAGGCCGACCGGGGCCAGCTCGAGCAGGTCCTCATAAGCCTTGCCATGAATTCCAAGGACGCCATGCCCGAAGGCGGCGGCATAACAATAGAAACCGGCTTTGTTACGGCGGACGGAACCGATCCTGAAATACCGGCCGGAAATTACGTGGTTATTTCCTTTGTCGACACCGGTTACGGAATGGATGAAACAATCCTGAGCCAGGTTTTCGAGCCCTTTTTCACCACCAAGGAAATCGGCCAGGGCAAGGGGCTTGGGCTTGCTTCGGTGCACGGGATAATCAAGCAGCACGGCGGCGCCATCAAGGCTGAAAGCCGGGCAGGGGAGGGAGCCACCTTCAGAATCTTCCTTCCAAGGGGAGAAGAAACCCCGGCAAGCGCAAGAAGCGAAACCAAAAGCCTTCCAAGGGGAAGCGAGACCATACTTCTGGTGGAGGATGAGCAGGCGGTGCGGGCGGTGGCCAGCCGCATTCTTCAAAGCCTGGGATACAAGGTCATCGAGGCCTGCGACGCCTCCCAGGCCCTCTTTCTCTATGGCGACGGCGATGGCGGAGTTTCGCTTCTGCTTACGGACGTGGTGATGCCGAAAATGGGCGGATGGGCTCTGGCCGAAAGAATTCGCGGGCTTTCGCCTGAAATGAGGGTCATTTTCATGTCCGGCCACGCCGACCGCATGGAATTGCCTGACGGAAATTACAACTTCCTGGAAAAACCCTTTTCATACAGGGATCTTGCCAATATAGTGCGGGCCGTGCTGGATGCCCCCCTGCCTTCCGGAACTTCGGAAAAAGGACCAGGCTCCCCGGCATGAGGCTTTGGGGCCTGCCAGCGGGAAATTAATCAAAACAAAAGAAAAAGCGCCCAGGGCCCTCAAAGAGCCTTCGGCGCTTTTTACTTTTGGTCCGGTATTATGCCGCTTTTCTGCCCTCGGCAATCTCTTCTGTTTCAAACCGCACCGGCCGCCCCACTTCCTTTTTCGCGTCAAGCCTCTTGAAAACCAGATAGCTGACCGTTGCCAGCAGATATCCGGCCACCACGTCCGCTATGTAGTGCTGCTTTATCAGCACCACCGAAACCCCCACGTAAGCCGCGCATACAAGGCAGAAATTCCCGAGCCTTGGATGGATGCGCCGGGTGTAGTAGGCCGACAGGAAGGACATGGAGACGTGCCCGGAGGGAAAGAGGGCCGTGGGCTTGTCCACCCAGTACCAGAAGGCGGCGTAGTCGTGCCACAGGTTGCCGTTGGGAACAAGGTGGGGCCTTTCGGTCATCATCACCGGCATGAAGTAGAAAAAGGCCAGGTGGATGCCCATGCACACGAGGAATGTTTTCACCGCCTCGGAAAGCAAAGCGTCGCTGTCGAGCGCAAGAAACATCGTTATGACCAGAAAATAGACGAAGATGTAGGAGGGGACAAGCTCCTGGACGAAAGGGATGTCTTTCTCGAAGGGAAGGGCCACGGTGTAAAATTTTTCGCCGTGAAAGGTGGCCTCGTTCAGATACATGTAAGCTACGGTGTAGAAGGCCACCACGGCGGACAGGGCCAGGCATTTTCTTGCAACTCCGTAAGGAACCTCCGGAAAAAAAAGCGCCTTTAAGCGCACGAAAACCTCCCTTGTTTCATGGTTCAAGGAAAACCCCATTTTTCAACAGCCTAAACCATCGGCCTTGCGCCGGTCAATCTGTAATGTGGCTCTGAACTATTCGCAGCTTTTTAATGCAGGCAAAACGAAACCGGTAAAGCCCCGCGCTCCGTCATTCCGGCGTAGGCCGGAATCCAGTTCTTTATATTAAACGCGGCATTCTGGACCCCGGCTTTCGCCGGGGTGACGGGCCTTGGCGCTCTTCGCCTTTTCTTTTCATAAATAGAGCCATAAGCTGAGAATAGTTCGCAGCCACATAATTTTATATGGGCGCAAAAAAGGCGTCCGGTAAAATATGGTTCCACCGGACGCCTTGGTCCTCATCTCAAATCAATTTTTCCTGGCATGGGCCGGGTTGGGGCTCCAGGCCCAGGTTCTGGTTCCGTCGGGCTTTTCGACTATGGTGATGTGGCCGCCCCTTTTGAAATCCGAAAGGACCTTTTTGACCAGTATGGGATCAAAGCCCGTTTCGGCGCTTATCCTGTCGCTGAGAATATCCAGGGCCTCCGTGTCTGTAACGGCCCCGGCGCTGGGAAGCGCTCCGCAGGAATCGATCATGTCGCCCGCTATGACCTTAAACGACACGGGCAGCTTGCGGTTTCCCTCCACCCTAAGGTTTTCCATGGGGGTGTTGGTGCCGTCGATGTAGCCTTTTTCGAGCTTGGCCCATTCCTCGTTGCATTCGGCCTCGAAGCGGTGAACAAAGGCTATAACGTCCTCTGGGCTTGCCCCCGGGGTGCGGGTGACGGGCCGGTTGGCGTCATAGAGGCTCCAGTCGCGGGTGAGAAGCTCTATCTCGTATTTGTCTATGTCTTCGTAGAGTGTGGTTCCGGGAAAGGGCGCTAGATAGTGGTAGCCGTGGAGGAATTTTAAGCCGTTGGCGAACTTTTCGGTTTCGGCCAGGGTCTCGGCGGTTTCGCCCGGAAGCCCCACTATGAAGGAGCCGTGAACGCTCATCCCCACCTTTTCGCAAACTTCCTTGGCCTTTAAAACCTGCTCCTTGGTGATTCCCTTTTTCACGCGTTTGAGCATCTCGGTGTTTCCGCTTTCAATGCCGAAGGCGATGCAGTCGCATCCGGCCTCCTTCATTGTGCGGACCACCTCTTCGTCAACGGTGTTCACCCTGGCGAAGGCGCTCCAGCCGAAATTGAGGTTCCGGCGTCTTATCTCCCCGCAGACTGCAGCCACGCGCTCCTTGTTGGATGCGAAAAGGTCGTCCGCCACGTTGATCCTTGGAAAGCCAAGCGAGAGCAGATGCTCGATCTCGTCCACCACAAGGACCGGGTCGCGGTAGCGAACCTTTGCGCCCACCATGCGGCGTCCCAGGCAGAAGATGCACTGGTGGGGGCAGCCTCGGCTGGTGATTATGGAGATGGGAAAGCCCAGGGCCTTGTAGCGGGACAGGGGCAGAAGGTGCCGGGAGGGAAAGGGAAGGGTGTCCAGGTCCTTGATAAAGTCGCGGGTTCCGGTTTCCGCCACTCCGCCGCCTTCACGATAGGTGATCCCCTTTATTCCGCTCCACGAGCCGGGGTCTTTGAGCACGGGAACAAGCTCGGCTATGGTCTGCTCGCCCTCGCCGCGAATTATCATGTCTATGCCCGGATACTGGGCAAGGGTCTCCTTGGCGTAAAAGGAGACGTGGGGGCCGCCCATCATGGTGAGGATGGCCGGGTTTATGTCCTTGGCGTCGCACACTATCTGCGCCGCCGACGTGAAATTGAGCGTGACCGAGGTTGACCCCACAACGTCTGGTTTGAACTCGTCCATCAATTTCGCCAGCTTGGCCTTGGAATACTCGGAAACCACGAAATCGAAGATGGCCACCTCGCAGCCTGCGGCCTCGAAGGCTGCGGCCACGTAGCAAACGCCCAGGGGCGGCGCCGGGGCCTCCTCCAGGGGGTAGGGCGGGGCAATTACTGCAACGCGCATGATGATGCTCCTTAGATGTTACCTAAAAAGCCGGTGACCGGACTGTCTAAAAACGCGATACTTTAGTGTTGCGCGAGAAAGCCAATTCCGCCACGTACTTTTAGTACGTTTGCTCATTGGTTTTTCGCGCGCCGTGTTCATCGTTTTTATCCAGTCTTCTCATCCAGCTTTTCCATATGGGTTCGAAAGGGCTTTCGGGTTCGATACCGATAAAACTGCGTCACCTTATAAGGGATTTTCGCCAAAAGCGAGACATTTCCTTGGCCTGTCAGTGTGTAAAACGCTCGGCGGGATGGGCGGCGGGCTTGGCGGCAGGCTTGGACTCAAACTGTAATTTTGACTGTTTTCGCTTGGGTTCGCTGTTGCGGGCGAGTGCCTGAATGCCCGTTTCTTGAAAATGATCAATTCCTTTAAACACGGCTTATTAAAATTTTACAACCGCAAAAATCGATGCCCCGCCGGAAACCGGCGCGAACCCCAGTTGAAGGCTCTTTACGAAGCCCTCCCTTTGGTCCTTGTTGTATTTTTTGGCGGAGTTCACGGCCCCGTTGATGTTGCCCGCGTAGAAGCCCGCGCCCACAAGGGTGATGGCGGCCCCAAGGCCGTTTTCGCCCCTGTCGAAGGCTTCCGCCGCCGCCCATATTAAGGCCCCGTTCACCAGGAAGGCCGCCAGGGCGTCTTTTTTCCGCCCGACGTAAAGCTGGCCAAGGCCCGGAACCAAAGACAGGGTTCCGGCAAGGGCCGGGCTTTTCCGGGGGATTTCGGATGTTGACGACAGCCTCGCAAGGGCCGCTTTCGCCCCCCCGGATTCCGGGCCTTCGGGGCTGACCGCCGAAAACGCCGCTTCGGCGCTTTTCCAGTCGCCCTTGTCCATGTAAAGGCGTCCAAGGCGGAACAAGGCCCGGTCTTTATCGGAAGTAATCCCTGCCGCCTGGCTTTTTGCGAGAAGGGCCTTCAAGCAGGCCTCGCCGTTTTCCGCGCCCGCCGATTTTGTCTCGCACTCGCAGGCCAGCATTCTCGCCTCGAAGGCGCGGGGATCATCGGGGAACCGGGAAAGGAAGGTTTCCAGGGCGTCTTTGGCCGAATCGTACTTTTCGCCCTTGAAATAGCCCTGGCCTATACGAAGGCTGGCAGACGCGGCCAGGGGTGCATCGGGAAAAAAATGGAGGAACCTCTCGTACTCGCCTATGGCCCTGAAGTACTCCCCCCGCTCGAAGTACCCCTCGGCGAACGAGAACTGGTCGCCCGCCGTTATGCACGGCCCGTCGGCCCTGGCCGCCCCGGCCCATCCGGCCAGAAGAGCCAGCAGGAAAAGAAGGATCACCGCCGGAGCCCGTCGCAAGGCATACGTGAGTTTATGGCGAAACGAGGATGTTTTTGAGGTTGCTGATAAAATCAATACCGTCTCCCGTAGGGTGGTCACAAGCGATGAAATGCAAGGAAGAGTGAAGCGGGCGGGGAGGAATAGTACTTGCCGTACATGACGACCCGCCCGCTTTGCTCTGACACAGCAGTTCGCGCTTGTGGGCGCCCTACAGCTGGGTTACGCGGAACACCTCTTCTATCGTGGTTATGCCATCCATCACCTTCCGCACCCCGTCCTGGCGCAGGGTCACCATGCGGTTGCGCACGGCCTGGGCCTTGATCTGGTTGGAGTCTGATGTGGAAAGGATGAGGCTTTTTATGTCCTTGTCCATGGGCATGATCTCGAAAATGCCGATCCGGCCCCGGTAGCCGGTCTGGAGGCAGGCCGGACAGCCCTTGGCCTGGTACACGCCGTGACTGGGAAAGTCGTTGATGCTTAGGCCCAACTGGGCCAGGGCCGCCTGATCGGGCATGTAGGGGGCCTTGCAGTTGTCGCAGAGCATGCGTACCAGGCGCTGGGCCACCACCGCAAGCACGGAGGAGGAGATGAGAAAGGGCTCCACGCCAATGTCTATGAGGCGCGTTATGGCGGAAGCCGAGTCGTTGGTGTGCAAGGTCGAGAAAACCAGGTGGCCGGTAAGGGAGGCCTGCACGGCGATGTCGGCGGTTTCCTTGTCGCGGATTTCGCCGACAAGGATCACGTCCGGGTCCTGGCGCACTATGGAGCGAAGGCCCCGCGCGAAGGTAAGCTCGATCTTGGGGTTTACCTGGATCTGGCCGATGCCCTGAATCTGGTATTCAACCGGGTCTTCTATGGTGATGATGTTTATGCCGGGCTTGTTGATGGTGGACAGGACCGCGTAGAGGGTGGTGGTCTTGCCGCTTCCGGTGGGGCCGGTGACGAGAATTATCCCGTGGGGCGTCTGGATCAGGTTGTTCATGGTGGAAAGCCGGGCCGGGGAAAGGCCAAGGTCGGACATCATTAGCACCGTGGAGCTTTTGTCCAGAAGCCTTAAAACCACCCGTTCGCCGTGGGTGGTGGGGATGGTGGAAACGCGGATGTCCACGTTCTTGTCGCCGATGCGGATTTCAATGCGCCCGTCCTGGGGCAGCCGCTTTTCGGCTATGTTCATGTTGCCCATGACCTTGATGCGGCTGGTTAAGGCGTTCTGGATGCTTTTGGGGGGCGAGATTAGGTCGTAGAGAATGCCGTCCACCCGGTAGCGGACCTTCAGGGCCCCCTGGTAGGGCTCGATGTGAATATCGGAAGCCCGCGCCTTGACGCCCTCGGAAAGAATGTGGTTAACGAGCTTGATTATGGGCGCTTCGGAGGTGTCGTCCAGAAGGTCGGCGGTCTGCTCGATTTCCGAGATGATGGCGTCCGTGCTCTCGTTGATGTCTGCGACGAGCTGCTCGGCGGAGTCCCTGGCAAGGTCGTAGGCCATGTTGATGGCCGAAAGTATCTCCTGGGCCGGGGCTATGACCATCCCCGCCGGGCCGACGCCCAAGGCTGAGGTCAGGTCGTCCACGGCCTGGAGCCGGGTGGGGTCGTTCACCGCCACCACCAGACGCCGGTTTTCCTGGTCATCGGCCTTCTGGGCGCGGTGAGGGGGCTGCTCCTGCGGCAGATACAGCGGAACCATGCGGTTTCGCTTCAAAAACTGAATGGGCACCCGGCTGGTGAATTCGGGCGACGAAGGCTCCCTTGGAAGGCGCTCCATAACCTGGACCTTGTAATAGCGGCCAAGGGCCTCAAGGTACTCAAGCTCGGTGAGGACCCTTTTCTGAACCAGGATGTCGCCAAGAGGGCTGGCCTTGTCAGCCGCCTGCCTTCGGGCCTCGGAAAGGACGTCAGGGGCCACCTTGAAATCGGCCTGCAAAATTTCGTCAAAGGATCTTTCCATGCGCCGCCCCTCACTGTCCGCCGCGCTGGTAGCCCTGGGCCGCGCTGGAACCGGGAGGCGGCTGGACCGGGAACGAGCCGCTCCCCCCGTAGCCCGATGAGCCTCCGCCATAGCCGGACGCTCCGGAGCCGCCCGATGGCTCCGATGAGCCGGATGACTGGGAATCCTGGTATCCCGACATGGAGGATGGGTCTCCGCTTGGCCTGGACTTCAGATGCACGGTGCCGGACACCCGCTCGTCACGCTGGTCGGCTTCGGATTCGTCCGATTGGCGGGCTCCGGGTCCGACGCCCGTCGGGGTGGGGGAGGCCGCCTCGGCGGGGCCGTCCAGGGTCATTCCTTCGAGAGCCTCGGTGAGGTCTCCGCCGGTGCGCCCGAAAAGTTTCACCGCCTCCTCCTCTATCCTGTCCATCTCCTCCTTTTTCTCCTCGGTGATGCCCTTGGCCTCGCCCGGCTGCTCGATGATGTGGGGAGTGAGGAAAACGTAGAGGTTGGTGCGCTCCTTTGTTTCGGAGGTCGAGCGGAAGGCCTTGCCTATGACCGGGATGTCGGCCAGGCAGGGAACCCTGTAGGTGGTGCCCTCGGTGGAGCGGTCGATCAAGCCGCCGATCACTATGGTCTGGCCGTCCTTCACCACCACAGTGGTTTCGGTGGAGCGCTTGAAGGTGGTGGGGCGGTCCACGTCGCCGGTTTCAATGAGCCTGGAAACCTCCTGGAAGACCTTCAATCTCACCGTGCGGGCCTGGCTGATCTGGGGGGTGATCTTTAAAGTCACGCCCACGTCCTTGTACTCGTAGGTGGAGTAATCCACCGAACTCGTGGAGGTTTCCTTGCGGGTGACGTAGGGCACGTTCTTGCCCACGGTCATCTTGGCTTCCTCGTTGTTGGTGGTGAGCACCTGGGGGGCCGAGAGTATGTGGACGTCGGAATCGTTCTGGTAGGCCCGGACCACCGCGCCGATGGTGGGGAACACCACGTCGCCCACCTTGATGGCCTCGCCCAGCACGCCGAAGGAAAAGGCCGAGGGAAAGGCCGTGGCCACTCCGGCGGTGGTGACCGTGGGGGACGGGAAGATGGAATAGTTGCCGCCCGTGCCAGCTCCGCCCGAACCGCCGAAAGCCACGCCCTTGCCGCCCTCGATGGTGAAGTCGTCGCCGATCCGCCACTCGACGCCCAGATCGAAGTTCTTCCTGGTGGACACCTCCATGATGAGGGCCTCGATGTAGACCATGGGCCTTGTTATGTCGAGCTTCCTTATGACGGCTTCCAGCACCGGGTAATCCTCCGGCTGGGCCATAATGACCAGGGAGTTGGTGGCCTTGTCCGGGGAAATCTGCACGTTCTGGCTCAAAAGGGGTGTCTCGCCCGATTTCTTGGCCGGGTCGGCGGGCTTGGCCGAGGCGCTTACGAGCTTTTCCAGGACCTTGGCCACGTCTTCGGCGGAATGGTTCTGAAGCGGGTAGATGTGAATCTTCCCCTTGCCCTTGGGCACGGGCTTATCCAGCATGGACACCACTTCCTTGACGGTTTTGGTGTCCACCTCGGAAGCCATTATCACAAGGCTATTGGTGCGTTCGTCAGGAACTATACGGATGTCCTCGGCTGAGGCCACCCCGGCGGGCACCCTTTTTTGGGTGAAAAAGGCGGCGAGAATCTTGACCATGTCCGCAGATGACGCGTGCTTTAAGGGAACAATGGAAATCTCCTGGCCGGCCCCGGCCACGTCAATGACCTTGAGTATACGCAAGAGCCGCTGGATGTTGGAAAGGTAATCGGTGACTATGACTGTGTTGGTGGGGGCGTATGAGAGGATCACCGCGCTTTTGGAAACGAGCTGCTGAAAGACCTTGGCCACCTCTGCGGAAGACGCGTATCTGAGTGGTATGACCTGGGTCACCACCTTGTCTTCCATTGCGCCCTTTTTGGGTTCGAGCCGGGTTTCAACGCTCCTGCCCCTGGCGTCCGCCGCAGGCACTATCTTTATCACCTTTCCGGCGGCTATGGTGGTCAGTCCGTGGATTTCCAGTATGGACTCGAAAACCTTGTAAGCCTCGGCTGCGGTTACGGGCTTGGGGCTGATGATGGTGACGGTCTTTCCCTTCAAGGAGGGGTCCAAAATGAAATTTTTGCCCGAAAGCTCGCTTATGAGCTGGGCCACCACGTCCAGGCCCGCGTCCTTGAAATCCAGGCGGATGCCGCTCGACTTTTTGGCTTTTCTCGCGGGCCTCGGCTCATCCCGGACCTCTGTGCCGACAGGCGAACCCGGCTCCTGCCCGGAGTCCGTTGCCTGATACCCGGAAACCGGGCTGTCGGCCTGGGGGACCGGGTCGGCAGGGGCCGATGGACGCCTTAAAGAAGCGGGCGGACGCCTGGACGGGGGCTCCTGGCTCACCGGGGCCGGGGCGGGCTGCCGGATCGAAGAGGGGGGAGGAGCCGACACGCCCTCGCCCGACTGTGATGAGGATGAGCCGGTCACGCGGGCGGCCAGGCCCTGGTCAACGGCAAGGCCTGTGAAGAGGGCAAGAGCCGCCAGGAAACCCAGGGCGAATGATGATCTTGATTTAGGCCGCATTGATGGAAACCCGCTTTCTCTTTATGAGCAATGTTCGCCTGTTGAAAAAGGCATGAAACACCGTTTTTGAAATCTCTACGGAAAAAAAGCCCCGCCGTCCCGAAACGGCATCACTTTCCCTTTGAGGGGCCGGGCGGCTTCTGCTCCGTTTCTTTCATGAGTTGAGCAAAACCCGGAAGCTGTCTCACCGGGGCGAGATCGGGGTCGCTATTAGCCGCCGCGCGGGTTTCCGGGTCCTTGGCGAAGGCCTCCCGCAAATAGGGCAGGGCCTTGGCCGGGCTGCCTTCCCTGGCGCTTAAGCAGGCTAAGTTGTAGTACGGGTCGGCATAGTGCGGGTCGGCCCGCTGGGCTTTCTGGAAGCCCTCTTTGGCCGCGCCCAGGCGTCCCTCCTCCATGGCGATCACGGCAAGGTTGTTGAGGCTTTTCGCAAAATTCTGATCGTACTGAAGGCTTTTTTGATAAAATTCCACGGCAAGGCCCGTCCTGCCGCTCTGGTGGTGCTTTACGGCCTGATCGAAAAAAAGCCGGGCGTTTTTTATGTCCGGCATCCCTGCCCGGATTCCGCCCGGAGGCCCGCCCTGGGCCGGGGGTTGGGGGGAAACCTCGCCCGCCTGCCCAGCGGGGGCGGGGGGCGGTTCTGCGACCTTGACCGCAATGGGGAATTTTACCGGAGAAGGCGTCCCGATAGCTTCGGCCTTATGCGATAAATCCTTTTTTCCCGCCATGTTAAACCAGAAATACCCTGCTCCGGCAAGCAAAATCACCGCTCCCGCCACTGCCGCAAGCTTCGCGGCACCCGGAACCGGGGCTTTCCGTCTTTCGCCCGACTGCCCCACGGACTGGTAGGAATCGGGGGTGTTGTCCCTTTCCTCCTGTGCCTTTTTCAGGGCTTCGTGAATGGCGCTCATTATCCAACCTTTTCAATCTCGTTGCTGCTTGGCTACCATATGGTATGAAGCATCTCGGTTCTCATCAACTTTTCATCACATGTAATGAGTGGCATGTTATGACAGATGGCCGTTGATGCAATTATCCTGTCAGCTGGGTCTCCATGCTCAAAAACGGCGGCTGAAGCCGCAAAAGAGGCGATTTCCGGCGTTATCGGCATTATTGTCATGTCGGTTGCAAGTATGAAATTGTTGATGAAGCTCATGTAGTCCGATCCGGGATCAAGGCGCTTTTTTTCAATCAGCATTGCGATTTCCCACAACGAAATATCGCTGCAGTTGATACCATTCGCTAAGATACTTTCATGGATTATTTTTTCAGCGTTCTTGCCAAGGCGTTCCGGCGCTAGAGCCATGAAAATAATTGCACAGGTATCAAGAATGACCATCATTGGCCTCCCATATTTCATCAAGAGGCGAAACGACATCACCGATGGCGCATTTTTTTCTCAGGTCACCGAGAAAACGCCATGCGTCAGCAGCGTTTTCCGGCATAGGGCCTGCATCGGCCAACGGTTTCACGGGCTGTCTGTTCTCCGATAACGGGATGAGCTTGGCAATGATTTTGCCTTTTAAGGTCAACAGCACCTCCTCACCTATGCCTACCTGGGCAAGTTGGCCAGCCGGGTCTTTTCTGAGGCTTGAGACTGTTATCGTTTTCATTGGTGCGCTACTCCCATGCCCGTTTTTATTCCGCGCCCGAAACCTTGCTAAGGACCCTTAGGGTGTCGTAACCGGCGGTTCCGTCGGGGCTTATGCCGAAATCCGCCTGGAAACGCCTGACGGCCTCGCCGGTGCGCCTTCCGTAAAGGCCGTCGGCAGCCACCTCGTAACCGGCCAGGGCCAGGGATTGCTGCAGCCGCGTGACTTCCGGCCCCCTGCTTCCGGCCTGGACAGGCGCGCCCGGCAGGCCTTCGGGAACCAACCAGACCAGGGCCCCGGTCCAGTACCGGGCAAGGTCGGCGGTTTCCGCCGCTGTCGGGCTGCCGTCGGCGGAAAGGACCGAAAAGCCGGTGGGCGTGGCCCCGGTTACGACGGCGAATCCCTCACCAGTCCCTTCCATGCCAGAAAGGGCGGCCCGGAAGGGCCTTTTAAGCCTCCGGGCGCGGGAGATGTCCAGGTTGAATGAGAAAAGCCCGGCCTTTGATGCAGCCTGGGGGCCGCTATCCGCCTTGTAGAGAAGGTCCAGACTTTGGGCGTTGTTCAAAAGCCAGGAGGCAGAAGCCTTCTGCGCAGGGGCGCTGGCTGGCTTTTCCGCCCCGGTTGCGCTTTCGTTCGCCGTACTCGCTGCTTGAGGGCTCGCGGGAAGCGCCCCTGCCGAAGGTGACGGAGCTTGCAGGGCGGGAGCCGCAGCCCTTGCGGAAGGGGCCGGAATCGCCTGCCCGTCAGTCCGCCCCCTGGCCCAGATGCCCAGGCCGAAGCTCAGGGCCAGGGCCAGAACCAGGGCCGCCGCCAGGGTGAATGAAAAACGCCAGCCCGCTGCAGGGGCGGATGAAACTCCGGTCGCCCCAACCTCGCGGGCGGCCTCCCTTATGAGGCCCCCGTTCACCTTGTCGCGGTTCCTGGAATAGGCGGCCAGAAAGGCCCGGTCGCACACCGCGTTTATGCGCCTGGGAATCCCCGCCGAAACGGAGTGCAGGGCCTTCCAGGCATCGCGGGAAAAGGGCACGCCCCCCCGGTTTCCGGCCACCGCCATGCGGTGTTGCACATAGGCCCTTAGGTCCTCGCTGTCCAGGGGGCCCAAGTGGTAGCGCACCACCACCCGCTCGTTCAACTGCCGAAGTTCGGGGCGGGCAAGAAGGTGAACCAGCTCCTCCTGGCCCGTGAGCACTATCTGGAGCAGCTTCTCCCGGTCCGTTTCCAGGTTGGAGAGTATCCGGGCCTCCTCCAGCACCTCCCTCGAAAGGTTCTGGGCCTCGTCCAGCAAAAGGACCGCAGTGCGGCCCCCGGCGTGGGTCGTGATCAGAAAATCGTTCAGGGCCGAAAGCCACGCTCGCCTTGATCCGTCTTCCGGCGCGGGAATCCCGAACTCCGCGCACACCGCAGGCAGAAGGTCGTCCTCGGCCAGGAAGGGGTTCAGAATGAGGGCGGTTTTCATGGTGTCGTCCGCGTCGCTTAAAAGCGAACGCAGAAGGGTGGTCTTGCCGGTTCCAACGCCGCCGGTGATCATGATGAATCCCTTGCGCTCCCTTATGCCGTAGATCAGGTGATCCATGGCCTCCCTGTGGCCCCTGCTGAAGTAGAGATAGCGGGGGTTGGGCGTTGCGCCGAAGGGGTTCTCGCTCAATCCGAAACGGGAATAATACACTTTTCGTCACTCGAAGGAGTAAGCAAGCGTTTCGCGGTTGTCGCCGCGCTTCACATCGAACTGCACGTTTTCCGCTGACCTGAACTGGGTGTAGGCCGTCATGATGTCATCCATGCTGCGGATGTCCCTGCCGTTGACCGACTGGAGAACATCGCCGTTGGCTATGCCCATCTTGGAAAGAAGGGAGCCGGGCCGGATGCGGTTCACGGCGATCCCCTCCGGGTTTCCAGAAGCGTCGAAGGACGGCTGCCAGCGGGCCTGGGTCATGAGAAGGCCGATGTTGCGCATGGACTGCTCCACCTCGGCCCTGGAGAGCTTTATTCCGGGCGCACCCGTTGGCCCGGCGGGCTTTTTGGCGGCCATGCGCTTTTTCTGCTCTTCCTCCGGCAGAAGGATTTCATCCCTTCCCTCGATTGTAACCACCACCTGGTTGCGTTCGATGGACTTGATGACCGCGTTCTGGACCGTGTCGCCTGTTTTGTATAGGCCCTGCTTCTGGGCCTGGGCGTCTTCGATGATGGCCCTGCTGTTGCCCCTGGGTGCGGTGAGGGTTCCCAGGAGTTTCAGGTTCATGGCCGTAGCCGGAAGCTCGTCCGGGTTGGCCGCAACAGTGGAAGACGAGGCCATGACCTTGGGCTTGGCCGTCTGGAAAAGGTCGCGGATGCCGATAATGCTGTAAGCGTCGTAGGGGCCCATTGCCAGGGCGCGCTCCGGGCCGCCTCCGGGCGTTCCGGCGACCCTTGGGGGCGGGGCGTCGGGCACTGCGGAATGCACGTACCCGTAAAAGGTGTTCACCACGGTGTAGGCCGTTACGGTGAGCACAAGAATGTCGAGCAATACGAGGATTCTTTTTACCACGAGGCTCTCCCCCGAAGACTACTTGAAACCGATCTGGCTGTCAGCCGCAGTGCCGGAAAGGGTGAAGCCAAGCCCGCCCGCGCCTTCCTTGGTGCGAAGGAACTGAGCCGCTGCCGAGCGGCTCCCCAGCCTGCGGAAAAAGGCCGGGGTGGGAGTGAGGCGGCCTTCCAGGTTGAGGCGGCTTTCGTTGAACGGCCTTCTTATGGCGATGCTGCCGCTGAGGGTGGCCCCCGCCTCCGGGCCGGAAAGCTCGAAGCGCTTGAATGCGATTTCGCCCTTCTGCATCAAAAACTCGGCGGTGAGGGCCGATACGCCAAGACCGCCCGTACCCACCATTTCGGGCATGAAAAAGAGCTTTCCTGCGGAAAGGGTCAGTTTCGCCTCCCCCTCGCCCCTGGTCCAGTCGGCGGCGGGGCCGAAAAAGGAGACATCCGCCGAAAGCGAGCCGGAAAACGGAAAGCCGAAAATGTGCTCCAGCACCCCCATGTCCTTGGCTTCCACGTCATCAAGCCGGATTTTTGCGGAAAAAGGCTCCGTGGCGAGCCTCTTTTTTCCGGAGGCCTTGAGGGTTATCTTTCCCCCGTGGGACGGAAACTTCGCCGTGAAACCCCAGCCGCCGGTAATGAACCGGAAAATGGCCGGGGCCACCCTTACGCTTTCCGCCTCGAACAGCTTCTCGCCCCGGCGGGCCGCCCGAACGCCCGTGAGGCGAAGGCCGAAGGGCAGGGAGGGCTTCACCTTTTCCACCATGAATTCAACTCCGGGGGCCTTGCGGGCCACGGCGGATTCCAGGAGGTCCTTGACCGCCTTTCCGGGAAAAAGGGCGTACAGGAAGACCCCGCAGGCCAGGAGGAAGAACAGGCTGTAGAGCACCGCTTTTTTCATTGACCCCGTTGACCCTTTATTTTTCGAGCGTTGAGGCCAGAAACACCGCGTCCAGGAAGCGTTCTTCCTTTCCGGTGGCGGTGACGGACATTCGCCTTATGCTCACCCCGTTGGGCGAGCTTTCTATCATGTGGATGAAACCGGCGAGCTGCTCCATGGAGATTCCCGAAAGTTTCATCTCCACCGTGGACGACTTGTAGGGGCTGCCCTCTATGGGCGAGACTGCGGGCTTCATGTACTGGACCGCGCTCTTTAAGCCGGCCTGCCCGGCCAGAAGGTCCAGAAAGGCGAAGAGCCTGAAATCGGCCTGACGCCCGGCCAGACGGGCCGCAGCCCCCTTCTGCCTGTCGGAGAGCCTTCGATAGTCGGCGGCGAGTTCCGCCACCTTTTCCCTGGCCGCCCTTTCCTTAACCACCTGCCTCTCCAGCTTTTCCCGGTAGGCGACGGCCCGGCTCACCCCCACCTCGTTGAACAGGAAGAGGAACACGAAGGCCGCCCCGAAGGCCAGCACGTATTTTTCCCTCTTGGCCAGAGCTAGGGTCATGGGGCTTCACCCTCCGTCGCGCCTTCCTTGCGCCCGGTTTCCTGGGAGGGAAACTGGCAGCGAAGGCGGAAGTTCACCCTTCCGGTGCGCTTGTCTATGTCGGTGGACACGATGGTCACCTTGTCGAAGGGCGGCGTTTTTTCCAGCCTCGACTGGACAGTGTCCACGGATGTTATGGAATCAGCCTCCCCGGACATCTGCACCCCCTCGCCGCTTATGGTGAGCTGGGAAAGGCGGAAGTCGGTGTCAGAGGCTATTCTCTCGCTGGCTGCCTTCAAAATGTCCATTACCCTCACCGCCTGCCCTTCCTCTGCGGGAAGGTCCAGGCTCTTTCCAAGGGCCGCCACCTTGTCTTCAAGGGTCTTTACCGGGTTCTCCCCAGGCGGCTCACCTTCCAACACCGAGGCCGCCAGGGCGGCGTTGCCGTAGGCTATCCTCCGGGCGTCCATGGCCAATAGCCTTGTCTGGGCCAGGAAATTGAAACTGATTACGAGAAAGAGGCACAGGACAAGGACGCCCACGTGGGACAGCTCCCCCCGGTAGCGCTCCCACTGGTGGGTGACGGCGAAGGGCCCCTGCCTTAAGTTGAAGCCCGTGGTGTCGGTGGGGGGGAAAAGGGCCAGGGCAAGGGCCGGATCCATGACCAGGGGGTCGTAGTCCTCAGCCTCGTCGCTTGAAACCGCTATGCCGGTTTCGGCCAGAAGGTCCGTCGCCGTGACCGTGAGCCCGGTGCGGTCGGCCAGGGTCCGGGCAAAATCCGGGCGGGAAAGGGCGCTTCCGGTGACGTATATCTGGCCCGGCGAAAAATTTTGCTCCACGGTTTCGGCCACGGCCCTTATGGTCATTTCCACCTGGGCCGAAAGCCTTACAAGGCCCTGGCCGAAGGGGCCCTCCACCCGCCTTGCGTAAATGGGGCGCTCGCCCGCGAAACACACCATCACCGCGCTGTGCGAAGAGGCCCAGAGAAAGATTCCCTGTTCCGGCAGGTTGTCCGCGCTGGCCAAAAGGCCCAAGGCTGCGGCAAAGGGGGCCGAGCTTAGGTGATCCACGGCCAGTTCCTGGGCTTCGAGGATGTTCAACTCCTCCGCCACCGACTCGCAGGCGAGGTAGGCGGCTATGCCCCTTACGCCTTCGTCCCTTTCCAGCACGTGAAGGTCGGCCACCATGTCTTCGGCCCGGAGCGGAACCTGGGTTTCCAGCTCCACCCCAAGAATCTGCCGGACCTTCTTTATTTCCGAAAAGGGAAGGGCGAGGTTTCTGAAATTGACCGGGCTGTCTGAAAACCCAGCGCTTACGCTCGCGCCGTTCAGATCGGTGCGCGCCGCCACCAGGGTGAGGGCTTCGGCGAGGGCGTCCGAAATCCCCATATCCTTTCCGGTGGCCACGTTGACACATGCGGCCACGTGGCTTGCCGACAGCCCGCGCTTCACCGCCACGGCGCTTACGCCGTCTTTCCGGATTTCAAGACCAAGCCGCTTTTCGGGCATCGTCAAGCCTTGGGATGAATATTAGAAGGATTTATAGAAGCGTTCCCGCCATCCGTCAGCCGCCCTGCCTGAAGGCCGGTCTTTTTAAGGGCGGTCTCGTCTTTATAACAGACTGATTTTTTTTAATCAACCAATTCGCTTAGATAAACAGGGCGACCGCATTTGGAAAGATGCAGGGGAGACTCGGACAGGGGTGGCGCAGGCTTTCTCGTTGCCTGGGTGCGCAGCACAAGAAGAACAGCGCTCAAAAAATAGTCAAAGCGCCCAGAAAAAGCCCTCTTGGCCTTCGGCCCCTGGCAACGAGAAAGCCTGCGCCACCCGCGTTTCCAAGTCCTTCACGAAAAATTTCCATATGCGGTGGCCCTGCTTAGATAAACAGGAAAGCCGCCCGCCGCGACCCTCACTTCCAGGCCAGGACCCGGCAGGAATAGTTGCCCTCGGCGTCCTTTTCCCTGGACACCACCGCGCTGACTCTGGTGATCATGGCCTCGCTGCGCCCCGTGGCCGTGATTTCGAAAAGGTCCGAGGACACCGAAACCAGGCTCTGGTCGATGGCCAAGTCCGCGCATCCGGGCGCGTTTTTGTACCAGGTGAGCTGGGTCACGTCGTTGACGTAGGTCTCGCTCTCCTTCATTTCCCGGTAGGCGATCAGGGACTCGGCCAGATCGGCGTTCTCCACCGGCAGAAGGGCCTTTAAGACCGGCAGGGGGGCGGTGGAGATGTTGATGTGGCCCGGATATTCCAGGGTCTTGCTGTCCCCGGTTCCCGTGGTGAGGGCGCCGAAGGCCGTTAGGTAGGGTGCTATGCCCGGAAGTTTCTCCGTGCCGTAAAAGATTTCCGGCGTCATGCCCTTTACCATGAGTAGCTCGTAAACGTCGCGCATGGGGCCGTTCCGGGCCTTGTAGGAGGGATCGAGGCCCTCGTAGTGGTCCGATTCGGCCCCGTTCAGGCCTGTCAGGGCGTCGTCGTCGTTTTTGTCCAGCCAGTCTTTCAGGCAGTTTATGATGTCTGTGGTGAGGTTCAGATCGGCGGTTTCCTGGAGGGAGACGACGGGCCTTAAAAACCGGTCCCAAAGCTCGGCCTGGGCCTTCACGAAGTCCTTGCCGTCCGGCTGCACCACCAGGGCGTTGACCTGGATGAGGCCCGAAAGATCTGTGATCTCAAGCGTAAGGCTTCCGGGCGTCACCCCAAGCTGGGCCAGAAGCTCGTCCCGTTTTTCGGGCCTTGCCCAGTCTTCCTGAATCGAGTCTGTCTCGCCTGCGGCCTTGTCCTTTAAAAGCATGGCCATTCCGACCTGGATGCCGGAGCTTGCCAGAAAGTTCAGGCGCTGGCGCTCGCCCGACGCGGCGGTTTTGGTCATCACGTTGCGCACCCTGCGGTGGGCCTCCACCGTCACCCCTATCAGTATGGTGATGACCGTGAGGGCCAGCAAAAGGGCCATGCCGTGCTGGCTTTTGCGAATAAGCCCGCGCAGGGCGGCGGCCTTCATGATGCCTCCGGGGGCTTGTCCCGCCACGAGGGCAGGTTGATGGTGGTGGTGAAACGCACCGGAGCGCCGTCCGCGCCGTTCGGCCCCACGATGTCCAGAATCACCCCCACGGACCTTGGGGTGGTGAAGGAGGATGTGTCGGAGTCGGAGTCCCAGGAAGTGCTCTCGTCGCCTTCCGCGCTGTAATAGATGAATTTCAGGGCCTTCACGTTGTCGCAAAGGATGGGGGCGGACCCTGGCCCTTCCCCGAAAAGCTCGGCCATGAATGCGTCCTTGCGGCGCAACACCCAGCCCGTGCGGCCCTCCGCCTCCTTGGTGACGTAATAGGTGATGGAGGCCGTCCCCTCCCTGCCGTCTCCGCCCAAGTCCACGTGGGCCAGGGACGCGAAGGAAAGCCTTGGGAAATCCCCGCCGCCCTCCCGCTCCGTGCCTTCCACCCGCCAGGGGTCGTTGTCGGAAAAGCTCGTTTCGGGCGGCTTGTAATCGGCGAGGCTCTTGACCCGTATGGCCTCAAGGTCTGCGGTCATGCGCTCCAGGCAGGTCTTGGCCTGGGAGTAGCCGTGAATGGAGCGGTCGGTGTGCTCGATGTTGTCCAGGGTCTTGGAGTAGGAGCCGAAAATGAGGCCGGAAACCAGGCCGAACACGGTGATGGCCAGAAGGATTTCAACAAGGGTGAAGCCGGAAGCCGGGCTTGGCGGCCTTGGGAACGAGGGGCGGCGGGGGTGGTCAGGATGCGGATACAAGCCGGAAGCCCTCCGCCTTGTAGCGATAGACACCGTTGTCGTAAATGACCGTCACCGAGAGGCGTTTCAGGTTTTTCGAGGTGTCCCCCAGAAGCAGGGCGCTGGTTTCGGTGACCTCGGTTTTGAAGGTGTAACCGGGATAATCCGCGCCGAAATCCCCGGAATCGGAAACCACCTGGTCGGCCTTGGCCGTCATGATGCGGGCCATCACCTTCTGCGCCAGAAGCGGGGCCACCGTGTCGAAGCGCACCCTGGAGGCCATGAACACCGACTGGCTCTGGAGCCTGAAAACGGCGGAGAGGGCGATGGCCAGAATGGTGACGGCCACCATGACCTCCATGAGGGTGAACCCTGATGGGGCTCGCTTTCGGCTGGAAATCAGGCGTCGATACAGGGGCATGGTGGGCATGGCCGCAAGGGGGGGGAAAGTAAGAGCTTAGTTACGGATAAGCTCCGAATCAGCCGCGACCGGAAAGGTACTTGTCCCGGCACTCCGTTGAACAGAAATACTCGGTCTTCCCGTCCACCGTGGCCGGGACCCCTTCCCTTAGGGGGAAATAGACCTGGCACTGAGGGTCCTTCACCATAACGTCGTCAATGGCGTCCGGCTGGTTACGGGTGCGGGGAATGGATGGGCCGGGGCCCGGATTCACCGCCTCCTTCAAGAGCTTGTACAGAAAGTAGAAGGCGGCTCCGACAAGAAGAAGTCTTATCATTTAGGGGCTGTTTCCGAAAAAAATTTGTCACACGTAAGGTTGCTTATTCGCCCTTCCGACAAGGCGCGCGACTGAGTAATAGCCAGCTATTCCGCAAGGAGCGCAACACAGTCGGAAGGGATGAAGACGCAACCGGCTGTAAAAGTTTTTTTGGAAACAGCCCCTAAGATGGACCATTTCCCAAGGGGACCACGTCGCCCGGGTTTTCTCCAAGGGCGTCCAGAAGGCCGCGAACCGTGATGCCCCTTAGGGGATGAACCCAGTCCGGCACTATATCACAAAGGGGGGCCAGAACGAAACGCCTTTTGTCCATGCGCGGGTGGGGGATTTCAAGGTCGTCCTCCCTCACCGTTTCATCCCCGTACAGAAGGATGTCCATGTCGAGCACCCTTGGGCCGAAACGCACCCCGCCTTTAGTGCGCCCCACCCTTGTTTCCACGGATTTCAGAAGCCCCAGAAGCTCGCGTGGGGAAAGAGAAGTCTCAACCACCGCCGCGCCGTTCACGAACCAGTCCTGGTCCTCGTAATCCACGGGCTTGGTGAAATAAAGGGGGGACACCGCAAGCACCCTGACAAGGCCGCCCTCTTCCAGAAGGGCCAGGCCCCTTTTCAGGTTCTCCTCGCGCTCCCCGATCTTGGAGCCGTATCCCAGGGCCGCTTTAACCATAAAGGCCGCCCGTCACATGCCCTGGTAGATGGGAAAGGCCGTGCACAGCTCCTTCACCCTGGCCCGCACGGTTGCCGCGAGCTCCGCGTCTTCGGGGCTCTTGAGGACCCTTACTATGAGATCGGCGATGATCTCCATTTCGGGCTCCTTCATTCCCCTGCTGGTCACAGCAGGGCTTCCCACCCGGATGCCCGACGTTATGGTGGGCTTTTCGGTGTCAAAGGGCACCGCGTTCTTGTTCACGGTGATTCCGGCAAGCTCAAGGGCCGCCTGGGCGGTTTTCCCTGTGACGCCTATGCTTCTTAAGTCAACCAGCATCATGTGGTTGTCCGTGCCGCCCGAAACCAGGGCAAGGCCGTGGGAGGAAAGCCGGGCCGCCAGGGTTGCGGCGTTTTTCACCACCTGCTGTTGGTAGCGGTTGAATTCGGGGGTGAGCGCCTCGGCAAAGGCCACGGCCTTGGCGGCGATGACATGCATGAGGGGCCCGCCCTGGATTCCGGGGAAGATCTGGCTGTCGAGCTTCTTGGCAAGGGCCGCATCCTGGGTTAGGATGAGCCCGCCGCGAGGCCCGCGAAGGGTCTTGTGGGTGGTGGATGTCACCACGTCGGCGTGGGGGAAGGGGGAAGGGTGGACCCCGGCGGCCACGAGCCCGGCTATGTGGGCCATGTCCACCATGAATTTCGCGCCCACGCTTTTTGCGATGCGGGAAAATTCGGGAAAATTGAGGGTGCGCGGGTAGGCGCTGGCTCCGGCCACGATGAGCTTGGGCCTGTGCTCTTTTGCCAGGGCTTCCAACTGGTCGAAATCTATGGTCCCGGTTTCCTTTTTCACCCCGTAGTGGGCGAAATTGTATATCCGGCCAGAAAAGGACACCGGGCTTCCGTGGGTGAGGTGGCCTCCGTGGGCGAGGTTCATTCCGAGAACCGTGTCTCCGGGCTCAAGCATGGCGAAATACACAGCCATGTTGGCCTGGGAGCCCGAATGGGGCTGCACGTTGGCGAAATCCACCGAAAAAAGCCTGCAAGCCCGTTCGATGGCGAGCTTTTCCGCCACGTCCACGTATTCGCAGCCGCCGTAGTACCGTTTTTCCGGGTAGCCTTCGGCGTACTTGTTGGTCATCACGCTTCCCTGGGCTTCCATGACCGCGCGGGACGCTATGTTTTCCGAGGCGATGAGCTCCAGGGTGTATTTCTGGCGGTCAAGCTCAAGAGCCAAGGCTTTTGCGATTTCGGGATCGGCCTTTCCGATGATTTCCAGGTCCACGGGTTTCTTCCTTTTCGGGCGGGGCGAGAGGCCCCAGTGATCATTGTTCAACGGCTCGGACCGCATACGGGAAAAGCCTTGTGGCCTTGCACAGCCTTTCGGGCATGATTCCGCTTGGAGGGCCGAACGGTTTTAGGCGTGATTTCTTATGTAATCCACGGCGTCCTGGACGCACTTGATTTTTTCCGCGTCGGAATCGGATATCTCCATCTCGAACTCCTCCTCCATGGTCATGATGAGCTCGATCAAATGCAGGGAATCCAGCTTCAAATCTTCGATGAACTTGGCGTGGGGCACCACCTCGTCGGGCTCCACCTTGAGTTTTTCGACGATGATTTTTTTGACTCTTTCCTCGATGGACATTTACTTTCCTCTCTTTTGTCGGAGCGCTTCCCGGCTTCTTCCCGCCCGGTGAAAGCCTCCGTTGTCATTCACATATAAAGGCCGCCGTTGACACTCAAAATGTGGCCCGTGATGAAGGACGCCTGATCGCCTGCCAGGAACATCACCGCGTCGGCCACTTCCTCCGCCGTCCCCATGCGTTTTGCCGGGGTCTGGGAGATGAACTGGTCCTTCACCTTGTCCGGAAGCACCGCCGTCATGTCGGTTTCGATGAAGCCGGGGGCCACGGCGTTGACCCTTATGTTCCATCCGGCAAGCTCCCTGGCCGCGCTCTTGGTGAGGCCGATGACGCCCGCCTTGGAGGCCGAGTAGTTGGCCTGGCCCGCGTTGCCCGTAAGGCCCACCACCGAGGCGATGTTAACGATGGAGCCGGATTTCTGCTTCATCATTATTTTGCCGACGTGTTTCAGGCAGTTGAAAACGCCTTTCAGGTTCACTGCAATCACATCGTCCCAGTCGGCTTCCTTCATGCGGAGCAGAAAGCCGTCGCGGGTGATACCGGCGTTATTCACGCACACGTCGCAGCGTCCGGCTTCTTTTACCACCGTGTCGAAGAATTCCGCAACCTTTGCGGAATCCGCCACGTTGACCCTAAAGCCCCTGGAGCCGGGGGCGGCCTCCTCGGTCTGGCGGCAGAATCCGTCGTCCGGGTCGAAGTGGTTGAAAAAGACCCTGTATCCCTGGGATGCGAGCCGGATGACGATGGCCCTTCCGATTCCGCGCGATCCGCCGGACACCACCGCCGTGGGGGTTTCTTCCATCAGGCGGCCCCGCTTTCGGCGACAGGGCGCAAAAGGGCCTTTGCCGCGCCACGTTCGCAAGGAAAGGCCGGGGCTTCGGGGCTTGTTTCGGATTCTTGGGTAAGCGGAAAACCTGGGGATTGGGGGACCGACATGCCGTTATCTCCGTCCGGCGGTTTTAAGCCTCACGGGGCGGGTGCGCGGCCATGGCCGGGTAAAGTGGGGGCCGGGAAAGGGCCGTGGCCGAGGGCGTCGGAACCTGCCGGTTTTCGCTGACGCCCCCTGAGTCCCCGCGCTTGGTGGGGCGGCGGGTGGGGCCTGAAATTTTCGGCGCAGCCCCGGACGAAAGAGGATGCGCCGCAAGAATGAGGGCCGGACCCCATGCCGGGGTCCGGCCCGGAGATCATTCCTTTGTCTCAACCACGCTTCTGCCCTTGTAGGTTCCGCAGTTGGGGCAGATGTGATGGGGCAGCTTGGGTGCCTTGCACTGGGGGCACACTACGATCATGGGCGCTTCGAGCTTGTCGTGGGTGCGCCTTTTGTCGCGTCTCTGCCGGGAGTGCCGGTGCTTTGGAAGAGGCATTTCAATACTCCTTGTGCGGCCCGGCCTTAAAACCCGTAAAAGGGCCGCGCTGGCCGTTATCGGATGTTTGCCGGACTTGTTTTATGGTTCCGTAAGTTTTTTTGTCAAAGCAGGCCGAAGGCCCTGCAAGCGAAATTTGATATTCCATAAAGGGCTGCCTTGTCAAGAAAGAACATCATTTTATAAGAGATCGGGATGAATTGACCGATTGAAGGCTTCCGAAATTTCATGCCCGCCGGTTTTCCGGGCCGTGGTCCTTGCCTTTCGCTTGTGGATGGGATTACAAGGATTTCGTGATGCTCGAAAAAGGCATGATCAAAAAAATGACGGAAACCGAAAAAGACGGCGGGGACTCGCCGGGCTCGCCCGGATGCGTGCGCTGCGGCCAGTGCATGAGCGTGTGCCCGGTTTACGGCGCAACGCTTCGGGAGGCCGATGTGGCGCGCGGCAGGCTGGCCCTTCTGCGCTGGGCGAAGGATCACGGCGAAAGCCCGGTTGAAGTGCCGGGCGATGCGCTTTACAGGTGCCTTTTGTGCGGGGCATGCTCGGATGTGTGCGCGGCCAGGGTCGACACTGTGGGAGAGTTCATCGGGGCTCGCAGGCGAAAATTCGCCGAAGGCGGGGCCTCGCTAAAGGCCAGGCTGGAGCTTGCGGCGCTCACCAGGGGCGACCTTGCGGGCGAAATCCTCCGAAAGGGCGGCAGGCTGGCCGCAGCCCTGGTTTCAGGCAGGATAGCAGACACCAGCGGGCTTTTCCTCCGCTTTCCGGCCTCGGTCCTTGCGGGCCGGGACGTGATACCCGCCCTGGCCGCCCGCTCCTTTCTGGATTCGCCGCCCGTGGGGGCGGTTTTTTCGCCCGATGCGAAAAACGTCGGCTTTTTTGTGGGATGCGGGGCCAACCACATATTTACTGACGCCTCCTTTGCCCTGTCACGCCTGGGGGGGCTTACGGGCCACAATATCCTGGCCCCCCGCACCCAGGGCTGCTGCGGGCTTCCGGCCCTGGCCTCCGGGGATTACGAGACCGCGCGCCTTCTTGCACGCCAGAACGTGGAGGCCTTTTCCGGCATGGACATAAAGGCCCTGTTGACGGTGTGCGCCTCCTGCGGCCACCAGGTGCTTTCCTGGCCCGACCTCATCGGCCCGGACGATCCCCTTTACGGCAAAGCGCTGGAGCTCGCCCGGCTCCACCGGGACGCCCTCCGCTTCCTCCACTCCGAAACCGACATCGCCGCCCGGCTTTCGGCCACCAAGGGGCCGCAGTTAAGGGTCCACTATCACGCGCCCTGCCACCTGCGCTTCGGAGCCGGGGCGGACGACAGCCCCCGAAGGCTCCTTGCCGGGATGCCTTCCATCGAGCTGGTGAGCGAGGGCGTCCCCGCCTCCTGCTGCGGCCACGGGGGGAGCTTCAACGCGAAGCACCACGATCTTTCCATGGAGATTTTTGAACCCTACGGAAAAAAGGTGATGGATGCGGCCCCGGATTTTGTCGTCACCGGCTGCACCGGCTGCCTTTTGCAATTCACCGAGGGGGTTTACAGGCTGAAAAGGGCCGGAAAGACAGGTGTGCTGCATCCCCTGGTGCTCCTGGAAAGGCTTTTGGGGCCATCCTGAAGGCTTGGAACGGAAAAGGGGAGAAAGGCCTCAGCCCCGCTCCCCCCTGCCGGTCATCCTTGAATCAGCGTACTATAAAACCTGGGCAGTCATTTCCTCATAGCCAGGGGCCATTATGGCCACTCCACGGCAACCGGGCACGTTTTTGACGGCGGCGATGGTTTCGCGGCATTTGGCCACGGCCTCGTCCCCGTACTTTTCTTTGGAAAGGGGAACGCCCGCGATTACGGCGCACTTGTCGGCGATTCCCGCCTTTTTGATGCCGTCCATCCAGGAGGAAAAAGCCGCGACATCGTAAACAGGCGAGGTGATGAAATACTTGGCACCCGCCGCAGCCTTCTTTTTTAGCACCGAAAGATGAAGCTCCGCCGATTTAACAAAGGGGTTGGCGGTCGCGCCCAGGAAAAAATTGGGCTCACCGGTCACGGCCTCTCCGTTGGGCAGGGCCTTTTCGGCCATTATTTTGTTGGCTATGGCAAGCATCAGCACTGCGTCCACATCGTAAACCCGCATCGACTGCGGCATGGAACCGATGTTCGGGTGAACGCCGTTGGTCACGAAGATGTTCACGATTCCAAGGGCTCCGGCTCCCAGAAGATCGGCGCACAGGGCCATGCGGTTGCGGTCGCGGGTTGCCATGCACATCACCGGCTCCACGTCGGCGTACAAAAGGGTGCGGGAAACCGCCAGGGCCGAGGCGGAAACCGCAGCCCCCGCGTTATCCGGGGCGATTACGGCGGTGACCTTGCCTTTTACCGAGGCGGCGAAGTTTTTCACGGGCGCAAGATCGACTCCGCACACGGAAGGGGCCAAGGCAAGGACAGCGAAGCCTCCGCCCGCCAGGGTATCATTCAGACGGCTTGATGTGCTCACAGGGTAAGGTCCTCCCTCACGATCTTCCGGGGGCCGCCCGAAAGGCTTGTTGACCAGTCCTTGGGGCCGATTGCTTTTTCCAGGCGGTCAAGCTGCCCAAGGCCCTTTAAGCGCTCGTAGATCATGTCCCAGATGCAGGGCGTGTCAGGGTTGGCCTCGCAGGTGCCATCCACCGAGCCGCCGCAGGGGCCGTTCAAAAGGCCCTTGGCGCAGCGGGTGACGGGGCAGAGGCCGCCGAAATTGACCAGCCCGCAGTTTCCGCAGGAGGAGCAGTACTCGGCCCATATTCCGTGCTTTTCGGTGCCGCCCATGAAGGTGGTGTTGAGGCCGGGAACCACCATAAGCCCCGGATAGGCTTCCGCGATGTACTGGGGGCCGATGCTGCACGCCAGGGACATCACAGCCTGCGCGCCGCTTTTCTTTATGGGCTCCTCCAGCCACTCGATGAATTCCGGCTCGCACTGGCGGTCAAGGGTAAGCTCGGTGATCTCGATGGGCCTGCCCGCTTTTTTCCGCGCGATGCGAAGGGCAGAGGCCAAAATAGCCACTTCCTTCTGGCCGCCGGCGTTACAGACCGAAACGCAGCCCTTGCAGCCCGCCATCAGTATTTTGTCGCAGCCCTCCACAAGGGCCAGAAGCTCCCTGATGGGCTTGTGTTCCGCCACTATCATGAAATGGCTCCCTTCCTAGGCGGCTTTTTCAGCCGGGTTATTCTTCTTGTCCGCCTTGAGCGGGTTTGGCCCCAGCTTGCGGATGATTTCCGTCATGTCATTGGCCACCTGGGCGAAAAGCGGCGCGTCGGAGGCCGATATGTTGAACATCTGCACGCGTTCGGGCTCGATCCCGGCATCCGCGATTATCTTTTTCACGTATGCCACGCGCTTTTTGGCCTTGTAATTGCCGGTGGTGAAGTGGCAGTCGCCCTCCATGCAGCCGGTTACGTACACTCCGTCGGCTCCGGCCTCCAGGGTGTGCAGAAGCGTTATGGCGTCCACCCGGCCCGAACATGGCACGTGGATTATCTTTATGTTGGGCGGGTAATCCATTCTTATGGATCCCGCAAGGTCCGCCGCCGCGTAGGAGCAGTAGTTGCAGCAGAAGACCACGATTTCCGGTTCAAACTGTTCAGTCATGATAAAAACTTTCCCCTGAGTTTTTAAGGGGTTCTGAAAAGTGCGGACATTTTCGCCTCAATCTGCCCTGTGCTGCAATTCTGCACCGAGATGGCCCCAACAGGGCATTCGGCGGCGCACATGCCGCAGCCCTTGCAACGGGCCGGGTCTATGTAGCTGACGCCCTTTTCGTTGATGGCCGGTATGGAATAGGGGCAGGTGCGCACGCAGGTGAGGCAGGCCGCACAAAGCTCCGGGTCAACCTCGGAAACCGGCCCCACGGTTATGGCGTCGCGTGAAAGTATGGTCACCGCCCGCCCCGCCGCTCCAAGAGCCTGCGCGATGGATTCTTCCGGGAACTTGGGTCCGTGGGCGTCGCCGCAGAGGAAGAGTCCGTCGGATGTGAAATCTAGGGGCCGGAGCTTGGGGTGGGCCTCAAGGAAAAATCCCTGTGGGTCCACCGTCAGCTTGAAAACTGATGAAATCTGCTTCGAGGCCGGGTTCGGGTCAAGGCCCGTGGAAAGCACCAGTTGATCCGGGGCCACCGTCATCCTGCGCCCCAATGCCGGTTCCGTGAAACGGACCTTGAGCGCCCCGCCTTCCATGAATGCCTCGGGCGGATTTTCAGCCTCGTGCCGGATGAACACCACTCCCAGTTTCCGGGCCTTTTCGTACAAAAGCTCCATGAAGCCGAAGGTTCTTATGTCCCGGTAAAGGACAATGACGTCGCCTGCGGGGTTTGATTCCTTGAGTTTGATGGCGTTCACCACCGCCTGGGTGCAGCAGGTGCGCGAGCAGTAGGGGCGCTCCGCGTTCCTGCTTCCCACGCACTGGATCATGACGGTGAGGCCCTTTCCCTTGGAAGCCCTGCCCGCCTTGATCCGTCCGGAAAGCGCCGTCTGGGTCAGAACCCTGTCGCTTTTGCCGAAAAGATATTCGGTTGTGGCCGCCTCCACCGCTCCCGTGGCGATGACCCCGGCTCCGTGCTTCACAATCACTTCCGCTCCGTCTGCCGTCTTTATCCGGCTTACGAAGTTGCCCACCTGCCCGGTTGACTTCTCCACCACCGAGCCGGTATGTACCCGAACCTTCTGGTGGGCGTTCACCCGGCTGATGAGGTCCTCGACGTGCCTTGCCTGGTCCCAGTCAGCCAGTGGCTCGGAGTTCTTGTAGCGACCGCCAAGGGCCTCGTCCTTTTCCACAAGGTGGGTAACGTAGCCCTGGCCCGCAAGAGTTAGGGCCGCAGTCATACCGCTCAATCCGCCTCCCACCACCAGCGCCGTGTGAACAACCGGCACGGATTTGGCCTCGATGGGGGTGAGCTGCTTGACTCTCCCCACGGACATGCGGATAAGCTCTTTCGACTTTTCAGTCGCAGCCGCGCCGTCTTTTGCATGGACCCAGGAGCACTGGTTCCTTATGTTGGCCATCTCTATCAGATACGGATTGAGGCCAGCCTCCACCAGGGTGGAGCGGAAAAGCTCCTCGTGGGTCTTGGGGGAACATGACGCCACGACCATTCGGTTCAACTGGTTCTTTACGATCATGTCCTTGATGGCGGCCTTGGAATCAGTGGAGCAGGCGAAAAGCATCACTTCCGCCGCTTCCACTTCCGGGAGGGTCCGGGCGTAGGCTGCGGCGGCCTCAACGTCCACCACCCCGGCAATGTTGGTTCCGCAGCAGCACACCACAACGCCCACCCGGGTTTTCTTGCCGAAAAGGGAGCGTTCGGCGGGCTTTGCCGGAGTGGAAATTTCGTAGCCCTTCACCCCCGCTATTGGCTCCATGGCCCGCACCGCAGCACCGGACGCCTCGGCCACGGTCTCCGGAATGTCCTTGGGGCCCGCAAAAGCGCCGCACACGTAAACGCCTTCCTTGGAAGTCACGAGGGGCGCTTCCGGCTTGGTCTTGGCGAAACCGAACTCGTTGACCTCGATTCCAAGGCGCGACGCGAGTTCCGCCGACTCAGCCGAAGGCTTCATGCCCACCGCCAGCACCACCATGTTGAAGCTCTCATCCACGGGCTTTCCGGTGGCGGGGTCAAGGTGCGTTAAAATCAAATCCTTGGTGACCGGATTTTGCGCCACCCGGGAGATCATGCTCCGCACGTACTTTACGCCGTTGGTTTCCCTGGCCCTCTCGCAGTAGGCGTCGAAGCCCTTTCCCTGGGCGCGCAGGTCCATGTAGAAAATGGTGGGTTCGATTTCGGGATGATGGCTTTTCGCCACCACGGCCTCCTTGGCAGAGGCCATGCAGCAGACCGAAGAACAGAAGGCCCGGCCCTCACGCAGGCGCTCGCGTGAGCCCACGCACTGTATCCACGCGATTTTCTTGGGCACGGTCTTGTCGGAAGGACGTGTGATGTGGCCGTCCGTGGGGCCGGTGGCGGAAAGGCAGCGCTCGAACTCCATGGTGGTTATGACGTTTTCATACCGCCCGTAGCCGTACTCTCCTGCCTTTTCAGCCTCGAAAAGATCGAAGCCCGGAGCCAGGATCACGCTGCCCACGGGAATATCGACCACTTCTTCCTTCTGGTCGAAATTGATGGCGTTTTGCTTGCAAACCTTTTCGCAGTTGCCGCACTTGCCCTTTGTGAGATGAAGGCAGTGTTCGGCGTCAATGGAGTAGACAAGGGGCACGGCCTGGGGATACCGTAAGTGAATGGCGCGGCGCTTCGTTAGCCCCTGGTTGTATGGGTCGGAAACCTTTGAGGGGCATTTTTCCGCGCACAGCCCGCAGCCCACGCAACGGCTCTCGTCCACGTAACGGGGATGCTTTTTCACTGTTGCCGTGAAATAACCGGGTGTCCCGGTAACGCCCACAAGCTCCGAAAGCGTAAGGATGCGGATGTTGGGATGGCCCGCCACGCCTATGAGCTTGGGCGAGACCATGCACATGGCGCAGTCGTTGGTGGGAAAGGTCTTGTCCAGCTGGCTCATGCGCCCGCCGATGGAGCTTTTACGCTCCACCAGATATACAAGGTAGCCGGAATCGGCCAGATCAAGGCTCGCCTGTATCCCCGCGATGCCGCCGCCCACCACCATTACCGCGCCCGTGGGGTCTTTTTTTATCGTCTCGCTCATTTGCTCCGCCGTCCTGACAGACTAAAAGACAAAAGCGCCTTATGCAGCTTTGATCACGCCCTTGGACCTCAAAAAATTCATCGGGTCCGTGAGGTGCCGCTTGAACCATCCTTCCGGCTTTTCAAGGCCCAGGGCCATTCCCGCTATCTCGCTTATGTAGATGATGGGAATGTCGTAGCACGTTCCCAAGTCCCTATTCATGCGGTCCTGGTACATGTCGAGGTTGGCCTGGCACATTTGGCATGATACCAGAATGCACCCGGCCCCGGCTTCCAGGGCCCTGTCGTAGAGCTTGCGCACCAGTGTGGTCATGATGTCTGGGCGGGACACCGCGAAGCTCGCGCCGCAGCAGTCGGTCTTGTAGGACCAGTCGATCACGGTGACTCCGCAGGCTTCGGCCACCCTGTCCATGCCGACCGGGTTTTCGCAGTCGCCGCTTTCAAGCGCCTTGGGGGGCCGGTTGGCCATGCATCCGTAATAGCATACAGCCTTGATGCCCGAAAGATCGGCCTTTTTGGCGCTTTTTATGGAGGCAAGAACTTCATTCCGCGAAAGGAGCGAGTTGAGGTCGGTCACCAAAACGTTCGAGCCTACCGGCTTCTGTGCGCGCTTCAAGCGGTTGAAGCACAGTGGGCATGGAGCCAGAACGTCGTAGCCCGCCTTTTCCGCCGCCGGAAGGTTCGAGGCCGGAAGCAGGACCGAAAGCCTGTCGCTCGTCACATGCGCGGAAGTCGCGCCGCAGCAGGTCCAGTCTATAAGCTCGTGGAGCCGTATCCCCAGGGCCTCGCACACCGCCCTTATGCTCTCGTCGTAATCCCTGGCCGTGGCTTCGAGGGAGCAGCCGGGATAATAGGTCAAGTCCATCAAGATTTCTCCTTAGAACAACTTCTTTATGCGGCTCTTCCCCTTGGCGAACTTGGGAATAAGCGACATCCTGCCCTTGGCCACCATTTTGAGGCCCAGCTTGACGTTTTCGATGACCGGGGCGCTAATGAGGTCGGCGGCCTGCCGGATGCCTTTAAGTTGATAAGCCCCCATGAGGGCCGTTTCCTGGACCCGCCCGAAAAGCCGGATGTTGTCCATGAATGTTTTATGGAAAGCCGCCACTTCTGGAACCTTTGGTTCGATGTCCTTTTTGATGGCCTCCTGCTTCAGAAAATCCATCAGGCGCGGCACGTCGATATTGTTCGGGCAGCGGGTGACGCAGGTCTCGCAGGACGCGCACACCCAGGGAGTCACGGCATCTTCCACCTCATCCATAAGCCCCGCCTGCATCATGCGGATAATGGCGTGGGGCATAACGTCCATGGCGAAGGCAAGCGGGCAGCCGTTGGTGCATTTTTCGCACTGGTAGCAGGCGAAGATGTCCACGCCGCTTTTTTCGGCGCAGCCTGCCGCGTAAGATGTATCGAAAGCGACTGCTTCGTTTTCGAGGTTCATATTTATTCCTTGAAGCCCTTGCATCAGCTTATGTTTTTGGCAACCGCCTACTCTTCCACAGACTCTCTTGCCAACATGTAGACCTTCTTCGGCACCACCTTGCGGTAAACCTGGGCAGGCTCCCTGACGACGCCGTCCACGGAAAGAAGGTCGCGTTCCACCTCGATTCCGAAAAGCCGCTCGTTCTCCGCCAGATAAGGAGCGATGAGCCGCCAGTCGGCCTTATCGAGTTCCATGAAAGCGCCCTCGTTAAGCTGCTCGTCAACCAGCGAGCGGTGAGGGTCCCGGATGTAGATGGCCCCGCCGGACGCCAGCGAAAAGAGATTGCTGCCCGGATAAGGGTTGGAAAGCGGCACCACTTTTCCGTCGTTGTCGAATGTGACGCCGTTCAGCACAACGAAGCCTCCCCCCTTGTGGGGGTCGCCCGCCATGAAGGATTCGGCCAGATAATCAAGCGCCGTGCCGTTGATGACCACCCTTGGCCGTCCCACGCCGTTGATGAGGGGCCGTCCTGCGGCGTTGCCCATGACGTAGATTTCGCCGCCCTTGGCCCCGTACAAAAAGGTCTGGCCCACGTCGCCGAAAACCACGAATTTTCCGCGCTTTATGATCTGGCCCAACTGGTCCTGTGCGTTTCCGTGGACCCTGATGGTCATGCCGTCTATGCCGCTTGCCATGTAGTCGCCGGAGGAATCGTAAACGTCGAATTCAACGTCATCGGTGTTCGGCCCCATGCCGCAGCCAAGGAAGCGTTGTCCCCGGTATCCGCAGCAGATGAATTTGCGCCAGCCGAGTTTAAAGGCCGCCACCTGCAGGCGCGCGTCGCAGTCATCGCCCTCCGGCTCGAAACCCGCCGCGTTCAGAACAAGCACAGCGTCGGCGCAGTGCGGGGCGACAAGGTTATTGACTGTCTGAAGGGTGATGAGCCGAAAGCGGCTTTCGCTTTCTGAGCCGATGGGAGCCACCGCGTCGAAAACATCGGTCAGGGTGTTGTGGATTATGTCCAGAACCGAGCGGCGCTTCAGTTTTCCCGTGGGGTAACGGCGGTCGTTCAGAAGCGTGAGGGCCTCGATGACCGCCGACTTTTCCGCATCGCCCTTCTTGGCGATCTCGGCCAGAATCGAGGCAGTGCCCCGAAGATCGTCAAAGGTGCCGGTGGCGATTTTTTCCGTAACCGCCCTGAAAATCCCGGTCGCGTCGCCGGTTTTCGCAAGCGCTTCGAGGCTTGCCGAAACCGCCGCCGAATCGGCCAGCGGCTTGGGAGCGACGGTTACGTCGCATTCCTCCTGGCCCTGGGGAAGGGGGACGGCGGCCCCGAACTTGTCGGCGCAGGAGAGCCTTTTTTCGCCGGGCTTTTCCGGGTCGTCCGCCACCGTGAAGATGAAGGCCCCGCCGTCTGTGTGGCTTCCGCCGCGCGCGTTCCAGTATTTGTCCGCAACCGGGCAGACCCTTGGGTCTTCGGCGGCAAGGCTTGCAAGGGTGGCGTCGAGAGCCTGCTTTTCCGAGCACACCAGCCCCACCTGGACCGCGCCGTCGTGAAGGGCGAAAACCTGGGGCCGCAACATTGCGGTGTCGGTTATGCCGATAAGCTGGAACTGCTTTTTTGCAAGGTTGTTTCTTGCGATGATGAAAAACCAGGGGCCGTCCGGCGAGCCGTGGATGTGCATGTGGCCAAGTTCGCGGTAGACCCGCTGCTTGTCTTCGGGAAGCTGGTCGAAGTCCATTTCCGTGGTGGGGGCGAGCGCCTCTATCACGTACTCAAGCGGATAGCCGTAGGTGCGGCTCAACTGGTCGAACATCAGAACCGCGACTTCCGTGTCCGTAAGGAAGTTGGGGTGGATGTTTTTCTGGCGCAAATACTCGCACACCGAATGATAATTGGCGAAGTCGCCGTTGTGGACCAGGGCTATGTCAGGCCCCATGAAGGGGTGAGCCCCGGCGGGGTGCCACACCCGGCCCTTGGTGGGGTAGCGCTGGTGGGCTATCCAGATGTGGGCGCGCACGTCGTCCAGGCGGTAGTATTTGGCGACCTCCTCGGCGTAGCCCACTATCTTCAAAATCATTATGTTGCGGCCCTGGCTCACGATGAAGGCCAGCTTGTCGCCGTGGGGGTCGTAGAACGCCTTGTTGAATCTTATGGTGTTTTGCCACAGGCACTCGTTTTCAACCTTGTCCGGGTCCTGGTTTTCCAGGCCGTTTTCCTGCGCGAAACGGGAGAGCACGTCGGGCTTGACCCGCACGAAATACCGCCACACGTCGGGAGGGCGCACCTCAAGGCCGGGGATTTCCCGGTAATCATCCAGGGTTGGAATCTGGCTTGCCGCCAGAACCTCGCAGCAGGGGAAAATCCCCTCCTCCTCGGCCTTTTTGCGGGCGTCAAGATCGAGGTAGGCCACCTGGACCAGGAAGGAATTGTCCAGGATTTCGCGGGTGACCCCAAGGTCTTCGGCCACCAGCCCCGCCGCCGCTATGCCGCCGCCCTTGCCGTTTCCCCGGTTGTGCATGAGACGGCTCGGCTCGAATATGTGCTTTCCGCCAACCGGGACCGAGCAGGCGAAGCCGGTGACTCCGCAGCCGCCTTCCTCTGCGTCCTTGGAGCGCATTGGGGGCATGACATCATTATAAAGGCGTCGCCGGGAGCGGCTTATAAGATCGGCGAAAGAAGGTGTATTCATGATAAGGTTCGGTCCCTATTCATAATCTAAATGCCTCAGACAGTCCGTTCGTCCCACCATTTCGCGTATATCCTTCATCCCCATTCTGGCCATGATCCTGCAAAGCTCCGTGCGCCATGCGGCCAGCATGTTCACAAGGCGCTTTGTGGCCCACTCAACGTCTATCATGGTGGAAAGCTCAGGGTCGGTGGAGGCTATACCACGCGCGCAGCCCCGGCCCGACTCGCAGTAGGAGCAGCGGATGCACTCCAATGCCACCATCTCGCTTGTGCCTATCACCACGCCGTCGGCCCCAAGCATTATGGCTTTCGCCACATCAGCCGGGGTGCGGATTCCGCCCGAAGCGATGACGGTTATAGCGTCACGGATTCCCTCGTCTTTGAGGAAATTGTGGACCTTTATGATGCCGTACTCGATGGGCATGGCGATGTTTTTCTTGGCGATGTCGGGAGCGGCCCCGGTTCCGCCGTATGAGCCGTCCAGATGCACGATGTGCGCGCCTGCGAAGTAGGAGCCCACGGCCACCATGTCCACGTCCGAGGGGGTGGAAACCTTCACCGACACCATGGCGCGGGGGTTGATTTCCTTGATCCAGTCGATGTGCTTCTTGTGGTCTTCCACCGAATAGACCGAGTGGAACGGGAAGGGCGAAAAGAGCGGGTTGCCCGGCACCGCCTCCCGCATCCGGGCCACCTTTGGGGTCACCTTGTCGCCTAACAGATGCCCGCCAAGGCCGGGTTTCGCGCCCTGGGCGTATTTGAATTCCACCATGCGCACCCGCTGGATGGTCTCCTCCCGCACGCCGAAAAGCCCGGTGGCCACCTGGGTGATGACATGGTCGTCGTAGGGGAAAAGCTCTTCGGGGTATCCGCCCTCTCCGGTGCAGGTGAAGGAGTTCCACTCCTTCCAGGCCCGCGCGCGGGCGATGATGGCCATGAGATTGATGGAGCCGTAGCTCATGCCGCCGCCGTAGATGGGAAGCCCGATTACGCCTTCGTCCCTGCCGTCGTCCTTGCGGTTGAGCTTTATGGACGTGTTGAAATCCGCCGGGTTGAAGTCCGCAGGAAGCTCGTTCTTGTAGACGAACCGGAGCTTGTCGAAGCCGCCGTCGGAGCCGCCGGTTTCGGTCTCCACCCCTCCCTTGGGCATCTCGCCGGTTTCGGCCATGTACCAGGTGGAAACGAGAAGATCGGGCGTCCAGCGCCTGTCGCCGATCACCTCCATGAGCGGGTTGACGTCGAGGCTAAGGGCCTTCTGGGGGCACTCGTCCACGCATTTTTTGCACTCGAAACCCACGCAAAGGTAGTCGTCGGGCGGGGCGAGCTTGTGGTTTCTGATATGATGCACGCCGTGGGGGCAGGCTTCAATACAGCGGCCGCAGGCGATGCAGGCGTTGGAGCGGCGGATGCGGTACTTGCCTATGGCGTTGCGGAAGCGGCTCTTGGTGGTTATGACTTCCGGGGGCGCGACGAAGGGGGATGGCTGAAAATTCATGGATTGGCTCCTTCGCTGGCAGGCACCGCCTTTTTCTTGCCGAAAAGACGCCCGAAGGTGTCGCGCTCCAGATCATCGAAAAACATGGCCCTGCCCACTTCCCCTCGCAGACGCCTTATTTCGCGTATGCCCATTGCGCCCAGAACCTCTATTATCTGGTTGCGCCAGGCCGCCATGAAGTTGCCCACGCGCTTTTTGCCCCATTCGGGGTTCACGTTTTCCAGTTGGACCGGGCAGGCCAGCCCCTTGTTGCAGCGCCCGCAGTAAGTGCATTCCAGGGCCAGCAGCACCGGAAGGTCCACCATCACAGCGTCCGCGCCGCAGATCACAGCCTTGGCCACGTGCTCGGCCAGGGCCACGCCTCCCTGCAGGAGAAGGGTGACGGAGTCCCTCACGCCAAGGTCCACCATCCTGCCGTGGACCTCACGCGTGATCTGGCTGATGAATTTCCCGGAGTTTTCCCCCATGCCCTTTCCGTTGACGTCCGCCACAAGGCACATGACGTCGGTGCCCTCCTCGGCAAAGGCGGGAACCCGGCGCGGGGCCCGCTCATCGGCGGGAATCTTCACCATTAAAAGGGTGCCCGGAAAACGGGCCTTGAATTTTTCCACGAAGTCGTCCGGAACCACCTCGTTGGCGACGAACCCCGCCATGGGAACCTTGGCTATGAGATCGGCCCAGGCGTCAACGTCGTTAATCCCCATTACCGGGACCAGACTTTTCAGGTGGGGCGTAAGGAAGTCCCCCCAGTTTTTCACCGGTATCTCGGTGAGCATTCCCAGGTTTTCCGCAGCAAGCGCAAAGGTTTTAAGCACGTTTTCGCTCAGGATGTTCAAAGGCGGCGCCGCGAAGATCATGGGAACGGGAATTTCGTGCTCACAAAGGGGGGCTATGACGGGCGCTCCGCTTTCGTCGAAGGAAAGGTTTTGGCGCTTGCGGCCAAGGGAAACCGAGGTGTTTATGTACTCGCGTCCGTGGATGCCGTCCCGGGTGGGGCGCACGATTTCGGACATGTCCGTCCACATCGAGTCGAATCCGGGGCCGGTGAATGGGCCTCTGTAGCCCGCGCCGGAAACTGGAATCTTGCCGGTGGCCGCCATTTCGCTTTGTTTCACGATAATGTCGGCGGTCCAGTAGGAGTCGCCCAGAAGCTTGTATTCCGGGTTTTCCTTTTTCGAGATCACCCGGCCCGGACACATCTGGACGCACCGAAGGCAGTTCTTGCACACCGAGTCTATGGTGTCGGCAAGGCGCGTGGCGTCGAAATCACGCTTGTTGTAAGCGTCGTAGATGCACAGGCGCTTCACGCACTTGAAGCAGCGAAGGCACCCGCCCTCCCAGTCGAGGATGGTGCTTCTTCCCACCGGCACGAAACGGGCAGGGGCTTCCTTGATATCTATATGGTATTTTTTCGGCATGGGCTTGTTTCACTGACCTTGCGGAAGGGAGGCGATTCTTTGGGCCATGTGGCCCGCCGCTTCCCGGAAGTTTTTCCACTCGCCGCTCTCGATGGTGAACATGGAAAGGCGCGCTTCATCGATTCCGGCCTGGGTAAGAAGGCTTTTGGCGTAGTTGACGGTGCGCTGCGCCCTCTTGTTGCCGTCCGTCATGCGGCAATGGGTTCCGTCGCAGCCGAACACGAAGACGCCTTCAGCACCGGCCTCGAAGGCCTTTATTATGGAAAGGGTCTCCACCTTGCTGGAGCAGGGCACGAAGACCACCCGCACTTCCGGCTCGTAATCAAGCCGTTCGGCGGCCTTTAGCGTCGGGTCGTCGATTATGGCGTTCTGGCAGCAGAAGCCCACCACGTGGGGGATGTTGTCGTCCATGAAACTCCTTTGAGCTAACAGCCTGTCGAAAAACGCGATTTGGCAGTGTTCGCACTTCAAAGCCAATTCCGTCACGTACGAACATCCTGATTTAGCCCAAGAACTCTGCGATTTCTTGGGCGGGTACGCTTACTCATTGGCTTGCAGTTTGGCCTTGCAACTTCTCGTTTTTCATCAGGCTTTGCTTCCAGCCTTTTCCAACAGGCTGCTTAACGCCCTTTAAGGCGTCCGCAAGAGGCAGTAATTTGATCCGTAAAAAAAGGGTGTCCGCCCCGAAACGGGAAAGACCCCCCAAGTCCATCCGAATGACTTAACGCACGGACACGTTTGAAACCACCAAGGGGGATGCTTAACGGAGAGATCGGGGGGATGTCAACAGAATTTTCAATGATAAGAAATACTTATAATTTGCTATCGGTATTAAGTAGAACTGTCCTGGGGCCGATGATGAGTAAAAATGAAGTAATTTTAAAAAATAAAGTCATACTGTTGAAGAAGGCTTTGCGACACATCCGCTTCATTAGAATACGTGGCTTATGACCCATGCCGATTCGATGGCCGCCACTCATTGGGTGGCGCAGGCTTTCTGGTTGCCGGGGTGCGCAGCACAAGAGGATTGGCGTAAAGAGCCTTCTACAGGACCAGGGAAAGGGAATTATGGCATCTGCTGTAACTTCGGCCTGCCCGGCCCGGCTTCGAGGAACCCGGCAATGACGGATAAAACGTGGTCCGTGTGGCGCAGGTCCAGGTCCTGATGAACGCCGATGTGAAGGCCCATGCGGCCCAGGTACTCTGCTTCGGGAAAGTCGCCGTATTTGTGCCCCAAAAAGGCGAAGCCGGGGCAGCGGGTGGGCATGGAATCGAACAGGGTGCGGGTCTCGATTCCGTTTTCCTCCAGGTGGCGGGTGAAGTCCTCGCGGGTGAAGGGGGCATTTTCGGAGATCATGATGGGAAAGGCGTGGGGGCCGATGATCTCCCAGGCTTCCTCCCGGATGGTGCGAAGAAGCGGCGCGAAACGGGAGAGGCCCTCCATGAGCCTTAGAAGGCTGGCCCTGCGGAGGGCGGAGATATCGGCGTAAACGTCCAGGCAGCCAAGGCCCACGGCGGCCTCCAGCTCGTTCATCTTGGAGGAATAGCCAATGCGCGGGAAATGGAAGCGGATGTCCCGGCCTGTTTTGCGGTCGAACCTTTTGGGGCAGGGCGTCCCTTCCGAGGAAAGCGCGCATGTCTCGCAGGCGCAGGCCCTGCCGTGGGCGCGAAGAGAGCGAAGTATTTCGGCCACTTGCGGGTCGTCCGTGGTGATCATGCCCCCTTCAACGCAGCTTATCGCGTGGGCCGCGTAGAGGGAAAAGGCCGCCATGGCTCCTAAGGACCCCGCCGGGCGGCCCCGGTAGAAGGCTCCGTGGGCTTCGGCTGCGTCCTCGATTACGGCTAAGCCGCGCTTTCGGGCGATTTCGTTTATCCGGTCCATTTCGGCGGGTTTACCCATGAGGTGCACCGCCACAATGGCGCGGGTGCGGGCTGTTACGGCCTCCTCGATTTTCTCCGGGTCGATGTTTAAGGTGTCCCGCGAAACGTCAACGAAAACCGGGGTGAGACGGGCGGCCAGCACAGCGTTTCCGGTGGCGGCAAACGATAGGGCGGGGACTATGACGTGATCGCCCGGTTTCGCGCCCCTGTCGTGGAGGGCCGCTAGGGCGAGGGTTAAGGCGTCGGCCCCGGAGGACACCGCCACCGCGTGCCGGGTTCCGGCAAGGAGGGCGAAGCGCTCCTCCAGCTCCTGCACGTATCGCCCCTGGGTCAGGCGGCCCGAATCCAGGGCCTCGTTTATGCGCCTTTTGGCGCTTTCCGTTATGGTCAGGGTGCCGAAGGGAACCTTCATGTCCGTCCTTATCAGGCTGTCGAAAAACGCGATCCGCTGTGTTGTGCGTCAAAGCCAATTCCGTCACGTACTTTTAGTACGCTTGACTCATTGGCTTTTCGCACGCCTTGCGGCTCATCGTTTTTCATCATCCTGTATGATTGGTGTTTTTCAACAGGCTGTTATTAAGCGGAGCATGGTTCTTTTCCGTTTTTAAGGGAATCTGGCCGAAGGGAGAAATACTACAATCCACCACATCCAACGTTTCGGGGAGCCCGAAAAATGGAACCAAACCCTGCTCCCCGAAATATAAGAAAAAAATTCCTGGTTTGCTCCATGCCGAATTCATGAGTAATTCCGGCATGGCCGCCTTGTCAAGACTGGCTTGTCGCCCAAGCGGCCCTAAAGTCTTTGACACCATGTGCATTTTGGCTATAAAGAAGTAGGGGGCCATCGGATGGAAATTCCGGCGGCCCGGCTCAAGCTACAAGTCCTGAAAGGGAGACGGCGGCCATGTCCGAGTGGGAACCCAAGATAGTGGCGTTTCTGTGCAACTGGTGCACCTACGGTGCGGCTGACCTTGCGGGGGTGGGGCGGCTCCAGTACCCCTCAAACGTCCGGGTGATACGGGTTCCCTGCTCCGGCAGGGTGAGGCCCGACTTCCTTCTGGCGGCCTTCCGGAAAGGGGCCGACGGCGTGTGGGTCTCCGGGTGACATCCCGGTGACTGCCATTACCTGGAAGGTAATTACTACGCACGACGGAAATTCGCCCTTTTCAAGAATCTTCTCGAACACATGGGAATCGAGCCCGGACGGCTCCATTTTTCGTGGATATCCTCAGCCGAGTCCACCAAGTTCCAGGACGTCGTCACAAGGATCACCGAAGAGGTGAAGGCCCTTGGGCCAGCAAAGCATTTCATAAAAACCGAGGCCGAGATACCCTGACATGGAAGACGTGAGCGAGAAAATCCAGGCCATCGCCGCCCGGCTCCTGTCGGAAAACGTGGTGGACTGCGTTATCGGTTTCCGGGAGGGGACCATTCCCCTCATGGCCGAGCCCTGCCTCATCCGCAGTGCGGATGACGCGCACCTCCTGGTCTTCAACGGCTTCTGCGGCGCGAACCTCGCCAATTACCTTCCGGGCCTTTCCGGAAGGATCGGCATCACCGCCAAGGGCTGCGACAGCAGAAACATCGTCAATCACCTCCTGGAAAACCAGGTCAAACGGGAAAACCTCTACATCATAGGGGTCCCGTGCACCGGCATGGCGGATCGCAGAAAGCTTCGCTCCAAGGCGGGCAGGGACGTCATCGACGCCCTGGATCAGGGCAAGACCCTTGGGGTATCCACCGCCTCCGGCGAGATGTCCATACCCAAGAAAAACGTGCTTCAGGACAACTGCGTCACCTGCACTCACAGGAACCCGGTGATTTTCGACGAGATGGCCACCCCCCCCGTGCCGGAGCAGGAGAACGCGGACCGCTTTTCGGACGTGAACGCGGTGGAGGCCATGAGCGCCGCCGAGCGCTGGACCCACTTCGAGGAACTGATCGCGGGCTGCATAAGGTGTTACGCCTGCCGCAACGCCTGCCCCCTTTGCTACTGCCCCACCTGTTTTGTTGACGATTCCAGGCCCCAGTGGGTGGGCAAAAGCCTGGACAAAACCGACACCCGCACCTTTCATTTTCTAAGGGCCTTTCACTGCGCGGGCCGGTGCACGGACTGCGGGGCCTGCGAGCGGGCCTGCCCCCTGGGAATCCCGGTGCGGCAGTTCACCAAAAAGCTCGTCAAGGACTGCGAGGAGCTTTACGGCTTTGAGGCCGGGGTGCTGCCGGGCGTAAGGCCTCCTTTGGACACCTTCAGGCCGGATGACCCCCAGGAATTCATAAAGTGACTTCGCAAGGTATGCCCATGCGACACCTTTTTGTTTCGCGCGAAAATTTTGCCGACGGCGTTGCGGCCCTTGCCGGTTCATACCGCGTCTACGGGCCCGTCCAGGAGCGCTTTCATCACGTCATGGGCCTTCTTCCGCCTGGGGTCATGCCGGAGATGTCGGTGGCCAACACCCGGCTTTCGGCCAAGGGCGTGGTCTACCCGCCCTCGGAAAAGATGTTCAGGGCTTGCCTCGACCCCGCCAGGGAAGATCACCACGTTTACAAGGAGATAGAAAAGGACTTTTCCCCAAGGGCGGTTTTCGGAATAAGGCCCTGCGACGCGCGGGCCTATACCCTGGTTGCGCCCAACTTCGACAACGCGGAGTACAAGGACCCCTGGTGGACAAAAGGCTACGGGGCCACGACCTTCGTGGGCCACTCCTGCAATGATCCGCGCTCCACCTGTTTCTGCACCTCCACTGGGGGCGGCCCCTGCGACACAACGGGCCTGGACATCCTTCTCACGGATCATGAAGACGGCTTCCTGACCCAGGTGCTGACGGAAAAGGGCGAGGCCCTGGCGCTGGCCGCAGGCTGGACAACCGAAGCAGGGGCCGATGCCGAAGCCGCCCTGTCCGACGCCCGGCGCGAGGCCGAGGGGAAAATCTCCTCCGTAATCAATACGGATAAGATTGGCAAAAAGACCATCCTCGCCCTATACGACGCCCCGTTCTGGGCGGACGCGGCCTTTGCCTGCATCAACTGCGGAACCTGCACCTATCTTTGTCCCACCTGCTGGTGCTTCGACATTCAGGACGAAACGCACGGAACAGACTGCGTGCGCTTGCGAAACTGGGACTCGTGCATGTTTCCGCTCTTCACCCTGCACGGGTCGGGCCACAACCCGCGCCCCGAAAAGACCGGCAGGGTGCGCCAGAGGTTCATGCACAAGCTGAAATATTACGGCGACAGGTACGGGAACGGCGTCCACTGCACCGGCTGCGGCAGGTGCGTGATCCATTGCCCGGTGAACATAGACATCCGCCGGATAGCATCCTTGATGAATGAATACGAACCGGATAACGCTTGCAGTCTTTAACCGGCCGCCCAAAAACGCGAACTGCTGTGTCATGCTTCAAAGCCAATTCCGTCACGTACGAAAAGTACGCTTACTCATTGGCTTTTCGCATTCCTTGCATTTCATCGTTTTTAGTCGGCCTTAAGTAACCTCATTTTTTAACAGACAGTTCGAGGCTAACGACGGTGGAAAATCCATATCTTCCGATTCCGGTTAAAATCGACAGGGTCACGGTGGAAACCGAAGACCGGAACCAGAAAACCTTCCGCTTCGTTTACGTGAACCCCGAGGACGAAAACCGTTTTCAGTACAAGGCCGGCCAGTTCGCCGAGCTTTCGGTGACCGGAAAGGGCGAAATCCCCATAGGAATCGCAAGCTCCCCCACCGAAAAGGGCTTCGTCATGTTCACCGTGAACAAGGTGGGCCTGGTGTCCTCGGCCCTTCACGACATGGTGGAGGGCGACGTCATGGGCATCCGGGGGCCTCTGGGCAACTGGTACCCATGGGAGGTGCTGGAAGGCAAAAACGTGGTGATAATCGGCGGCGGCTTCGCCTTCACCACCCTCCGGTCAAGCATCGTGATGATGCTGGACCCGGCCAACCGTAAGAAATTCAGGGACATCCACGTGGTTTACGGCGCGCGCACTCCGGGGATGCTTTTATACCGCGACGAGCTGGCCGCATGGGAGGCGCGGGACGACATCAAAATGCACATCACCGTGGATTCGGCGGCGGGCCACCCGGACTGGAAGTACAACACGGGTTTCGTCCCGGCCATAACCGAGGCCAAGGCCCCCAAGGGGGACCCGGACACCTACGCCATAGTGTGCGGGCCGCCCGTTATGATAAAGTTCACCCAGCCGGTTCTGGATAAGCTCGGCTACGCCCGCGACCACATAATAATGAGCCTTGAAAACCGCATGAAATGCGGTATAGGCATGTGCGGCAGGTGCAACATCGGCAATGACTTCGTGTGCAAGGACGGCCCGGTGTTTACGCTGGAGCAGTTGAACACCATGCCCAAAGAGTATTAACAGGCGGCCTGTGCGAGGTGATGTAATTATGGGGGGCAAGGTTTAGTTCGGGCAGAACCACCCAACATAGGTCAGATTTGCCGTTTCGAGAGGTTCTAAATTCACTCTCAAAGTATTTGCTGTTACGGAAAGAGGTCTTGCATGGATTCACGGAAAAAGACGAATGATTACACCCGGCGGGAGTTTCTCAAGATGTCGGGCCTTCTGGGACTTGCCGCAACGGCGGCGGCGGTTATCCCCGTGTCCGAGGCCGTGGCCTTCGGAGGCGGGCTTTACAAGGTGACCCGTAACATAAGCGTCATGGGCACCTACGCGGTCATCACGGTGATGGACGAAAGCCGGAGCCGCGCCGACGACGCCATGGGGAAAGCCTTTGACGAGATGAGGCGGCTGACCCGCATAATGGACCGCTTCGATACGTCTTCGGCGGTTTCGGCCCTGAACCGCGACGGCAGAATCAATGACGCCCCGAAGGAGCTTCTGGACGTGGCGGAAGCCTCCCGCCATTTCCACGCATCCACCGGCGGAGCCTTTGACGTGACGGTAGCCCCGGTGGTTGACCTGTACAAGGATTCCTTCACCGCCACCGGCCTTCCGCCGACGCCCGCCGCGCTTTCCCGCGCCCTGGCCCTTGTGGACGGCGGCGGCCTCGCGGTTTCCGGGCGCACAATAAGCCTAGCGAAACCCGGAATGAGCGTCACCTTCGACGGCATCGCCAAGGGCTACATAATCGACGCCGGGGCCGAAAGCCTCAAAAAGAGCGGCGCGGCGCATTTTCTGGTGAACGCGGGCGGAGACATAAGGGCCGTGGGCGGAAAGGGCGGAAACGCGTCCTGGACCATAGCGGTGCGCGACCCCGAATCCACCAAGAACGCCGACGCCATCAGCATAAACGACGGCGCGGTGGCCACCTCCGGCAATTACGAGGTCTATTTCGACCGGGAAAAGCTCTATCACCACATAGTCAACCCCAAGACCGGCGCTTGCCCCGCAACCAGCGCCAGCGTGTCCGTGGCGGCCCCCACGGTCACCGCCGCCGACGCCCTTTCCACCTCGGTTTTCGTCATGGGGCCGGATCGAGGCAGAAAATTCATCGAAGGCGTGAAGGACGCCCGGTGCTTCGTCATAACCCGCACCGGGGGCAGGGAGGCGTCAAAGGGCTGGAACGATCTTCATAGAGGCTGAATTCCGTATGGAAAGAGGATACATCCAGATATACACCGGCGACGGCAAAGGCAAGACCACTGCGGCCCTGGGCCTGTGCCTGAGGGCCTGCGGGGCGGGATTCAAGGTCTTTCTCGGCCAATTCATGAAATCCGGGGAGTATTCTGAAATAAAGGCCCTTTCGCGTTTTTCCGACCTGATAACGGTGAGGCAGTACGGCCTTGGCCGCTTCGTGAAGGGCCTGCCCACGGACGAGGAAATCCGGGCCGCCCGCAAGGGCCTGAAGGAGGTCTCCGAGGCCGTCGAATCAGGCCTTTTCGACGTGGTGATTCTGGAGGAGGCCAACGTGGCCTCGGCCATAGGGCTTTTTTCCGTGGACGAGCTTCTGGCCCTGATGGCCAAAAAGCCCCTTGGGGTGGAGCTTGTGCTCACGGGCAGAAACGCCCATCCCCGGCTCATCGAGGCCGCCGATCTGGTGACCGAAATGAAGGCCGTGAAGCACTACTACGACCGGGGCGTGATGGCCAGGGTGGGGATAGAAAAATAGAGCAGGGGAGACCGCCCGACCCCTCAGCGTAAAATTTTTGTCAGAAGGGTGTTGGCCGACTGCGCCCGGCGCACCCGGCGCATGAAAAAAGCGCAGTCCAAGGCGTCTGACCTTTCATCTCCTTCCGGTCGATTCCGTCAAATCCCATAAAAATAATTCTGTTGACGGATTCCGGGTTTTAATATATCAATCACTAGACTGACATGTCAGTCAATTTCCGTCCGGCAATCCACAGGGGGGACTCATGAAACGATCCATCGCTTCAATTCTGATGCTGTTGCTGGTTTTTGCGGCGTCTGCGGCTTTTGGCAAGGAGCCGCCCAAGTACAACTGGAAAACCGCCACCCTGGCCCCGGACGGAATCGGCTGGTCCAAGCACATGAAGGAGCTGGTTTTTCCGGAAATGGAAAAAACCACCAAGGGCGACCTCAAGGTCAAGATTTACTGGGGCGGGGTGATGGGCGACGAGGAGCAGTATCTTCAGAAGATGAAGATAGGCCAGCTCCAGGGAGCCGGGCTTTCGGCCCAGGGCACGGTGATGGCCTGCCCGGACATGGCGGCGCTGGAACTGCCTTTTCTTTTCCGCAACTACCTGGAAACCGATTACGTGAGGGTGAAGATGGCCAGGAGCTTTGATAAGCTCATGGCCCGGAACGGCTATTTTCTGATCGGCTGGATAGACCAGGATTTCGACCAGATATACTCCAGCCACCGCCCCCTGAACACCGTGGAGTCCTTCAGGGGCACCAAGTTCGTAACGTGGTACGGGCCCATGGAGGTGGAGATGCTGAAGGTCCTTGGAGCGGAGCCCATTCCGGTCAACGTGCCGGAGCTTCCGGCGGCGGTGCGCTCCGGCGTGGCCGAGGCGTCCATAGGCCCTGCGGTCTGGGTGGTCGGCGCACAGCTCTATTCCAGCATCAAGTACGTGAACCCGGTGAAAATACGGTATTCGCCCGCCACCATAATACTCAACTTAAAGACCTGGGAGTCTCTTCCCGACAGCTACCGCAGCGACTTCTACACCAAGCGCATGGTGATAGGCTTCCGCTACTGCAACCTGATAAGGAAGGACAACGAGCGCTTTTTGCAGTCCATGATAAAATACGGGGTAAGAAGGACCGACATGGCCCCGGGCGAGGTGAAGGCCCTTATGGCAAAAACCCGCGAGGTCTGGGGCAAGACCCAGGGCAAGCTCTACCACAAGGACTTTCTGGATGAAATCGTAAAGCTCCTGGAGGAGTTCAGGGCCGGAAAGCGCCTGACCTTGGACGACGTACTGGCCATGAGCTACCTGCCCGGAACCTACAACATGGAGCCGGGCCAGAGGGCCGGGCTGGAGGAACAGGTCATAAAGACCATGTCCGAATTCGGCCTTAAGGACGGCGACATAATAACGGTTAAGAGGAAATGAGGAAGGTTCGATGGGGGTCGGCCCGGCAATGCGGGCCTGCCCCCATTTTTCACGCCAGCCCGTTTTCCCGGAAGAAATCGCTTAACTGCTGCTTCACCTGCTCCTCGTTGACGCACCGCTTGTCAAAGGAATCCGTAGCCAGAAAAAGAGCCGGAAGCCCGGCCTTTCGGCACACGTCGCTCACCAGCTTTCCCATGGCGTAGCTCGTCTTGCAGCCCTGGTGACGGGTGAAGATGAAACAGTCGCCGTTGTATTCCTCTATAATCCTTGAAAGCTCGCCCGTGAAGAACTCCGCAGGTCCACGGCATTGGCGGGCCATGGCGATGTTCAAGTGCGCCTTTGCCAGTCCGTGAAGAATGGTGTCCCGGCTTTGCGTGTCGATCTCCCCCTGGGACACCCGGCCCATGAAATCCGCCACGGTGACGGCCCCGAAGGTCCTGTTGAGCCAGGGCTCCAGGAAATGAAAAGCTATGGGGATGTCGTACCAGATGATGCGGATCTTCTGATCGGCAATGAAGCCGCGGCCTTCGTCCAGGCGCTTTTTGGCGTTGTCCCTTATGATTTTGGCGTAGGCCGCAGCCCTGGGGGAGCCCATTGTGCATACCCCGTGCTGCCATCCCAAAAGAAGGCAGGTCAGGTTCGCCGGGGAAGGGCGCAGCTTGGCCATTTCGGTGTATTCGGAAAGAAAGCGGTTGGTTTCGTTCATGGTTTCGCAGGTTTCGGCCAGCTTGTCCCAGTCCAGCTTCTTTTCCAGCTTCTCCTCAAGAACGCCTATGAGCTCCAGAATGTTTTTGGCGTAATAGGCGTAGCTCTCCTCGTTGTCCCAGTAGGGGGTGTCAAGGGTGAACAGGGGGGCCTTTGTAAGGTACTGCAAAACCTGGTAGCTGGAAACCACCGAGTCGCAGGGGTGGGAGCTTGAAACGATGAGGTCCGGGGGCGGGGCCTGGCCCAGAAGATGTGCGCCGATGGCGGCCTTTCCGGCGGAGCAATACTCTGCCGGGAGCCCCTCCTTTTCCGCCGCCTCGATGAAGTCCACCACAACGTCGGTTCCCATGTGGTGGCCCATTATGGAAAGGGCCTCCGGCACGTAGGTGACCGCGCCCATGACCCTCAAAAGCTCGTTGGAAAGGTTGAACTCGCTCCAGACCACCTTTTCCCCATTCTCGGCAGAATCCAGGATGGCGTTCATGTGGTCCAGGTAATCCAGGTAGACCAGCCTCATGGCCGAAAGGTCCTCAGGGCTCACGAGGCCGCCCCCCAGCATGGAGAAGCTGTGGCGTGGGCCTGAATTCCACCCGTTTTCCCGCTCCGGCATGAAACGCGCGCCCGCCTTCAGCATTGCGCTGAAAATCCTGGGATAGCGCATCAGAAAAAGGAGCAGCTTCAACTGGTTCCGCTGGTAGCGCCATACCGAGAGGGGCTTCAATTTACTGTTCTTCATGGGTCGTTCCCCGGAATGATTGTAACCGGCCTTGAAAAAGCATTGATATGAAGCCTGAAATCAGCCTGTCTAAAAGCGATGAAATGCAAGGAACGCGAGCGGCGCGGGAAGGAATAGTACTTGTCGTACATGACGACCCGCGCCGCGATGCGTGACACAGCAGTTCGCGCTTTTAGACAGGCTGATGTTATGCTCCCACGCTTTTTGACACCATCCGCACTACCTCATCCGCCACGTTGCCCTTCACCATCTGCTCCAGCTTGTCGTAAAGCCCGGAGTCCAGTTCCTTCAGCATGGCGAAAAGTTTCTTCTGCTCGTCCCAGGTTGCTTCCACGTTCCGGTGAAAGGCAAGGGCCCCCAGGATCATGAGATAAACCACGAAGGGGTTGGCCCCGGCAAAGACCCCCTTTTCCTCGCCTTCCTCAAGGATGGCCATGAGCATTCCGAAGATGAGCACAAGGTCGGTGGCCACCTCCTGTGGGAGGTTGCGGCCCCCGGATTCCACGGCCCGCATCATGACGGGCGGTAGAGGCGGGTAGTCCTCCACCGTCGCCGCTATGCCCCTTATGTAGGTTGCGAGCTTTTCCTGGGGGCTCTGGTCGTCTGAGAGCCCTGCGGCCACCCTGGCCACGGTGTTGCCTATCACGTCGTGGAGAACCGCGCCGTAGAGGGCCTCCTTGTCGCCCACGTGATAGTAGATGGTGGCCTTGTTGACTCCGGCTGCGGCGGCGATTTCATCCACGCTGGCCCCGGAAAAGCCCGACGCCGCAAAAACCCTGGTGGCCCCGGAGATGATCCGGCGCACGGTGTCTTCCTGTTTCGATACCCCGTTTTTGGGCGGCATTGGCGGGTTCCTCCACAAAGGTCCGGCTTCACGGGCCTGCCCGGCGTGATTCAGGGATGGGAAAGGGCGGCTGGCTTGAAGCTGAAAGCAAATGTCAACTGATCGGTTAAACTATACGGTTGGTTGACTCTTTGTCAAGAAAGTATTGAGGGTATGAGAGAAGGGCTTCGGGAGCGTGTCTGATTGTGGGAGGGCGGTGAAGGCCTGTGCGGCTTGCGTCGGCGCATTTTTTGTGGCGGAGGATGACCGGCATGGGTATGGCGAAAACTGCTGCGGATATTCGATCAGGGATTCCGAGGGCCTTATCAGCCTGTTGAAAAACTCCAACTATAGCGTTTTTCATAAATCCGCGCCGATTGACCTCTTGTGCGAAGCCCCCCGGCAACGAGAAAGCCTGCGCCACCCACATCATGGCGTCCATCGAAACGGAACGGAATTATGAAAACTGCTATAAAAAGGCTGATGAAAAACGATGAGCCGCAAGGCGTGCGAAAAGCCAATGAGTCAAGCGTACTAAAGTACGTGACGGAATTGGCTTTGACGCACAACACAGCGGATCGCGTTTTTCGACAGCCTTTATATGTCGCAGGCCACCCTGAAGCCTACTTGATCGCAGGCCTTTTCGGGCGGGTAGCCCGAACGGTAGGCGCTTCGGGCCAGGGCCGGGGCCAGGTACCAGTTGCCGCCGCGAACCACCCGCGCCTCCCCGGTTTCGGGGCCTTTCGGGTCCGCCTTGGGGGAGACGTCGTAATAATAGGCCTCGTACCAGTCGGAGCACCATTCCTCGACGTTTCCCAGCATGTCGTAAAAGCCCCAGGCGTTGGGTTTGAATTTTCCCACTGGGGAAGTGAACACGTAGCCGTCCTCAAAGGGGAAGTTCACCGAAAAGCGGGTGCCCTGGGTTTCGGCCTCGGCCTGGGCCGTCTCGTCGCAGAAGTTGCCGAAGCCTTTGCCGCCGGCTATTTCGTCGCCCCAGAAAAATTCCGTGGAAGTTCCGGCCCTGGCCGTGCACTCCCACTCGGCCTCGGTGGGAAGCCGGAATTTTTTTCCGGTCTTTTCGGAAAGCCACTTGCAGAAGGCCACGGCGTCGTTGTGGCTGATTCCCGTCACCGGGTGGGAATTGGACTGGAGAAAGCCGGGCATTTTCCAGTAAAGCCCCTCCTTGGGCGACCAGGCGTCCCCGCTCCAGTCGAGGCCCTCCATAAAGCCCGCGTCCCACGCCTCTGTCACGTAACCCGTGGCTCTTACAAAGGCCCCGAACTGGGCGCGGGTTACCTCGAATTTCCCCATCAGAAAGCCCTTGAGCGAAACCTGATGAACCGGGCCGTGGTCGAGGTAGGTTTCAGGGTCGCCCTTGTACTGTTTGGCAGTCTGGCGGGGGGAGAGGGGGGAGCCCATTTTGAACGCGCCGCCAGCCACTTTTACCATGTCGAGCGAAACGCCGCCGCCCAGATCAAAGGAAACCTCCCTGGCGACAGGCTTTTCCGGGGCTGGCCGGGCCTTTTTCGCAGCCTGGGAGAGCGCCGGGCAAAAAGCCAGGAGGGTGACCATTACGGCAAGGCCGGTCAGAATCCCCGATGGTCGCTGCATGGAATTTTCCTCTCGACAAGGTGGTGCGATTTTTCGGAAAACCGGATCAGACGGACTTCTCCCCAAGCCCGATGTGCCGGGCCGCCATTTCAATCATAAGGGCCGTGTCGCCCGGCGAAACCCACACGAGGCCCGGAACCGCCTTGAACCAGGTAAGCTGCCTTTTGGCAAGGCGGCGGGTGTCGGTGCAAAGCCTTGTTACGGCGTCGGTGAGGCTCGAAACGCCCGTGAGCGCCTCCACCATGTGCCTGTAGCCGATGGAGCGCATGGACTTAAGCTCCGGCCCGCAGCCGCGCGCAAGAAGGCCCCGAACCTCGTCCAGGAGCCCGGCCTCCATCATGGCGGCGACGCGCCTTTCGATCCGTTCGTAAAGCGCCTCCCGGTCATCGTTGATGCAGAAAAAAAGATGCCGGTACAGGGGCCGTGAAAAGCCGTGGGAGGCGCGGGACTCGGAAACCGGCCTTCCCGTGGCGCTTATTACCTCCAGGGCGCGTACCGTGCGATAGGAGTCGTTCACGTGAATTTTCGCGGCGGTGGCGGGATCGAGTGATTCGAGCCTCGCGTGAAGAGCCTCCGGCCCCAGTTCGGCAAGCTCCTGCTTCAGATTTTCCCGCACCGCCGGGTCCTTCGCCCCCTCGTCGAAAAGCCCGTACAGGAGGGCCTTGAGATAGAGCCCCGTACCGCCCGCCACCACCACCGGGCGGCCCTTTGCGGAAATATCGCCGATGGCCCGCGCCGCCTCTGCCGCGAAACGGGCCGCGTCGTAATCTTCGTCCGGGTCGGCCACGTCGATCAGGTGATGCGGCGCCGCCTCGCGTTCGGCCTTGGTGGGCTTGGCGGTGCCTATGTCCATGTAACGGTAAACTGCCATTGCGTCAGCCGATACGATTTCGGCGGAAAGCGCCCTGGCAATCTCAATCGCCGCCGCCGTCTTGCCCACGCCCGTCGGACCGGCCACGATTATGAGAGGGATCATTGAATCCGCCGTTTGACTGACCCCGGAAGGGGGACGGCAGGTCGCCTACCCCTTCCGGGAGAAATGTATAGTGCCATTTGTTTGAAAAGTCGCCAAGTTCGATGGAGAGAGAACATTCGTCACCCCGGCGGAAGCCGGGGTCCAGAAAAAACCCTGCAAGCGTCAAAAGACTGGATTCCGGCTTTCGCCGGAATGACGAAATCAACGAATCGCCTTCCCGAAAAAAAGGAACCGAATATACACCAGGCAATAGCGGAACCTGTTCATTTCTTGAGTTCACATTTTCAGGAAGGCTGCTACTCCACGGTCAATTCATAATAAACTGTGTAGCGAGCCAGAATCTCCGCCACCTTCGCCTTGATTGAATCGGCGGAAACGCCCTTCGACGCCTTCACGGTGATTTTCGCGGCGGTGCCGTAAACCTTGTGCTCGCCCACCGTTACGGTTACTGATTCCGCCGCGTCGCCAAGACCCGCCAGTTCCTCGTCGTAGACCCGCTTTGTGGCGTCCCAGCGAAGGGCGGGCTTGAAGATTTTTCCCACCGGCGTAAGGGGAATCTGGGGGGTGATGATGATCTCCTTGGGTATGGCGGCCTTTTCGCCCACGTTGGCCCTGGCCCATTCCATTATCTGCTCGGTGGTGAGCCCTGAGCCCGCCGCGATCTCCACGTAGGCCACCGGGACCTCGCCCGCGTGGGGGTCGGGCCTGGGCACGGCCGCAACCATCTTCACCGAAGGCATCCTGTAGAGGGGCTCCTCGATCGCCGCCGGGTCGATGTTATGGCCTCCGCGAATGATGAGCTCCTTCTTGCGTCCCGTAAGCCAGAGGTAGCCGTCCTCGTCCAGCCGCCCAAGGTCGCCCGTGTTGAACCAGCCTTCCTCCGGCCATATGGTTGCGTTGTGGCGCTCCTCCACGTAGCCTTTGAAGATGTTGGGGCCGGTGATGCAAACGCAGCCGATTTCGCCCGTGGGCAGCTCCCTTGCCAGCTTGCCGTTTTCGTCCACGCTTATGATCTTCACGTTCTGGTAGGGCATCCTTATTCCCACCGAGCCCACCTTGCGCTCGCCCTCCTTGGGGTTGATGGCCGAGGCCACCGCGCCTTCGGTGAGGCCGTAGCCTTCCAGAATCTTCATGCCGGTGTGGGCCTCGAAGCGCTTGAAAAGCTCGACGGATAGCGGCGCGGCCCCGCACACCACGTAGCGGAGGCTTGAAATGTCCGCCCCGCCAACCGGAAGGTCAAGGAGAACGGACAGGACAGTGGGAACCGCCGAGAAAAGCGAGGGTCTGTACTTTTCCACTATCTTGTAGAAGTTCTTCATGATGGTGGGGTCGCGGTAGCCCAGGGGCGAGAGCAGCACCACATGGCCGCCCACGGAAAAAGGCGCGAGCCCCGTGACAATGGTTCCGTTGCAGTGGAAAAGCGGCAGGCCGCACATCACCGTGTCGCTTGGCTGAAATCCGCCCATGAGCATGATGTCGTAGGCCATTATGACTTCGTTGTAATGGGTGCGCCGGGCGAGCTTGGGGGTGCCGGTGGTTCCGCCCGTGTGGTACAGGGAGGCTATGTCGTCAGGCGCGATGTTTCTTGAAAAGGTGAGCCTGTCGTCCGGGTATTTTGCGATGGTCTCGTCAAATCCGTAGATTCCTTCCGCCTCGTCCCCCGGCCCCATCACCCTTATAACGGCCTTCAAGGTGGAGATTTCCTTTCGAATGGAATCCACCTTTTTCCAGATTTCGGTTCCCGGAAGATCGCCCAGGCAGACCAGGACCTTGGTTTTTGCCGCAAGGCAGATGTCCTTGATGGTTCCGGCTTCCAGGAGCGGGTTTATGGGGTTGGCGATTCCTGCGGCCTCGGCCCCCCAGAGGGTGTAATGGGTGGGGGGAATGGAGGGCAGAAGGTAGGTCACAACGTCCGTGGGGCCTATTCCGAGATCGTGGAACATGTTGGCGGCTTGGCGGATTCTTCCGATAAGTTGCCGGTAGGGCACCGTTATGGGGGTTTCGTAGGCGTCGCCGTTGAAAAGAAAGCTAATCGCCGTGGCGTCGGGGTTTATGGCCGCGCCCTTTTCCAGAATCTCGAATGTGCTGTTTTCGGGAACCCGTTGCCTGTAGGGGACCTTCTCGATTTCCGCTATGTCGGCCAGATTCCTGATGACAAATTGCCCAAGCTCCATGATGCACTCCTTTACCCTCAAATGGTTATGGAAAGGGGATGCCGCCGAACCGATTGGTGTCGTTTTCCGAAACGTGATTCAAAAGGAAAAGATGCGCTTGAAAAGGATCGAATCTCCCTATCTAATCACAAGGGGGATATAGTTTCAACACGATTTACCATATTGCCTTTTCCGTGACCGGGCGGAGGAATTTTATCGCGGCTCTTGAAATCGTGAGGTAAAGAGGCTAACAGGCGGGCCGGGAAATGTTCCGGCGCAAGTCCGTGTTTTTTACGTTACCGATGGAATTTGGCCGCGTGGTTTTTACAGACAAAATCGATGCCCCCTTTGCGGGCACATCAATAATTTTCGACCCGGAAAAAGGCGGTTGGCTGAAGTTTTCGCGCCCCCTTGGGATTCTCCGCGCCCACGGGCTTTCCGAGGTTCTCCCTGCCCTGGCGGAAGTCGAGGCCCAGGTGGAGGGTAAGGGCCGCTTCGCCGCAGGCTTTGTTTCCTACGAGGCATCCCCGGCCTTCGACCCCGCCTTTCGCGCCGTTACGCCCGGTTCCGACGCCCCGCCGCTACTGTGGTTCGGCATCTACGACGCGCCGGAAGTGGTGGAGCTTCCGCCGCCCGGCCCCGGTTTTTCGCCGCCCGGCGCCTTCGCTTCTTCCGTCACCCGCGCTGAGTACGAGGCCGCCGTCAGAAGGGTGAAGGACCACATTGCAAACGGCGACACCTACCAGGTGAACTACACCCTTCGCCTGTCCGCCCCTTTTGAAGGCTGCGATTTCGAGTGGTTCCGGCTCCTTGTCTCCTCCCAGCAATGCCTTTACGCGGCGTATTTCGACACCGGCGATTTCGCTGTCTGCTCGGCCTCTCCGGAGGTCTTTTTTCTGCGCCAGGGTGAAAACGTGACCTGCCGCCCCATGAAAGGCACGGCCCCGCGCGGGGGCACGGCCTCCGAGGACGAGGCGTCCGCCGCCTGGCTTTACAACTCGGAGAAAAACCGCGCCGAAAACGTGATGATAGTGGACATGATCCGAAACGACCTGGGCCGGGTGGCCGAAACAGGCACGGTTGAGGTCCCGCATCTTTTTTCCGTGGAGCGCTACCCCACGGTTCTCCAGATGACCTCCACCGTCACGGCCAGGACCCGCGCCGGGTTCCGGGAGCTTTTCTCCGCCCTTTTCCCCTGCGCCTCCATCACCGGAGCCCCCAAGGTCAACACCATGAACATAATCGCGGAGCTGGAAACCACTCCGCGCGGGGTCTACACCGGGGCCTGCGGCTTCCTGGGTCCTGGCAATTACGCCCGTTTCAACGTGGCCATAAGGACGGTGGTGGTGAACCGCTTGGCCCGGCAGGCCCTCTACGGCGTGGGCGGAGGCATAGTCTGGGATTCGGAGCCCGCCGAGGAATACGAGGAGTGCAACATCAAGGCCGCCGTGCTCACGAGGCGCAGGCACGGGTTCTCCCTCCTGGAAACCCTTTTGTGGACCCCCGAAGTTGGCTGGGCGCTCCTTTCCGAGCATCTGGCCCGTCTCGCAGATTCGGCGGCCTTTTTCGGCTTTCCCTTCGACCAAAAAGCGGTGGCCGACGCCCTGGACGACCTCACGGCAGGATTCGGCCCGGAGCCTCGCCGGGTGAGGCTTCTGCTAAACGAGGACGGACTGGTGGAGGCGACCCACGGCCCGGCTCCCCAGGCTTTCACCGAGGCCGTTTCCGTGGCCTTTTCGCCCCTTGCGGTCGATTCCACCGACCCCATGCTCCGGCACAAGACAACCAGGCGGGAAATCTACGAAAAGGCCCTTTCGGAAGCCAGGAGGTCCGCGCCGGATATTTTCGACGCCATCATTGTAAACGAGCGCGGTGAGGTCACCGAAACCGCCATCGCCAACCTTGTCGCGGAAAAGGACGGAAATCTGTACACTCCGCCCGTCTCAAGCGGGCTTCTTCCGGGAACTTTGCGGGCGAGGCTTCTTGCAGAGGGGAAAATCAGGGAGCGGGTTATGGACCGGGGCTTTATCGAAAGCGCCGACGCCCTCTTTCTGGCCAACTCCGTAAGGGGGCTTGTGAAAGCCCGTTTGGCCGAGACTGGGGATTCGGCTTGACAGGCGGGAACGGAAAAATTAACAAGGATATCCGACGGATCAAATTATAACAACAGATCATGCTCTGCGACCCGCAAGGCGCGAAAAGGAAAAATTAAATGGAAAACCCATGCCCCTGCACATCAGGCCGTGAATACTCCGAGTGCTGCGAACCGCTGATCGAGGGCCAAAGGCCCGCCGCAACGGCTGAAGAGCTTATGAGGAGCCGCTACACGGCCTACGCCACCGGAAAGATCGATTTTCTCAAAAACACCACCCACCCGGAAAAAACCGGTGAGTTCGACGAGTCAAGCTCACTTTCCTGGTCCAAAAAAAGCCAGTGGCACGGGCTATCCATCGAAAAGGCGGAAAAGGGCGGGCCTGACGACGAAACCGGGCTGGTTGAATTCGTCGCGGTTTACAGCCAGAAGGGCAACCGGGTGAGGCATCACGAGCTTGCGGAGTTTAAGAAAAAGGACGGGGCCTGGTATTTTTTCGACGGAAACCCGGTGCCCGTGGAGACCATAAGGCGCGAAGGCCCCAAGGTGGGCAGGAACGACCCCTGCCCCTGCGGAAGCGGCAAGAAGTACAAGCGGTGCTGCGGGTGAGGTGGTTCGGAACCCGTTACGCCGACCTCAATTTTTTATTCCGGGTGTTTTTGAGATGGCCTCCGCAACGCCCCGGGCGAAAAGTTCGTAGCCCCGGGCGTTGTGGTGCAGATCGACGGGCCAGTAGATGTCCGAAGCCGGTACGCCTGATTTCGCGCACTCGGCCTTGTAATACTCCAGAAGGTTCACCACGAGAATATCCTTTTCACCCGCCAGTCTTCCGATAAGGCCGTCAAGGGGCCAGCCGCCTTTTTCAAGCTCGTGTTTCATGGGATGAAAAACCGCCACCAGCGCAAAACCGCGCTCCCCGGACAGGTGCGCGAAATCCATGATGGTCTGGTATATGGCGTCAAGAGCCCTCGCGTCGCCCGCCTTTAATTCGGCGCTGCTTTTCAGGGTCCAGTCATAGCCTAAGATGCCCTGGACAAAATGCCTCACCAGAAAGCTCGAACCGAAGAGAAATTCCCACCAGGGGCTTCCGGGCGGCCTGTAAAAGGGCCTGCCGATTCTTTCCTGGCCGCCTTTTGTGGCGATGTCCGTTATGTCCGAGCTGTTCACAGCAACGATCACCATGTCGGGCCGGAAAGCCAGAACCCTTTCACGGAGCACCTGAAGTTCGTCCACGGTGTCGTGACTGACGATGCCGCAGTTCATCACCCTCGTGCGAAGGCCATTGACTGAGGGAAGCATCTTTTGAAGAAGGCGCGGCCAGGTCTGGTCCTGCGCGACTCCCACGCCTTCCGTGAAGGAATCCCCCAGGGCCGCGATTCTGTATTCGTACGGGGCTTTTCGCAAGGGATGCTCGATATCCCGCATGTTGATGAAATTGAACGAGGACTCGTAATGGAATTCCTTATTCACTGTGCGGCTCATTTTTTCCCTGATCTCACGCTCGTCAAAAAAAATTTCAGTGACATATTTATATATGTTGTAACTGTATATCGAAGTATATTCATGAGAGCCGTTTCTTTCGCCGTAGCTTGCGAATCTTCTGTCAAAGCATCTCAAATATGATTCTGCGGAGACAAGGGCAAGGAAAAACACAAGAAAAGCAAATTGTATTTTTCTCCGCTCTGCGTCTTTTACGAAAAATGAAACGGCGGAACAGGCGGGATACAGCAGAAACGCCGTAATAATGCAGAATGTGGCAAAAGAATATATGCCTATTGCGGCCAGTATGAGCTTGTAAGCGACATAAGCGCAAAATACGGCTTTTGCCGTGAAAGCCGCAAACCTTCCGGGCGAAAGATGATTTCTGATCGTTGTCGCGGCCTTGGCTTTCGTCATCCCGAAAAATCCGCCCGGTTTGTATTTGAAGTTTCCGCGCCCAAGGGCGCGCAGCCTGATCATGAAACGAATATGTATGTAACGGGCAATAGCGGAAATCCCATCCGCCGTCAATCTAATGCGCCCGGCCATAGGGCGGCATTGCGGTCCTTGACTTTACAGGCCCCGGCATGATAGTTCTGGCCAAATGGACTTGTTGCCGTGCAATCCTGGAACAATCCTGCACACGGGTCTTTCAGGAGCGCCGCAGACCGGCTTTCGTCAACAAGGTTGGGTTTTCCGATTCTTCGTAAAAGGCCCTTAGCAGCCTGTCTAAAAACGCGAATTGCTGTGTCGTGCATCAAAGCCAATTCCGTCACGTACGAAAAAGTACGCTTACTCATTGGCTTTTCGCACTCCTTGAACTTCATCGTTTTTATCCAGGCTTTTCATACAGCCTTTTCCAACGGGCTGTTAGGTAAAATTCAAACAAGCCAATAACGAGGCGTTGCGATGTTCGTATTCCGCTTTTTTTTCGAGGCGTTGGCCTATGTTTTAAACATGGGCCTTTCGGCCTACATGATGCTGGTGATAGTTGCCGCGCTCCTGTCCTGGGTCAGCCCCGACCCCTACAACCCCATCGTGCGTTTCATCCACCGGGCCACCGAGCCCGTGTTGTACCAGATCAGGAAGAGGCTCCCTGTCAGCGGCGGAGGGATCGATTTTTCCCCCTTTGTCCTCATTCTGGCCATCTATTTTCTGAAATACTTCCTGGTGAGAACCCTTTTCACCCTGGCTCACACCATGGCGCCCGGCGCCGGTTCATTTGCTTATTGAATCAGTTTGACTTCAAACGCATTCGTTGACTCCAAAGGAGCTGTTTCATGGCCAAGATTGATGCATTTTTCAAACTCATGCACGAGCAGGGGGCGTCGGACCTTCACCTTGTCTCCGGCCAGCAGCCCGCCCTGCGCATACGCGGCGAAATAGAGCGCATCAAGTACAAGGTCCTGGAATCCGACGAATTGCGCGGAATGCTCTACGAGATCACACCCGAAGACCGCATCAAGATCTTCGAGGAAACGGGCGATCTCGATTTCGGCTACGAGCTTCCGGGCGTGGCCCGCTACAGGGCCAACTTTTTCATGCAGAAATACGGGGTTGCTGCGGTTTTCCGCGAAATTCCCCAGGTGATACAGACCGCCGAGCAGCTGGGCCTTCCCCCGGTGGTGTCCAAGCTCGCCTCCCTCCCGCGCGGGCTTGTCATTGTTACGGGCCCCACCGGAAGCGGCAAGTCAACCACACTGGCGTCCATCATCGACGTGGCCAACCGCAGCCGCAAGGACCACATCATAACCATCGAGGACCCCATAGAATTCGTCCATGAGTCCAAAAGCTGCATAGTGAACCACCGGGAGGTGGGAACCCACACCAAGAACTTCACCAACGCGCTTAGGGGGGCGCTCCGCGAGGACCCGGACATAATCCTCGTGGGCGAAATGCGCGACCTTGAAACCATAAGCCTTGCGGTGGAGGCCGCCTCCACGGGCCATCTTGTCTTCGCCACCCTTCACACCACAAGCGCGGCCAAGACGGTGGACCGCATCATCGAAGTCTTCCCTGCGAGCCAGCAGGAGCAGATACGCTCGACGCTCGCCGACGGCATACGCTGCGTCATAAGCCAGACCCTTTTCAAGCGCATAGACAAGAAGGGGCGCTGCGCGGCCCTGGAGATTCTAATCGCCACCCCGGCCGTGCGAAACCTGATCCGTGAAAACAAGACCTTCCAGATTCCTTCTGCGGTCCAGACCGGAAAGAAATATGGAATGCAGCTTCTGGACGACGCCATCATGGATCTGGTGCACAGGGGTCGGATAGACGTTGAAGACGCCTACATGAAGGCCAACGACAAGGCCCGGTTCAGGCCGCTTCTGAAAAACCCGCCCACGGACTTCACGGAGGCGTGACATGCGCAAGCAGGAAATCGACCACATCCTTACAAAGATGCTGGATTCCTACGACAACGTCTCGGATTTGAACATCACTGCCGGCAAGCCCTTCCAGGTTGAAAGCTCCGGCGTCCTGTACCCGGTGGAAATGACCCCGCCGGTGAAGGAGCTGACGCCCTTTCAGACCGAGATATTCGCCCTGAATCTCATAAACAAGGACAGGCGTCTCACGGACATCCTTCTGAACGAGGGCTCCTGCGACCTTTCCTACGAGCTTCCTGGCAAGGCCCGCTTCCGCGTGAACATCTTCTCCCAGCGCGGCACCTACTCGGTGGTTCTGCGAAAACTGGAAACCAAGATTCCCACCATCCAGGATTTGGCCCTTCCCCAGGCCTTTCACAAGATGGCCAAGGAGAAGAACGGTATCATCCTGGTGACGGGCGCGACGGGTTCGGGTAAATCCACCAGCCTTGCGGCCCTTCTGAACGAGATCAACGAGGCCGAGAGCTTCCACATCATAACCCTGGAAGACCCTGTGGAATACCAGCATCCGCACAAGAAGGCCACCTTCAACCAGCGCGAGCTGGGCGCGGATTTCGACAGCTTTTCGCGGGGCCTTCGGGCCGCCATGCGCCAGGCCCCCAAGGTGATCCTGGTGGGCGAAATGCGGGACCGCGAAACCGTGGAAATCGCGCTTTCGGCGGCGGAAACAGGGCATCTGGTCATGAGCACCCTGCACACCATCGACTCCGGCCAGACCATCAACCGAATTCTCGGCATGTTTAACACCGAGGAGGAAAACCAGATACGCATAAGGCTCGCCGACACAATGCGGTGGATCGTGTGCCAGAGGCTCCTTCCCAAGGTGGGCGGAGGGCGCGTGGCGGCCTTCGAGGTCATGGGCTCCAACATCCGCGTAAAGGACACCATCCTTCACGGCGAAAGCGAGGGCAAGACCTTTTACGAGATCATCCAGCAGGGCACGGCCTTCGGCATGACCACCTTCGATGATTACATCATCTCCCTTTACGAGCGCGGCTTCATCACCGAGGCCACGGGCGCGGCCTACGCGTCCCACAAGGCAGTGGTGGGCAGGGGCATCGACTCGGTGAAGAGCGCGCGCGGCGAGGCCACCAGCGACATAGACCACCTGGAAGTGGACAACGCCTACGGCAGAAACATAAAATAGAGCGGCATGGCCTCCTGGAGAGGCCGGTTTTTCCACAACCGCCGGACGCGAAGGCTTATAAAAATGGAAATAACCTGCGAAAACTGCCGGGCCCAGTTCAAGATTCCGGACGAGAAACTGCCCAAGGACAAGCTGGTGGCTGTTCCCTGCCCCAAGTGCAAGGAAAAGATCACCGTTGACACGCGGGCCAAAAACCACAACGGCAAGCCCCCGGCTCCGGCAAACGGCAAGACTGGAAAAAACCTGGCGGACGAGGTGATTTCCGGCCAGTACGACGCTTCGGACAAGCCCTTTGATTACATTGACGAGGGAACCCTCACGGCCCTGGTCTGCGATGCGGATTCCGGCAACAAGGCGCGGGTGAGGGCGGCCCTGGAAAACATGCACTACCGGGTCACCGAGGCGTCCACCGCCCGCGAGGCCCTGAAAGCCATGCGTTTTCACATTTTCGACATGGTTGTCCTAAACGAGATGTTCGACACGGACAACGCGGAAAACAACCACGTGCTGAAATTTTTGGGAAGGCTCACCATTTCCACGCGAAGGCAGATTTTCCTGGTGCTTTTATGCTCCGAACACCGCACCATGGACAACATGGCATCCTTCACCAAAAGCGTCAATATAATCATCAACTTGAAGAACATCGACGAGATTGGCAGCATCATCAGCACCGGGGTTTCGGAAAACAACGGTTTTTACCGCACGTTCAACGATACGTTGAAAAAAATGGGACGCCTGTAACAGCCTGTCTAAAAACGCGAATTGACAGTGCCCGCGCATCAAAGCCAATTCCGCCACGTACATTTAGTACGCTTTGCTCATTGGCTTTTCGCACTCCTTGCACTTCATCGCCGATATTTAAACTGGCATCCAGGCTTCGTATCCAGCCTTTTATAACGGGCTGGAAAGGGTTAACGCACCGGAACGGGTTGTGAAAGGGTCCGTCGTCATGAGGCAAAGCCTTCAAGCAGGTATCGCGGTTCTCGCCCTTTTTGCGCTGTTTGCGCTCTACGGCTGCGGAGTGCAGATGGAGTCCCTGGCTTCGCGCTCGGACTGGAGCTTCAAACAGGGGGCGGACGCCCTGGAACGCGGCCAGTACGATGCGGCCATAATCCATTACACCCGCTTCATCCAGGAAAATCAGGGAAAACCAGCCCGGTTGGCGCCGGCCTACAACAACAGGGCCGCCGCTTACCGGGCCATCAAGGACCGGGACCGCGCCCTTTCGGACTACAACCAGGCGGTGGACCTTTCCGATGCCGAAAATCGCTGGCAGTACATGATGCAGCGCGGGATATTCCTTCACGAATCCGGGTCCGTAAAAGACGCCCTGGCTGATTTTGAAAGGGTGATAGCAAGAAAGCCCGACCTGAAGTCCGCCTACTACTACCGGGGCCTGTGCTGGAAGGCCCTGAATGAGTTGGAGAAGGCGGAGGCGGATTTTCTTAAGGCCAAATAGAGGTCGAATCAACAGGGGCCGGATAAAATGGCCCCGGTTTACGTAAAATTATAAAGCCGCTTAAATCCGGCTGGACATAAAGCCTGGATAAAAACGATGAAATGCTAAGGTTGGCGAGCGAGCGGCGAGGAGCGTACCCGCCCAAGAAATCGCAGAGTTCTTGGGCTAAATCAGGATGGTCGTACGTGACCGAGCCGGGATGCGATGCCTGACGCCGCAGTTCGCGTTTTTAGACGGGCTTTAAGGAGGGATTATGCTTTCGGGTGTATATACGGCGATCATCACGCCGTTTTCAAATGGATTGGATGCAAAAGGACTCGACGCGCTGGTGGATTTCCAGGTGGCCTGCGGGGTCTCCGGGGTTCTGGCGGCGGGCACAACGGGCGAAAGCCCCACGCTTTCGTGGGTGGAGCATCACGAGGTCACCCGCCGGGTGTCCCTGAGGGCAAGGGACAAGGTGGACGTGGTGGCCGGAACCGGCTCCAACAACACCACCGAGGCCCTGGAGGCAACCCGTTTTGCGGCTGAAAACGGCGCAAGCGCGGTGCTTCTGGTGGACCCCTACTACAACGGCCCAAGCTCGCTGGAAATACGGCGCGAGTATCTCGCTCCCGTGGCTGCGGCCTTTCCCGACCTCACGGTCATCCCGTACGTGATTCCGGGGCGCACCGGGGCCCAGCTTCTGCCCCAGGACCTTGCGCTTCTCAACGAATCCCACCCCAACGTGAGCGCGGTGAAGGAAGCCACGGGCGATTTCGACAACATGAAGCTCACCCGCCAGCTTTGCGGCAATAAATTCGTCATCCTCTCAGGCGACGACGACAAGACCTTTTCCATGATGGAAAGCGCGGAAATCAAGGCTTCCGGCGTCATTTCGGTGATTTCCAACGTGGCTCCCAAGGCGGTGGCCGACATGGTGGCCGCCGCGCTCGTCGGTAACTGGGAGGAGGCCCGCCGGGTGGAGACCGCCCTGAAGCCGCTCTTTTCCATCGTTGTGGTCACCACCATGGAAAGCTCGGCCAAGGGCGATGTGAAATGCCGGGCCAGGAATCCGCTCCCCATAAAGGCCCTGATGCGGGTCCTGGGGATGCCCGCCGGCCCCTGCCGCAAGCCCCTTGGGCTGATGACGAAAAAGGGCCTTAACGTGGTCCTCGACGCGGCCCGCAAGGTCCAGGCCGAGAATTCCTGGGTCTTCGCACCCCTGGAGTCCCACTTCGGCGTCAACGTGGAAGACCGCCTGTCTAACCCCAAATCCTGGGAAGGGCTGGCCTACGAGGATTATTGATAAGTCTTCGAGAAGCATTAACAGAGCCCTTTGAAGTGGAACTCACTTGTTTTGAATAAAAGTGAGTTCCACTTTGATTTATAAATGATGAGATTCATAGATGCTATAATCTGTTAGGCGCTAAGATAGCCTTTATTCGCTCTTCATTTCTAAGTTCTTCGAGGATACTGTTGCACCATTCTTTTTTTGAGCTTCGACAAGAGTTCAGACCCCTTGGCAACTTTATCTGTTCCGCCCAAGTTCGTATATTCATTCCAAACGATTTCAAATGAATCCATCAGGACAGAGTCATGAAAATCACAACTGCCAAGCGACGCAATTCTGTCTGGTGAGGGGTCGGAATCGTTCAATGCCACTTGGGATGCACACATTGCAATATAGAATTTCACATTGTCCTGAATCCGTGAGCGGCACTACATAAAAAGAGCGGTGATCGTTAAATAACATCTCGATTTTTAACATTATTTATGGCAAGGTCGAATCATTCAACCATTCACCCGGTGAGTGAAAAGCCATGCCGAAAATCAAAATCGGAAGATCGCAAACTCAGTTTTTTACCCCCCATTCCGGCTTTGCCCTGGTGGGGCTTTTGATAAATGAGCACTCCGGCCTTGCCAATCGCTTGATCTGCGTGCCCGGCGCGCCCCGCGTCTCTCACGAGGATGTTGTCAAAAGCTACATGGGCCTACTTTGCGTGGGCAAAAGCGACTTCGAGGCCATGGACGGAGTGCGGGGCGACGACTGGTTCAAGGCTGCGCTTGCCATCAAGCATGTTCCTTCAAAAGAGTCGCTTCGCCAACGTTTCGACCAGCATGCCGATCCGTTCGCCCAGGCTGTCCAGAGCGCATCAATCGAAATGCTGAAGGCTGCGAAAGCACCGGTCACGAAAATTTCCACCGGCCATGTACCATTGGATATGGACGTTTTTCCGATGGATAACGGGGGTACAAAAAAGGAAGGCGTTTCGCGCACTTACAAAGGAGTTGACGGTTATGCGCCCATCGCCGCCTATCTGGGCGAAGAAGGCTGGTGCGTGGGTCTGGAACTCAGGGAAGGCAGCCAGCACAGCCAAAATGACTTCATCCCCTTTTTGAACCGGGTCGTTATGAGGGCGCGGCGGCTGACGCAAAAGCCTTTGCTTGCCCGCCTGGATTCAGCTCACTGCGCCATTGAGACCCTCGTTGCGCTTCGCGGGCACGAAAAAGTCTCGTACATCGTAAAATGGAACCCCCGGAAGGCCAATCACATCGAATGGCGCGACAGGGTGTTCGCCGAAAGCCAGGTCACCGAGCCTCGCCCTGGAAAAAAAGTCGCGGTCACGACCGTACACGAAGCCCATGAATTTAAAGGAAAAAATTACCGCTTCATGCGGGTGGTCCGCGTGACGGAACGCAGCATCGACAAAAAAGGCCAATATCTGACGGTGCCTGACATCGAGCTCGAAGGCTGGTGGACAAGCCTTGCGCTCCCCGCAGGGGACATCATCAAGCTCTACGAGGCCCATGGGACAAGCGAGCAGTTTCACAGCGAAATCAAGAGCGACCTCGACATGGAACGGCTGCCTTCGGGCAAATTCGCCACCAACGCGCTGGTGCTGACGTGCGCGGGCTTTGCTTACAATATCTTGCGGCTTATAGGCCAAATGGGGCTTTGCGGCGACAAGTCGCCCGTTCGGCACCCGGCAAAAAGACGCAGAATAAAAACGGTAATCCAGGAGTTGATGACCATTGCCGCTCGGCTTGTTCGCTCGGCCCGGAGGCTTACGCTGCTTTTCGGACGCAATTGCCCGGCATTTGAGGCGTTTTTACAGGTCCACAACGCCCTTTCGCCCGGCTGACTCGGTCAGCAAAAAACAGCCAGAGCAGCAAAACACAACAAGGAGGCATAGACATGCCCGGAAATTGGTGAAATTCGGCCTTGACGTACAATAATCGGCGATCAAAGCTATAAAACCATTCAAATTCGCCTTTCCAGGATCGTCAAGGCAGAGAAACTTCGAAAATTGACACCCCCAAGACCATGAAAACAGGTGTGTAACGAAGGCGTCACGGATTCAGGTAATCTATATTTAATTCGTGGCAAACTTTTTTATTACAATAAAAAATATTTTTTATCATATTCTGACTTTTCAGAAGGGGTTAAAATATTATATTTAAATTATATTAAAAATAAAAGTTTGAAAAATGTGCCACAATATATTGTTGAAACATATTTATATTATTTAGTTTGGAAAAAAATTGCTTATAATAATATTAAAATAATTAATCAAAATTCAGTATATAATAATGAATATTAGATAGATATTCCAATTAGTGGTTACTTAGATGATAATTATAGCATGAAATATGTGTTTAAAATGTATGAAAATATTATTTCTGTAAATGTTTGCTTAGCTAATATTTCTAATAAAGATGGTTCAGAAAATTATAATATATATTTTTACATCGCACATTATTATTTATTATTAACTGAATATGAAAATGCAAAATTTTATTTTGAAAAAGCAAAAAAATTAATGGGTGATGTAAATGATTTATCATTTAATTATTACGTTGCAATACAAAAAATTGACGAATTAAACGCGAAAAAGTTGAAATGTTCCGGGACAGTGCGTCACAATTAGTATGTGTCATCCCTAGTCAGTTTTATTCGCAGGTCAGGTACGAGCTATTTTGTCTCCTACGGCTACGACCAAAAGGGCCGCATGAACCAGGTCTCATGGAACGTGAATTCGGTCCCCGGCGCGACGGCTTACACCTACGTGCCCGGCTCCGACCTCCTTGCCGGAATGTCCACCGCCCGCACGGACGGCTCGTACACCCCGGTCACGGCCACGTATACCTACGAAGACAAGCGCGACGTGAAAACCCAGGTCCTCAACAAGTCCGGAGCCCGCGTCATCTGGCAGTACGACTACCGCTATAACGCCATCGGCAACCGCACCTCCGTGGTCAACTCCGGCGAGGCATTCGGAAGCCAGTACGACGCATCATCACCCGAAAACCGCGAAGGCTTCAACCTCTACGGCTACAACTCCCGGAGCGAAGTCAGCGAATCAAAACGCTTCCACGGCGCCAACCTGTAAAACACCTCGCACCCCAATCATGCAGGGGGGGAGTCCCAGCCTTCCCCGGTTTTCGATTTCCGGTTTCGGCGCGGGCGGGCAGGGGCAACGGAATAAAGCCCTCACCCGCAGGTTTCGATGATCTTCTTCTCGCCGTTTTTCAAGATGAAAACCCGGTCCTTCAGCGTAAGGTCGTTTTCCACTATCGAGGAAAGCATTCGGGGCGGCTCGCTTACCGGCTCCAGGGAGAGCTTGAACGAGCCGAAATGGATGGGAACCATGTACCGGGCCTTCAAGTCCCTGAAGGCCTGCACCGCCTGGTGCGGATTGAGATGCACCCGCCTCATGATGAAGGCCGGGCGGTACGCGCCGATTGGAAGAAGGGCGCAGCAGATGTCGAATTTTTCCCCTATTTGCGCAAATCCGTTGAAATATCCGGTGTCGCCCGCAAAATAAAAGGCAGGCCCCCCGTTTTTTCCGAAAACATAGCCCTGGTACTTTCTGAAGGGGTCCACGTAGATGCGCTCGCCGAAATGCCGGGCCGGAACCGCCGTAACGAAAAAATCGCCTCCTTGATGGGTTTCCCAGTCGGCAAGCTCTATTACTGTGGAAAAGCCGAGCTTTTTGACCAGGCTTCCCACCCGGTGAGGAGTGATTACGGGTGTGGATTTGGGAAAACGGTCCAGGGTGGGCAGGTCCAGGTGATCGAAGTGCGCGTGTGAAACAAGGATGCACGAGGCTCCGGCCAGGTCTTTCACCTCAGCGCCCGGCGCGCCGAACCGCCTTACCACCAGTGCCCTTTGGGAAAGCATGGGGTCGGTCACGAACGAAACGCCGCCGGTTTCAAGATAAACCGTGGCGTGCCCCACGAATCTGATTTCGGTTTTTTCCATTATCGATCGCAATTGAGGGGTTTTGAAAAATTTATTCTTTCTCTCCGGCAGTTATCGCGCTAAGATGCATCTTACAACAAAAAGCGTCGAAAATCAGGGGGAAAACTCATGGATGACCGCATTCTTGCGCTTCTGGCGCGTGTGGAGAGGCTGGAAAAGGAAGTCGCGGAGCTTAAAAAATTCACCGGGATGTCCGATTCTCCGGTCAACAGGAAGGCGGCCACGGGCGAGGGCGCAGATATAATGGAGGCCCTGTCGAAAATGGCCCCCCAAAAGGGCCAGCGGGTCAAAATTGCCCAGTTGCGCAAGGCCCTGGAAATGGAAGGCAACGCCTTCGACAACGCACTTTCCGCCCTTTCCAGGTCCGGCCACGTGGCGCTTCACGAAACCGGAGCGCTTTCGCTTTCAATAAAGAACATGGGCGAGTCGCTCATGGGTGAAAACGGCGAGCTTTTCACCGAAGTTTCGGTGAACCAGGCTTAAAATTCGGCAAATTCAAAAAACGGTTCAAAAATAAGGAAAGTCAAATGGATAAAAAAGCTTTGTTGGCATTGCTTGCGGTGGTCGTCTGCCTGTTTGCGGGGTTTTCCCCGGCCTTTGCGGACGGCCCCAACGGCGCGATTACCAGGGATGATGTGATCTCGTTCGTGGACAAAGCCGTGGATTTCGCACAGGCCAACGGAAAGGCAAAGGCCCTTTCCGAGTTCATGAACCAAAGCGGCCCCTTTGTGCGCGGCAATCTCTACATCTTCGCCTATGACTTTAAAGGAAACGTACTTGCCCACGGCGGGCAGCCCGAATTGGTGGGAAAAAACCTCATCGAGCGCACCGACACGGACGGCAAGAAGATCATCCGGGAGTTGATGGCCCTGGCCATCCAGGGCTCCGGCTGGTTTCGGTACAACTGGGAGGACCGCCTCACCCGCAAAATCGGCCCCAAGCTGGGCTATGTGAAAAAGGTGGACGACACATGGTGGCTGGGCTCCGGCCTGTACGAAGACGAGATGGACCAGGGCTTGTCCTTTTCCGTGGACGCCCGTTCTGCCTTGGGCCTTTTGATCTCATCTGCGGACGCTCAACTGGAAGGGGTCCTCTCGTCGCTTTCAATCATCGCAGAAACAAGCGCGGCCAAAAGCGGCGACTGGAAAGCCATCCGGCCCCTGCTTGCGGCAATGGCCAAGACCGGCGCTTCGGGCGCGCATTTTTTCGTCCGGCCCGACGGAACCTATTTCACCGTGGAAAAAGGCCGCCAGGACAAGACCCTTTCGGATCGTCCGTATTTCTCCGATCTCATGGCGGGAAAAGACGTGACAGGCAGTCTCGTGATTTCAAAGTCAACCGGGCTAAAATCCGCAGTGCTGGGGGTCCCGGTGAAAAAAGACGGGCGGGTCATCGGGGCGCTCGGAGCATCGGTATTCATCGAACCGTTGAACGACAGGCTGCGGGAAGCCATATTGCTGCCCTCCAACCAACTTTTTTTTGCAATGGATGGCCTGGGCAGGACCGCCCTTCACCAGAACAGGGACTTCCTGTTCGTTTACACGTCCGAGATGGGAAGCCCGTCTTTGGAGGCCGCCGTAAAGCAGATGCACGCCTCGAAAGAGGGGACGGTCCAATGGGATATGGGCGGCTTGGGCAGGACCTGCATTTTCAGGAAATCAAAACTGAACGGCTGGTGCTACGGCATAGCCGAGCTTTCGGAAGTGAAGAAGGACGGCGAAAAATAATGCAGAACGCCTCATACCCCATCTCGAAGGCATTTCGGGATGGGGCATGAGGCGATTTTCAATTATTACGTTATGTACCGGCTATCCGCTATTTGACTTTTTCCGCAGGCGCCTCTTTTACGGCCAGAGGAACCCCCTCGCTTCCCAGGTAGAAAACCACCAGTTTCACCGGATCGCTTCCAATGTTTTTGCCGTTGTGCAGGGTGTCCACAACCTCGATGATGACATCGCCGGGCGAGTAGGAAAGCAGGCCGCCGTCCTCAAGAGAAACGGAGAGGCTCCCGGACAGAACGTAGGCGTAAACCGGCATGGGATGCCTGTGCCAGCCGGTTTCAGCGCCCGGGGCTATCGAAACCATCGCGGCGGTCACCTCCGCCTTGTCCGTAACGGGAAAGGCGATTTTTTGCCCGTTGGCGGTGGTGGCGGCCTTTTTGAGGACTTCCGAAGTGACGCCCTGGTTGTATCCGTCAGCGAGCGAAAGCGGCGCGAACAGGAGAAGACCCGTGAGGCAAAGAAGGATGACTCTGGCGCGTAGCGTGGATATGCGTTTCATGATGCTTCCTTTCATTCCGACATAATGGGGCGGTTCGGGCGGATTTGAAACAAGATGCAAGAGGCCCACCATAGCCCGGCCCGTTTCCAAAAGCAAATTTACCATACCGCGTGACACCAGTCGGTTCATGCCGTTAAAGGCCCTTTCCCCCAACAAGGCTTCAGAACGATAATCCGGCGTTTCCTCCTTATCGCCAAATTTCGCCGGTTCCCGTCCTTTATGTTTTCCTTATGCCCTTAGGCGCTAGTTTTACCCCATCCTGATGCGCCATGCCTTATCCTTGTATCAAAAGGGCGGATGATTCCGGTTGACCGGAAAATCCCACCGCCCAAAAGGGGAGGGCAACATGAGCGACATCACTTCAATTGGAATTCCGGTTGTCTTTTTCATATTGACCATGGGGTTTTCGTGGCTTCTGCTGAAGCTGTGAAAGGAGGAATTATGGAATTTTTTCTCTATACCGGCGGGATACTGGCGGCATTGCTTCTGGTCTATCTTTTTGTGGCACTTCTCAAACCGGAGTGGTTCTGATGAACGCCCTTATCGCAATAAAGATTCTCGGCTTTTTCGGGCTGCTCACCCTGTTGGCCATGCCGCTCGGCAATTACATGGCCAGGGTTTACCGGGGGGAGAACCGTTTTTCCCGTAAGATTCTGGGGCCTTTGGAGCGCCTCCTTTTAAGGATGGCGGGGGTTGCGGAAGACGCAGACACCCACTGGAAGACCTACGCGAAACATTTGTTGATCTTCAACCTTCTGGGCTTTTTCGCGGTTTACGCCCTTGAAAGGCTCCAGGGCTTTCTGCCGGGAAACCCGGCGGGATTCGGGGCCGTTTCACCCCAGGTGGCCTTCAATACCGCCGTGAGCTTTGTTACCAACACCAACTGGCAGGCCTATGCGGGCGAGGCAGTCATGAGCCAGCTCACCCAGATGGCGGGGCTTACTGTTCAGAATTTTCTTTCAGCCGCAACCGGCATGGCGGTGGCCGTGGCCCTCACCCGGAGCTTCACCCGAAACAGCGAGGACGGCATCGGATGCTTCTGGACGGACCTTGTGCGCGGCGTGGTGTACATCCTTCTTCCTCTGGCCCTTGTTTTCTCGGTCTTTCTGGTGTCCCAGGGGCTTGTCCAGACCTTTGACGCCAAGGCGGAAATCGCGCTCGCCGCCCCGGTGGCCGATTCAAACGGAAATCCGGTCGAAAGTGTCAGCCTTGCCCTTGGGCCTGTCGCCTCCCAGGTGGCCGTAAAGCAACTGGGCACCAACGGAGGGGGATACTATAACGCCAATTCGGCGCACCCCTTCGAGAACCCCACGCCCCTTTCAAATTTCGCGGAGCTTCTGGCAATTCTGCTGATTCCAGCCGCTTTCTGCTTCTTCTTCGGGCGCATGGTGAAGGCCCAGCGCCAGGGATACGTGCTTTTCGCCGTGATGATGGCGGTTATTCTGCCCCTGTCATTTTTGTGCGCCGGGGCCGAGCTTTCGGGAAACCCGGCCCTTGACAGCGCTGGCGTTGACCAAAAAGCCGGGGCTTTTCAGTCGGGCGGCAACATGGAGGGCAAAGAGGTGCGGTTCGGGGCCGCAGAAAGTGCCCTGTGGGCTGTCGCCACAACCGCCGCCTCCAACGGTTCGGTGAACGCCACGCACGACAGCTTCACCCCCCTTGGCGGCCTCATTCCCATGTGGCTTATTCAGCTTGGCGAGGTGGTCTTCGGCGGCGTTGGCTCCGGCCTTTACGGCATGATACTTTTCGCGGTGGTGGCGGTTTTCATCGCGGGACTTATGGTGGGGCGCACCCCGGAGTATCTGGGCAAAAAACTTTCAGCTTACGAGATGCAGGCCGCCAGCCTTGGAATCCTCATCCCTCCGGCATTTGTCCTTTTGGGAACGGCAATGGCCTGCGTGACCCTTTCCGGCCACGCCACAGTGGCGAACCCTGGGCCGCACGGTTTTTCCGAGCTTTTGTACGCCTACTCGTCAGCCGCCAACAACAACGGCTCGGCCTTTGCGGGCCTTGACGCGTCCAACCTCTTTCACACCGTGGCAACGGGCCTTTGCATGTTGGCCGGGCGATTCTGGGTGATAGTGCCTGTCCTGGCCCTGGCCGGAAGCCTTGCCAGAAAGCGGACCGTTCCGGCGTCTTCGGGCACACTTCCCACGGACACTGTGCTTTTCGCGGCGCTTCTTCTGGGAACCCTGGTGCTTGTGGGGGCGCTGACCTTCATTCCGGCGCTGGCTCTTGGACCACTAGTTGAACATCTTATGCTTTTTAAGTGACGATATTGGCAAGGAGCGCCCTTCCATGAGCGATAAAACAAAATCAAGGCGTCTTTTCGAAAAGGCCCTGGTCATCGGAGCCGTAAGGGACGCTTTCAAGAAGCTCGATCCGCGCCTTATGGCGAGAAATCCGGTCATGTTCGTTGTTGAGGCCGGAAGCGCCTTTACCACGGCGCTTTTTATCCACGCCTTGATAACCGGGCGAGGAGAGGCCCCTGCGGGCTTTATTCTGGCCGTTTCGGTGTGGCTCTGGTTCACCGTGTTTTTTTCAAATTTCGCCGAAGCACTGGCCGAAGGCAGGGGCAAGGCCCAGGCCGACGCCCTTAGGAAAACCAGGAAGGACGTCACGGCCCGCCGCCTTTTACAGCCCGGAGGGGACCAGTCCCTTACCGAGGATATGGCCTCGGCGCTTCTGAAAAAAGGCGACGTGGTGGCGGTGGAGGCCGGGGAAATCATACCCGGCGACGGAGAGGTTATAGGCGGCGTGGCCTCGGTGGACGAAAGCGCCATAACAGGCGAAAGCGCCCCGGTGATACGGGAAAGCGGCGGAGACAGAAGTGCGGTCACGGGCGGCACCAGGGTATTGTCGGACAGGCTCGTTATACGCATAACCGCCGAGGCGGGCGAGACCTTCCTTGACCGCATGATAGCCATGGTGGAGGGGGCCAAAAGGCGCAAGACTCCCAACGAGATAGCCCTTTCCATTCTTCTTGCCGGGCTCACCATCGTCTTTCTCCTTGCGGTGGCCACCCTTTACCCCTTTTCGGTTTACGCCGTGAAAGCCACCGGACAGGGCAGCCCCGTCACCCTCACCGTGCTTTCGGCCCTTGCGGTCTGCCTTATACCCACCACCATCGGCGGGCTTCTTTCAGCCATTGGCATCGCGGGTATGGACAGATTGATCGGGGCCAACGTGCTGGCAACATCGGGCAGGGCGGTTGAAGCTGCGGGGGACGTGGACGTGCTTTTGCTGGACAAGACCGGCACCATCACCCTTGGAAACCGGGAGGCGGTGAACTTCATACCAGCGCCCGGCTTCACCGAAAGGCGGCTGGCCGAGGCGGCGCAACTGGCGAGTCTTGCGGACGAAACCCCCGAAGGCAGGAGCATAACGGTTCTGGCCAAGGAGCGCTTCGGCATAAGGGGCCGGGACCTTGGGGAAATCTCCGCGATCTTTGTGCCCTTTTCAGCCGAAACCCGCATGAGCGGCGTTGACGCAGGCGGCAAAAAAATCCGGAAGGGCGCGGTGGACGCTGTGGAGCGCTTCGTAAAAGCCAGAGGCGGAACCATTGCCCCCAAGGTGCGGGAGGCGGTTGACGAGCTTGCCCGCCAGGGAGCGACACCACTCATCGTGGCGGAGGATGAAAAAGTCCTTGGGGTCATCCACTTGAAGGACATCGTGAAGGGCGGAATAAAAGAGCGCTTCGCGGCCATGCGCAAGATGGGCATAAAAACCATAATGATAACCGGCGACAACCCTCTTACGGCGGCGGCCATAGCCGCCGAGGCCGGTGTTGACGATTTTCTTGCAGAGGCGACTCCTGAGCGCAAGCTGACCCTTATAAGGGATTTTCAGGCAAAGGGCCACATGGTGGCCATGACGGGGGATGGGACCAACGACGCCCCGGCCCTTGCCCAGGCGGACGTCGCGGTGGCCATGAATTCCGGCACCCAGGCGGCCAAGGAGGCGGGGAACATGGTGGACCTCGACTCCAACCCCACCAAATTACTGGAAGTTGTGGAGATCGGAAAGCAGATGCTCATGACGCGGGGGGCTCTCACCACTTTTTCCATAGCCAACGATGTATCAAAGTATTTCGCCATAATACCTGCGGCCTTCGCCTCCACCTACCCGGCCCTTGGGGCGTTCAACGTGATGGGTCTAAGTTCCCCCGCAAGCGCGGTTTTGTCGGCTGTCATCGTAAACGCCCTTATGATAGTGGGCCTGATTCCCCTGGCCCTTAGGGGAATCAGCATGAAACCCGCCCCCGCAGGGGTGCTTTTGCGGAGGAATATCCTGATTTACGGTCTTGGGGGACTCCTTTTCCCCTTCCCGCTGATAAAGATAACCGACATCCTTTTGAGCCTAATGGGGGTGAAATGAAAACCCAACCAGCATTCCGTCCGGCTCTCACGCTCCTTTTGGCCTTCACCCTTCTTTTGGGACTGGGATATCCGGCCCTGATTACGGCCCTGGCCCAGGCAATGTTTCCATTTGAGGCAAACGGGAGTATCATAATGGAAAACAACAAGGCTGCGGGCTCGGAACTGATCGGACAAGCCTTTGAAGGCCCCGGATGGTTTCGGCCCCGCCCGTCCGCAACGTCTGTTCATCCGTATAACGGGGCGCTTTCAGGCGGGTCCAATCTTGGGCCTTTGAACCCTGCCCTTCAAACGGCGGCGGCGGAAAGAGCACAGAAGCTGCGCGCCGAAAACCCGGCAAGCACCGGCAAGGTTCCCGTTGATCTTGCCACCGCATCGGCAAGCGGCCTCGACCCGCACATCTCGCCCGCAGCCGCGTTTTTTCAGGTTGACCGGGTGGCGAGGGAAAGGGGCCTTTCGCGGGAAGCGGTGCAAAAGCTCGTTGCCGGGTCCGTGGAGGGCCGCACCTTCGGAATTCTTGGCGAGCCCAGGGTAAATGTATTAAAGCTGAATCTGAGCCTTTTGCGGTTGACTCCGAAAAGCCCGAACAAGGGTCAATGAAATGGCGAATTTTTCCATGCAGCCTCCCTCTGACCGGCCCGACCCGGACCTGCTCCTTGCCCGTGTGAAAGCCGATGAGGATCGCCGGAACCGGGCGGTTTTGAAGGTCTTTCTGGGTTACGCTCCGGGCGTGGGAAAAACCTACTCCATGCTGCTTGCCGCCAAAAGGCTTGCGTCACAAGGCGTTGACGTTGTTGTGGGCTGCGTGGAAACCCACGGCAGAGCCGAGACTGCGGCCCTGATGGATGGGCTTTCCGTTCTGCCCCGGCGCGAGGTGATCCACAGGGGAGCCTCTCTTTTCGAGTTCGATCTCGATACCGCCCTGGCCCGAAGGCCCCAGGTGCTTTTACTGGATGAGCTTGCGCACACCAACGCCCCACAGAGCAGGCATCCCAAAAGGTGGCAGGACGTGCTTGAGCTTCTGGACGCCGGAATCGAGGTCCACACCACCGTCAACATTCAGCATCTTGAAAGCCTAAACGACGTTGTGGCCCAGATAACGGGAGTAAAGGTGCGGGAGACCTTGCCGGACCACGTTCTGGACAGGGCGGACGCAATCGAGATTATTGACCTTACGCCGGATGAGCTTCTTGTGCGCCTTAAAGAGGGCAAGGTTTATCTGCCGGAAACGGCCCAAAGGGCGGCTGAGAATTTTTTCAAGCGCGGAAATCTTCTGGCCTTGCGGGAACTGGCCCTTAGAAGGGCAGCAGAGAGGCTTGATACCGACGTCCGGGAGTACAGGACTCAGCACGGTGTAACGGCAACGTGGCCAACCGCCGAGCGCATCCTTGTGTGCGTGGGCGCGAGCCCTTCTTCAGAGCGTGTGATCCGAGGCGCAAGGCGCATGGCAGCCGGGCTTCGCGCCCCCTTTACCGCCATTTACGCCGACGCCCCGGATGCCTACCCCTTAAGGGAGCCCGACCGGAGACGCCTTGAATCCCACCTTCTGCTGGCCGAATCCCTTGGAGCCGACACTGCAAGGGTCTCCGGCAACCGGGTGGGGGATGAAATCCTGCGTTATGCCCGCCTGCACAACGTAACCCGCATAGTTATAGGAAAGCCATTAAGAAGGCGGCTTCGGGAGGTTTTCAAGGGCTCTTTGGTGGATGAACTGGTCAGGGAAAGCGGGGAAATCGAGGTTCATTTCATATCAGGCGGGCCTTGTGAAGGAGTGCCGGAAAATTCGCCAGCCCCTGCAAAACCCGCCTTGCGTCCTGCTCCCTACGCCGCAGCGTCCGCCCTGGTGGCTCTGGCTGCCGTGCTGTCCGTTATCGGCAGAAATTTTCTGGCCCTGCCTGACCTTGTGATGCTGCATCTTTCCGCCATAATGGGCGCAGCCTTCATATTCGGGCGCGGCCCCTCGCTTCTTGCCGCCGCCCTTTCCGTGGCGGCCTACGATTTTTTCTCGGTGCCGCCCTATCACACCTTCAACGTGGAACACGCCCGCCACATATTGACCTTCGCCATGATGTTCGCGGTCGGGCTTTCAATAAGCGGGCTTACCTCCCGCATACGCCGCCAGGAGCACGAGGCCAAAAAGCGCGAGGAAAGAACCGCCGCACTCTATGCCCTGTCAAGGGACCTCGTTGCCGTAAGGGACGAGGACGAGGCGGCCAGGATCACCGCCCGGCACGCGGCGGAGGTTTTCGGGGGCCGGGCCGCCATGCTACTTGCCGTATCTTCGGGGGCCTTTTACGTGGCGGCGAAAAGCCCCGATGATTTCGCCATCTCGGATGAGGAACTGGCCGTGGTGCGCTGGGCCGCAGAACAGGCAAGGAGCGCCGGGCGGGGCACGGACACCTTTCCGGGGGCGAAGCTCACCGCAATCCCCCTGGTTTTCGGTTCGATAACGCCGGGAGTCCTGGCCATGTGGGAAATCGCGCCGGAAACCCTTACCGTGGATCGCAGGGCCTTTCTGGAAGCCTTCGTGAGTCAGGCGGCCCTTGCCCTTTCCCGCGCCCGGCTTTCCGAGGAGGCAAAGTCGGCGGCCTTGAAGGCCAGGACCGAGGAGATGCGAAGCTCGCTTCTAAGTGCGGCCTCCCATGATTTAAGAACCCCCCTTGCCGCCATAACGGGCCTTTCCACGCTTCTGAGGGACGAGGGCGGCAGGCTATGCGAGTCACGCAAGTCGGAGATGCTCAACTCCATCTGCACCGAGGCTGAACGCATGGAGCGGCTTGTGGGAAATCTTCTGGATATGGTAAAACTGGAATCAGGCGGGATGAAGCCAAAAAACGAGTGGACGCCCCTGGAGGAAATCGTGGGCTCGGCCCTTTCGCGCATGGAAAAGCGCCTTGGCGGGAGAGCCATTACAGTGAACCTTGCCCCGGATTTTCCACTTGTGAACGTTGACCCGGTGCTTTTCGAGCAGGTTTTCGTAAATATTCTGGACAACGCCGCCAAATACACCCCGCCGGAAAGCCCCATTGAAATTTCCGCCGCGCATGGCGAGGGCTTTTTCACGGTTTCCATGGCGGATTCGGGGCCGGGGCTGGGTGAGGAGCAGGAGGAGCGCGTGTTCGAGAAATTTCTGCGGGGCTCCCATCCCGGAGTGGGCGGGGTGGGTCTTGGGCTTGCAATATGCCGTGGCATAGTGGCCGCCCATCAGGGGGTGATTACGGCCCGAAACAGGCCGGAGGGCGGCTCGGTGTTAACCGTGCGCCTGCCCCTTTCCGAGCCTCCGCCCACCAAGCTGCCCGACGGACTGGAAGGCGGCCAGGAATGACAGCGAACCAGCCCCTCATACTGGTGGTGGAGGATGAGCCCCCCATGCTGCGCTTTTTGGTGACGGCCCTTGAATCGCGGGACTTCCGCGCTGCGGAAGCCGGAACGGCGAAGGAGGCCCTGGTTGCCGCCACGTCTTTGAATCCCGAAATAATCCTTATGGACCTTGGCCTTCCGGACGGCGACGGAATAACGCTCACCAAAAAAATAAGGGAGTGGAGCCAGGTTCCCATAATCGTGATTTCGGCCAGGGGCAGGGAAAACGACAAGGTGGAGGCCCTGGACGCGGGGGCCGACGACTATCTCACCAAGCCCTTCGGGGTCCCGGAACTCATGGCCCGCATAAGGGTGGCCCTTCGGCATGCGGCGCGCGGGGTTTCCGGCGCTCCTGCTGTTTTTGACATCGGACCCTTGCGCCTTGACCCTTCCAGCCGCAAGGTTACGGTGGACGGCAACGAAATCCACTTAACGCCCCTGGAATACAGGCTTCTGGTCCTGCTGGCCCAAAACGCGGGAAAGGTTCTCACCCACCGGCAGATTTTAAAGGAGGTCTGGGGACCGCCCTACGCCCTTGAGACGCAATATTTACGGGTCTTCATGGCCCAGCTCCGCCGCAAGGTGGAGCCTGATCCGGCCCGGCCCCGGCTCCTTATAACCGAACCCGGCGTGGGATACCGGATGAAGGACCTGTAAAGTTCGCCATAGCTGTTATCAGGGGGGCAGGGCTCCATTTTTCGGGCTGGCATTCTGACCGAACGAAAACGGGCGAGACCGGTATGTACCCGGAACCGCCCGTTTTCCTAAAAATGGTGCCGAAGAGGAGAATTCATAATGTTTATTTAGATGTGACCTGGTTTGCATATTACCGGGAGCATAAAAGGTTTTCATTTCAGAACGCATATCGAACAGCCTTGTCTTCGAAGTAATTCTGGACGATGTCCGGCTGGCACTGGCGCTTTCTCAGGTATCCTCGGATATTGTTTTTAAGCTCTTCTGCGTTCCTGGCGCGTCGGTTTTTATCGGCATTGGCCGCGCGTCCTGGTTCAGGCGCTCGTCCGGGTTCAGCTCCGGGCTGTAGGCTGGCAGGAAAAACAGCTTTATTTGTTCATGATGCTTTTCCAGCCACCGGGCGGCCCGCTTTGAATGATGAACACGAAGGTTATCCAGAATCAGATACATTTTGCGGTCATTGGAGCGGACCAGGCGGCGCAGGAACTCGATGAACACCCCTGCGTCGAAAGTTCCGTCAAACACCATGAATTGCAGATGCCCCATGTTGCTGATGGCGGAAATCATGTTGCACGAAAAACGCTTGCCGGGCGTCTTCACCACAGGCGTTTCGCCGCGTTTGCCGTAGGTCCGCCCAACCGCATGGTCGGAGCGCATGCCCATCTCGTCGCCCCAGAGGATGAGCGCGTTTTCGGCGTGGGCTTGTTTGTGGATGGCAGGATAATCCTCGTCCATCCAAATTTTAACCGCCACCGGGTCGCGCTCGTAGGCCCGTTTCAGGGGCTTTTGCGGGGTGTAGCCCCAGCGCTTCAGGTAGCGCCCCACGGTCCAGCGGGACAGGCGGATGTCGAAACGGTCTTCAATCAGAAGCGCCACGCTTTCGCGGGTCCACAAATGAAAGGGAAAATGCAATTGATCCGGCATGTTGTCCTTGATGGACCGAACGATTTGGGCGGCCTGCCAGGGCAGAAGCGCGCCACCCTTGGGGCGTCCCTGTCGAGCGGCTTTGAGGCCCTCGAAACCCCGTGCGCGATATATCTTGACCCAGGTGTTGACGGATCGAGTGGTCACTCCAAAGACCTGGGCCACTTCTTTTTGCGCCTTACCGTCCAAGACCGCCTGGACGGCGCGAATACGCAGTGCTTCCTGTGCCTTGGGACTCAATTTGCGGGTGTCGTTGAGGTTCATGTGCGGGACCATAGCACAGGTCGCTAAAATTGAAATATTTATTGCTCCGAGTAATAAATCAAGGGGCAGCCACAGTAACCGCCCCAAGGCCGAAGCTGGTCAAGGCGGTAATAGGCCTGCTCAGACAACAAAGCCCTCCGGGAATTCCCGGAGGGCTTTGTTGTCTGGAGCAAAACCCAGGTTTTTACTTGAGAAGAACCCTGTAAACGCCGGTGAAGGAGGCTCCGGCCTTGAGTTTTTTCACCACGAAGCGTACCCCGTTGTATTCCTCTGGCGGAACGGTAACGGTCATTTTTTGGCCTTCGGGCGTGGTTATTGTTTTGGTCAGGGGCGCTTTTGCCCAGGTTTTGCCGCTGTTGAAGGTAAACTGAACCTCTCCGGCGTTGTCGCATCTGGCGGATTTGTCAACGTAACGGGTTTCGGGCGGAACCTTGCCTTCGGTCCTTAAGTCCTTCAGTTCGACTTTGCCCTGGTTTTTGCCCGTAATGTTGTACTGGATAAGGGTTCCGGGAAGAATGCCCTTGGGCAGGGGCTTCAAAGCCTCAACCTGTTTGCCGTCCTTAGTTGTTGTTTCAACCATGAAGGCGGTGGTCTTCAAATTCAGAGGGTCCTTTGCAGGGCCTTCCGCAACAACCGCAGAAGCGGCCATCGCAACAACAAGACAAGCCACAGCCGCGAGATGCGCCGGTCTTACCCGCCCCCCCGTAACGCCGATCCTGCCGATAAAAGATGCCATTTGCCGCTCCTTTTCTTGCGAATGAGGGAAACAAACCCAAAATTAAACTATAACACGAATTCAAAACGCGCGCCAGAGACGCTTTACGCCCTGGCTCAATCTACACTTACCCGGTAATAGATGCTTCCTGTCTGGCCGGGTTCAAGCGTTATGCAGGGAGCGCCGCAAAGGGACTGAAGCCTTATGGAAAGAATGTCGTATTCAAGGGTTACTCCGTCCGTATCCGGGCTGTCGTCAACGGTGCCGTAATAGGTGCCGCCGTTCACCGTAACCATGACATCCTTCGTGGCTCCCAGGTAAAGTCGCGGCAGGAATTGGGTGTTGTCAGGCACGTTGTCGCCAAACACAATGTCCTTCTGGGGTTCGGCCCCGATGTTCTTGAAATCTATCCTGTATTCCAGAACGTCGGTGGGCGAGACTTCGTTGGAGAAAGAAAACGAATGCGAAAGAGTGACGTTTCTGACAAATTTTTCAAGGTGAAGCTGGGCAGCCGGGCCTGATGCCGTAATGGTATCGGATGTGAAATCAATGTCGTTGTAAGAAACCGCTGTGTTGGACCAGTCTTCGTTGGCGGCCACCGTGAGGCCCTCAACTGTGCCAAGCCCGACAGATGTGGGAACCACAGTGCGAATAATCACGCAGGCATCGCCCGCTCCCAGGCTCGCCCCCCCGTTCAGCGAATAATATCCGCCCACCGGTACGAGGGCATTGCCGTCAAGCTGGCCATCGCAGTCAAGGTCGGCGTAAACGGCGTAAGTCCAAGATTGTTGAGAGGAAAGGGAGAGGGCGACTTTCCCCGGGGTTTTAATGTTGATGGTATGCCGTATTGTGAGGCTGGAGCCCGGCGACACCACGTAAGACTGGGGCGGGGTTATGGATATGTTTTCGACGTTGCCGAAATTGTAATCCGTCCTGTTGGTTCCCGACGCCATTGTAAAGGAGAGGCGGTTCCTGTTGGCAAGGGGCTGTTCCGCGTTGTTCTGGACCGCCGCGCCTATTGAGTTGCCGCTCGAAAGCCAGCCCGCCGGGTCGGTTTTTACAATGTAAACCGTGGACCCGTTATATGAGGCCGGAACCCATAGCGTGTAGGCCCCTGCGTCGGAGGTGGCCGTGGTGGCTATTGTTGTGGCGCAGGATGTGTCGGCGCAGGCCTTCACTATTACCTGGGGGATGCCTTTTTCGTTGGGGCTGTTCCACACGGAATTGGTGGCATCTGTACTCCCGGCGCTTCCGTCGCCGCTGTCCCTGAACACGGTGCCGCTAACCTGGCAGCCATTGTAATCTCCGAAATTGATATTTTCAAGAATCGGGTCACTCGAAGAATAGGTGAAGGAAATGGTGTTGGACGTGGTGGAGACCCAGCCCGCCGGGTCCGCCGGGACACAGTTTGCAAGGTTGTCAGTGTCCTCAAGGATGGTGATTGCACCGTAGGGCACCCCTGCCATCTGATAATATCCGGTGGCAGGGTCAACGGTGGCCGTGGCCACAACGCTTCCGCTCTGGCAGGCCTTCACGTAATGGGGGCTTGCGCCGGTGCCGGTTTCCCCGGAGTCCTTTTCCCCGTTCCGGTTGGCATCGTTGTAAACGTAACCTGATATGAGGGAATCAACCCCGCAGTCCACCGTAATGGACACTGTCTGTATGCCGGGAGTCGGTGAGGGGTTGGAGTAATTGGGCGGGGAGACCTCGGCCGCCGTCTTGTAGCTGAAGGTGCTGTTGCCCTCCGAATCCGTGGCTTTAACTCCGATTATATAATCACCGTTAGGAACGACGCTGGTGTTCCAGGTATATACCCAAGTCGGCGTGGGCCCGGCCGAAGCATCGCCCAACTTGGTCCAGGTGGAACCGTCGTTTGCATTTCCATCTCCGTTCTTATCCGCGTAGTACCAGAACTCCACGCTGTTGATGGTGAGCCCGCAGGAGCCGGAGACGTTGGCAAGGGCGTCCTGAACCCAGGCGGTAATATCGCTGGTGCAGTCTAAGGCGGTTGGAGCCGTTGCCGTAACGTCGTTTATCAAAGGGCCTGAAAGGGTCAGCAACTGGCCGGGCACTATGTAATCGGAAAAGGGAAAGCAGTTGTTTGCATTGGCAGTGAAGGAGCCGTTTGCCACAAAGTCTTTTTGAAAAGGATCGTTTAAGCTGTTCGCCGTAGCGAATGCAAGTGCTATGGGCGTATTGGGGGTAAGGGCAGGCCGGGCCGGACCGCCGGGGCCGTTTAGAAGCGCGTAAGGGATCTGGTAATCCACGAACATTTCGCCGCATGTGCTTCCGGGAACCGGGACCACCCGCGAGGTTCCGAAATCCCACAGCGTGTTTGTGCCGCACCTTGGCCAGGTGGTAGTGGGCGTGAGGCTGTTCTGGAAATTAAGTATCCGGCTGGTGGCCTGGTCCACGAAGGCCGACGGGTTGTGGGCGGTGGCGAAAACCGTGGTGTTGTAGGTTACGTAGTCGACGTTCTGGGTGTTGTCGTTGCTGTAAATTCCCACCAGGCGGTCCACGGCGGTTGCCGGGCCGCCGGAACTGCCGTCAAGATGCATGGCGTATTCCCGGTATCCGTCGCCGTCCGTATCTATAAGAACCGTATAGAGGGCCGAGTTCCAGGGGTCACCGGAAGCGTAACTTGGAGGAGCGACGCCGCTCGTGCAGTAGGTCTGGGGTCCCGACTCCACACGCCAGCGGAAGAAAAGGACCTGGGTGGCGCTGTCGTAGTACCAGTAAACGCTGGGCAGGGACTGGTCGGTGCAGCCCGAGCTGACGCTGACGTAGCCGTTGGGAACCGTGCCGCCCGTTGACTGGTCGCTGTTTTTCTTGTCTCGGAGGTCAGCGCCCTGGCTTTTGGTGCCGATCCAGGCACTGTCTGCGGGCCAGGCGACCGGCAGGTAATGCACGGGGTTCGGTGACTGGGGCGGGACTGAGGTCCAGTAAGGGGGATATGCATCGGCGAAAAGGTCCGTGACGGCAAACAGGCTGAAAAGAGCCAGGAAGGCCAGGGCCGCCGTGAAAAAAAGCCCTTTCCGTTTAAACGGAAACGGCCCGGAGCCGGGGCCGCTTGCCTTATCCCAATCCCTTTTCCGCATCGGTTTCCTCCCCAGGGCTGATTATTCCGTTGGTAACGCGCCGCTCAAAAAAAATTCCAGATGTATATTTTAGACTATACCAGTCGCTGCGACATCGCAAGTTATTCAACTGCGGCCCCGCCTTTTTCCGAGGGCCTGCGCAGACGGTCGTTTATGTCGTAGAGGGTGTTTTCGTCGAACTTGAACCGCACCTTGACGTAGAAACCTTCCGACCAGTAATTGGCCTCGCTGAAATCCTCGTCCCGGAACCCGTTGAAATTGTATCCCAGAGAGAGCCAGAAATCGGAGAACATCATTACGCCTATTTCCGGCCCCCAGGCCGTGAGCCTTGTGTCGGAATCCACCTGATGAAGGAATCCTGCCTGAAAGCCCACATCCACCCTGTCGGTGATGTCGTAAATCACCCGGCCCCTGGTGAGGTATGAGGTGGCCTCCTCGTCATCCATGCTGACGTACTTGCCCGCCACTTCGCCCATGAATTTCAGGCGGGGCAGGGGCTCGAAGTTGACGTGATGGGAAAGGACGATTCTTTCCTCGTCGGAGTCGCCGGTTTTTGATGTCCACCGAAACTTTGTGAGGTGCTGAAGTCGGTCTTTGCCCACCGGCCTGTAAGCGGAGCCCAACAGAAGGCTCAACTCGTCGTTCTCAGCCGCAAAGTATCTTGCCTGGGAAAAAAGCGTAAGGTCGCGCCCGGCCTTCATTGTGCCGCCCAGGGTGGTTACGGACTCGGTTCCGTTTTCGCCGAAACGGAGTTCCTCGCGGCCCGTAATCTTGTAGCGGTTGCTCTGAAGATAGGTGAACCCGAACCTGGGCGCGACGTAATCGCCGTCCGCGCTGTCGCCGGATATGGTCTTCACCCACTCAGCGCCGCCGTCGGCGGTGAAGCCGCCGCGATTGATGAACTGGTGGGTGAGCCCAAGGTTGCTGGCGTTGCGCCAACCGCTCACGGAATCGTCCAGGGTGTACTTGCCGTAGGCGGTGGTGTTTTCGCCAAGCCTGGAGCTTAGGCCCGCAGTGGTGAGCCAGATGTCCTTGTCTGCTCGTTCCTGGTATTCGCTGGCCATTTCCGCAGTGACGTTATCAGTCACCCGGTAGCTTGCCTGGCCCACTGTTTTGGTGGATGCGTAATCTCCGGAAACCTCGCCGGTGAGGCTCTGTTCCCTTCGCAGTGAAAGGCTCAGGCGGGAAGTGGGGCTCATTTTGGCCCCGGCCACCGCAAGCACCGATTCTTCCGGGTCGGCTCCTCCCTCGTCCCTGGCCCACCTGGTTCCCCCGAGAAGGGTGAGGTTTTTTCCGAAGCTCCGCTCAACCCGGACCTCGGAGCTTTTTCTGGTATAGCTCTCGCTGTTTTCACCGGAAAAATCAGCCACAAAGGCGGTCTTTTTGGCATCCTCGCCGAATTCCGTTTTGGCCGATGCGCCGAAAACCTCTGCTCCTTCTCCGGTTGCGGCTGTGGAGAAATTTTCGTAACCGTCGTCAACCTTCTGGTAGCGGGCCTTGATGCCGGTTCGTTTAACATCCCTGATTTCGGCCTCGACCCTCCGGGCGGTTCCGCTTGCGGGATCGAAGGTTTCGGCGTCGAAGCTCTCGGTTGTGGAAAGCTCGGCAATGACCTTCACGTGTTTTCCGTCGTCGTAAACGATGTCCGCGCCGCCCTGGCTCTTGTCCGAAACGGCGTGTTCCTCCACGACTCCCAGAAGACCAAGTTTCAGCTTTCCCGAAAAGAACTTGACCTGGGGCCTTGCGCCGTAGACGTAGCGGTTTTCATCGAGGTTTTTCGTCTCGTAGGTAACCCTTATGATCTGAGGGTTGAAGGTTGAATCAAAACTGCCGATGGGCTCGTGAAACAGCAGAACGCCCGATTCATAGTCGATGTCGTAATCGGAGTTCCTGCTCATGGTCTTTTCATTTATCACCACGCTTTGATGGTGGCGGTCGCGGGTTTCGATGACCACGGTTTCCGAATAAAGCGTGATGTCGGCGTTTTGCAGCCTGTATGGGCCTGAGAGCCCGCGCGCCTCGATGTTTTCCCTTACGAGGGACTGGCGGTTGCGGGAAACGAAGAGGCGGGCCGAGCCAAGGTTTTCATCCTCCAGGTTTATTAGGCCGCCGTTGTAGGTTCTCTGGTAGCGGTTGAAGGAAAGGTCGCTTCCAAGGCCCGTGGCGTAGTCGCCGAACATGGCGTAGGAAAGGTCGCGCTCCACCTTCAAGTAAAGCCGCTCGGCGCTTTTGGCCTCGAAAAACTGCTCGGCGTCGTCCCCGTAAACCGGGTAAAGCCTGTTGTCAGAGGTTCCGGGCGTGTTTTCCATCAAAAGCACGTCGGCGTCCGGGTTGGCCCTGGTGTCGTAGCGGAGGGTGCCGGTGAAGCCGTCCCTGCTGCCCTTTGCGAAAATGGAGGCCCTGCCGTAGGTTTCGGTGCCGCCATTGGAATGATCGAATGGCATGTCGCCCGATTCAGGCTGTTTTTCCGGCTCGGCGTTTCCGAACCCTGCCCAGGCCTCCAGGCCGCCCACCATGATTAGCTCGCGTTTTTCCGGGTAATATCCCACTTCGAGGGTTTTTTCGATGTCGCCGTAACTAACCGTTAGCCTACGCCTTTCGGTGGTGGAAGCAGGGGATAGTTTCACCACGGCCCTGCCTGCAACCGTTTTCACTGCAAAGCCGTCATCGGGCATGCGCTTGAATTTTCCGGTTTCCTTGTCGAACACGTCCCCCCTGTCAACGGCTACAGTCAGGGATGTCTCGTCGTTTACCGGGTTTCCCGCTGCGTCCACAAGGCTTATGGCCACGTAGGCCGGGCTCTTGCCGTCGGCGGGAGGGCGCTTGGGATAAATTTCAAAGGAAAGGTTCCTGGCCTCGCCGCCCTTTACGAGAACCCTTCTGTCCAGGAGGGTTTCACCCGAAAAAAGCTCGATGGTGTTTTCGGCCTTGTCGAGCGGCACGCCAAGATATTCAATTGTTTCAAGTCCCAGAGCCTTGTCGGATGAAGACTGGGCAACCCTCTCTTTTCCGATTTCCTTTCCGTTCACCAGAAGCCTGTGGCCGGAGCCTGTGGCTATCCGTATCTTTATGGATGTGGCCGAGCCGGCATTGGTCTGGCCCGGTTCGGGATAGAGAATTCCCGGAGGCTGTGCCTTGCGGAGTCTCTCCAGGTCTTCCGGGGCCGGTGCCCCGCCCTGGCCACCGCCCTCGTAAAGGGTGAGGAGCTTCAATGCGGCAGGATCGGAATCGGAAATATTGGAGGCAATGACCACGACCTTGCCGTTTTTGGTGCGGACCAGGACGCAGACCGGAGTGCTTTTCCAGGAGATCGCGCCGGAGGAAAGAAAATCCATGGCAAAATAAACAGGCTCCGAAATGAGCTTTTCTTCAACCGGGACAGTGAAAAAGTTTTCGGTTTTTACCGGGGCCGCAGGCTCGCCGTTTATTGTGGCGGTGCCGCCCAGGTAGAAAAATCCTTCGGGAAAGCCCACGAAAAGTTTTGGGTCGCTCAATTCGGCAACCGGATACTGGCTCACAAAACCCAGGCGCAGCCTGTAGATGCCCTTGCCCATCTGGTCGCCGACGGCGATCTCTTTTGTGTCAGCGCCTGCGCCTATGGAAAGAACCTTGATTTCAATGCCGTGATCGGCATCTTTGCGTGAGGCTGGCTTTTCCGGCTCGTTCCCGGCGGGCGGCGCCCCAAAGCCTATTGCCACCTTTGAAGTGTCAAGCAAAGACTCCTTGAGGAACCGGGCCACCGATTCGGACCGCCTGCGGGAAAGCTCCGGGCTGTCCGGGGCGGTTTTGCCCTTGACAGGCGCACCCTTTTCAAGCTCGACCAACAGTTTGGAATAACCGCTTTTGCGCAAATGCTGGACCACCGGCCCAAGGCTTTTTTTCGCTTCCGCAGAAAGTTCGTCCGAGCCCTGGGCAAAGTTTAAGGAGAGCCTGTATTCCCTGGGCGCGGCCACGGAGAAAACCGCATCCGCAGAAACCGGGATGACGACATCCTTTCCGGCAGGCTCGGCCCTGAAGGCGCATGAGGCTTCCACCTTTCCTTCCCTGGCCGGAAGATCGGAGAGGAATTCAAGGCGAAGGGTGCGGCCCGGCTCAATAAGGGGAAGTTTCCAGGAATATCCGTCCGCCGATATTGACGGGTCCTCGAAGGGCGAGCCGTTGAGCGTTGCGGTCCCCTTTCCGGGCAGTTCAGGTGATTTTTCCTTATATTCAAGTTCATAGAGAGCAAAGCCGAAGGCGTTTTTAAGCTCGACCCGGTTTTTGATCCTTACCTTGCCCTCTGCGTCCACCAAAACGTCCGCAATGGTCCTTGCAACCACAAGCTTTCCGGGAATGTCTCCGCCGTCTATGCACAGGGCGGGGATAAAGGCCTTGGGCACAACCCGGAAATTGACCTTGAAAAGATCGCCCGGAAAAACGTCGGCAAAGGCGGTTCCGGGCTCCTTGCCGCTGCGGTTGTCCAGAGGGGCCAGGATGGAGCCGGGCGGCAGGGTGGAAGGGTCAACCTTTAAAATGTGGGTGCCGGGGACAATGTTATCCATGTGATACTTGCCCTCGGAATCCGTAACGACGTAGCGCCCGTCCTCCATGTATATCTTTACGCCGGAAAGCCCCTGTTCTTCGCCGTTTTGAATCCGGTCGCCGTTGTCGTCCGAAAAGACCTTGCCGATTATAAAGGCCCTGTCGGTGAAAAGGTCCTTTTTGATGGTGAAGAAGGCCGTTGCCACGTTGGATGACACCTGCTGGCTTTTTCCCGGATCCGCGAACCCGGCGGCCCTGGCGGTGTTGGCCTTCTTGCCGTCCGTGGCCCCCGCCGCCACCCTTACCTTGTAGGTAATGGAAATGGTTTTTCCCGCCGCAATCTCCCCGATCTTCCAGGTAAGGCCCACGCCTTGGGGAGAAATTTCGGGGTCCTGCGCGGCCTTGCCGTCCGTTTTGGTGGAGCCCGGAACATAGCGCACGTCACGCGGCATTATGTCGTACACTTCGACCCCGTAAACCGTATGGTCCGGGTCGGCGTTTTTGACCTTGACTGTGAAGGTCATTATGTCGCCGGTTTCAGCGCTGTCTGGGCTGACGGTCTTTTCCACCCGCAAAGGTTCCAGGCTTGCCGGATAAAGCGGCACCCTTAAAAGGATGGCCCCCGGAAAGCCCGAATCAATATAGAACCGCTCGCCCCTGTACGGCTTGCCGTCCGCCGGATTCCAGATTGCGTTCCGGTTCAGCGTCACGGGCGCGTAGGTCTTGGCGAGATCGGGCCTGGAGCCTGGAAGGCCGCAGTCGAAGGTGGTCTCGATAAAGTACCAGCCGTCCAGGTTCTGATTGTAGTTGGTGAAGCGGAACTCGAATGCGCCTGATGATTTTCCGGTGTCAACCTGGCCTGCGGCGTCGAACGGCCCGGAAAGCTGGCTGTTTTCCTGGCTGGTCTGCCCGTTGGGGTAGATGTCCAGAAGCGCCGGGTCAACCTTTGTATAAGTGGTGAAATCCGGTCCGTCAAAGCGGTAGAAGGTGACGCAGGCTCCATCCACCCTGGCGTTGGTTATGGCGTCATAAACATAGCCCGCTGGATCGAGGGGAACGATAAGGAGCTTGGTGCCGTCGACGAGCACTTTTACCGTTATCTCGCCTCGCGTGAACACGTCGCCCGGATTGGTCACCGTGGTGAAATCCGACCGGTAGAAAATGGGAGTGCCGTAGTAGGAATAACCGTTGATCTCCTCGGCTATTGTTGTGCGGTAGGAGAAGCCGTCCCGCAGCCAGTTGTAGAGGGGATAGGCGTTGCCTGCCGCGTCGCGGTTGATGAGCGCCGAGCCGTCGGTTAAAAACACCTTGCTCCTTACGAAATTTCCGGCTGCGTCGTATTCGTGGGCCGTGATCTTGCCGTTAACCAGGGCCTGGCGGGCAAGGGCCGTGGTTGCCCCTATCTGGACCGAGGCGCTTACCCCCACCTCCACCTTGACGTCAACCGTGTCAACCCTGCCCACAAAGTCATAGGTATGATCGGAAATCGAAGAATCAATAGCAGACACCGCCTTTACGGCCACCAAAATGTCGCTGGCCGAGACGCCTGCGGGAAGCGAAAGCACTGTAAAAAAGCTCTTGCGTTCCTGGGGGGCGAGGCTTCCAAGATCGGGGTTGCCGTCGCCGTCGGAGTCTGTGAGGGGCAGTCCCTGAATGCTGCGAAATTCAACCGCAGCCCCCTGAGGCAGGTTGAGGGATTTTGCGGAATCGAAAAGAATATTAATGGTGTCATTCCCGCTTCCCAGGTTGGCCGCCTCGTTGAGAAAGGACACCTGGGAACCCTTGGCGGCGAAATCCACGGACATGAGATCATCCGGGTCATCGGCCTGGCCCGAACCCGAAAGAGCGCCGTTGTCGTCGGTGTCGTCGGCCACCACCTTCGCCGGGGACGCCACGTTAACTATGGTCTCGTTGGTTTCGGCGGTTTTTGGCCCCGAAGCGCCGGCATAATCGATTATGGCCTTGTTGACCAGAACGCCGGTTCCGAAACCCGGATTAACAAGGACTCTGAACGAAAGACTTCCCGAAACGCCATTGTTGAAGGCTGTGCCTTGCGGGTTTTCCGGCAGGAAAAGGCCAACCTTGATTACCGGAAGAGGCGTGGCCGCAAACGACGTCCGCCACATGCCGTCCGAGCCTTCGTAAATGGGCGCGGAGCCGACAATGTTTGAAACAAAAGCCAGGGTTCCGGCTGAAAAGGCCGTTCCCTGGGGCAGGGCGTCTGAAACCAGAAGGCCGCTTTTCGCTTCCGCGACCCCGTTACCGTCAATATCAATGTTAAAGGACGCAGCCTTAACCGGGCTTGCGCCTTCGCTGGCAAATATAATGGTATAGGCCACCGTGTCGCCCGGTTTCACGTTGCCGGGCGCGGCGCTTTTTGTGCCACTCATCAATCCTTCGTTTGATATCTCCACCCTGGCGGCGTTTTGAGTGTCGCTTGCATTTGGATCATTGTTTGAAAAACCCGAAAGATTCACAAGGATGAAGCCGCCCGCAAGCCCTGCGGGCGCCTGTCCCATTGCCACAAGGTGAATCACTCCGCCTGGAGCGAGCACTGGGGGGGCGTTATTGTCGTAGGCAGGTTCAAGGGCGTCCGCCCGTCCGTTCTGATTGATATCTACGTAAAGGGCGAGGCCGGAAATGTTCCCATCGTCGCCCTGAAGGTTGCTCAGGTCGAGTTGATAGGAATCGTCGCCGCTGCCTGTATTTTCCAATGTATAGGGGATGTGTACAACTGACGCCGGAGAGACTGTAATTGTTCTTCCGGGGTTGGCCGCCGTGCCGTCCGGCGAAATTGAAATTCCGTAAACAGTCGCCACCTGGTCGCTGACCTGGTTGGAAAGCGCTGTGTATGGCGAGTTGTTTGCATCTTTGTAAGTGGCGGAAGCCCTGTTGGTTATGGTTGTCTGGGCGGCATTGGAGGGCGAAACCAGGGCGGCGACACAGGCTATCGCCAGTATTGCCCTGATCAGCTTTCCCTGGAATGTGGTATTAGCCCTTGCCATGCCTGCCAAAACGCCTTTTTGGGTTTCCGGGCGTCTCCACCAAGGAAGACGCCCGGAATGGTTGTTGTTAAACGATCAGCACTGTCACTTTCCTACTGGATCAGCACCTTGAACAGCACGCAGCCCTGCGCGCCGGGGGCAAGGCTGCCGCCGTTTGCGGCGTCAGCGCCTGCGCCCACGCGGAAGCGCACCATGTTGTTGACGCCGTCGTATTCTGCGGTGTCGTCGCCGGAACCGTCGGTAAGGAGGGTGTCTCCGCCGTCGATGAGGCCGTCGCAGTTGACGTCAATGTAAAGGGAGCCTGCCACGTAAGTGGTGTGGTCGGGGATCTGGTCCGTGATCACGCAGGCCACTGCGGTCTGCTGACCTATGTTCTTGTAGGTTAGCGAGTAGACGATCTCGTCGCCTGGTGAGGGTATGACGCCTATGTATGCGACATCAAGATGCGTTCTGGCCTTGGTGACCTGGAGGAAGCCTTCGATGACCGTGGTGGTTTCGGATGCGGTATCCGAGCACTGGTCGCCAAGGGTGGTGAAATCGCCGTCCGAGGATGCCACTGCCTGAATGTTGGCGCTTTCCACCAATCCGGGCGCGGTTCCGGCGGGGGCGAAGACCTTGATCTTGAAATTGGCCGAAGCTCCTGCCGCAAGCTGGATGAATACGGTGCCCACGGCGGCGGTGTCGCCGTCAGCCAGAGCAACGTCGTCACCGGTTCCGGCAAGTCCGTCAACGCCGAAGGCCTTCCAGTTGGCCCCTTCCGCCAGGAAGAGGTAGGTGAGGCCGAGGCCCGCCATGTTAAGGTCGATTTTGACGTACTTGGTGGAGTTTCCGGAGTTGGTCACGGTGTGGATGTAGGTGGTGGTGCCCGTGGCCGGGATCTGGTCGGAGCTGTTGGGATTTACCGCAACCGAGCAGACTTCCAGAACCTCGAAATACACGTCCATGTTGTCTACGGTGCCGCTGGTGTTGGAAATGGCTGCGACCACCAGGTTGTTGACGGAAGGCGGCGTGGTGGGAGTGGTTGCCACTTCCATGATCACGCTGTAGGATTCCGATACAAGGTCCCCGGCGTCCGTGTTGGCGGTCTGGTCGCCTGCAACGGTTATGGTCTTGTTGACTGCGTCAACGCTCAAAATGGTTGCAGTCACGGTCTTGTTCAGGCGGATGACATCTCCGGCCACGAAGTTGGCCACCCCGTAAACGGTGAAGGTGGTGTTGCCGCCGCCAAAAACGCCTGCAACCCTTACCACGGTTCCGCCAAGAAGCGGGGTGTCGGTGATTTCGGCTTCGCCTGCGTCAGCGTGATCGCCGTCGTTGTTCAGATCGGAATAAAACTTGGCGACGGTTCCTGCGGGGTTGCCGGAAACGTTCAAGGCGTATGAATCTGACGATCCGCCGATGTTGACCACCTGAAGCCTGTAAGAAGCCGTGCTTCCGGGCAGTACCGCGCTGGTTTCGGCGGCGAGGATGTCGTCGGCGTCGTTCGCGCCGTTGGTGTCGCCGTCCGAAGGCTCGTCGGTGGCGTCGCCCGCGTCGGCGTACTGAGCGATGTCAACGTCAACGGAAAGAACCGCCGTTACGTTGTCGCGGGAAAGGTCGATTTCAGCGGGCTTGTTGCCGCTGGTGGCCTGGATGTCGAAGAAATAGGGACCGCCTGAAGCGGCAGCGGGCACCCAGGCTTTTACCATGAAATCAACCCTGGTCTGGGGGGCGATGGTCCCAAGGTCAACGTTTCCCGATCCGTCGGTGTCTATGAGCTTGGCTGTTCCGTTGGCGTTCCAGAACTCAACCAGCCAGCCTGCGGGCACGTTGATAGCCGAAAGGTCGATCAGGTCGCTGTTGATGGCGTCGCGGTTGGCCAGGGAGTGGGTGAACTCGACCCAGCTTCCTGCGGGAACCAGGGCCGCCGTGTTGTCGTTCTGGTAGTTGAGGGCCGCGTCTTCCTCCACGTTGGTGTAGGGATCAACAACCCTGTGGCTGACCGCGATGTCGGAAGTGGCGTTGGCCGGGATGGTGGTTATTACCTCGTTGGTGAAGACCGTCTGGAGCGTGGCGGTAAAGGTGTTATAATAGAAGGCCGCCGTGTTGTTGATTTCGCCGTCAGCCTCGGCGAAGGGGCTATTAACCGTCACCTGATAGGTGAAGGTTCCCTGCTGGTCAACGTCCAGAACGGTTTCGCTGGTGCCGTTGCCCGGAGTGCCGTCCGGCATGAAATAGGCCACGTAGGTTATCGTGCCCACAACTGCGCCTTCCGCAGTGAACCAGTTCGTGCCGTTTGCGGAGTAAATGGGGTATCCGTTGGGGTTGGCCGCCGGTGTTCCCGATGCGGAAGCCGCAACGTACGAAGCGCCGGAGGGAAGCTGATCGTACAGCATCACGCCGTCAACGGTTGCGGCGTCAATGTCGTAGCCGTTGACTCCCGCGCGGGAATAAACGGGCTTGGAACCCACGTTCTTGAACCTGAACGAGTAGGTCAGGGTTTCGCCAGGAAGGGCCGTGTTCTTGTCCACTGCCTTGCTGACGGTGATCACTGCGTCGTTGACCACTGTGACGGTGAAATCGCCGGAGGTGTCGGAGCATCCGGCAGGAGCGGTTCCGGTGGCGGTAATGTTGCTTACGTCGGTGTCGCCGGGGGCGGCAGCCGGGGGAACGGTTATGCCCACTATGATGTTGGCGCTTGCGCCCATGTTGAGGGTCACGCTGGCGATGCCTGCGGACTCGGCCGGATCAACCACGCCGTTTCCGTTGGCGTCCAAGTAAATGCTCTTGGAGTATGTTCCAAGGCCGCCGGTGGCCAGGTTGAAGGTGTTCAGGCCGTTTCCCATGTTGGTGACTATTATGGGAACATAAATGCTCTGGCCGGGGGTCGCCCGCAAGGGTGTGGGGCCTGAGGGGGATACATCGAGCCCGCAGACTTCCAGTACCACGGACTGGACGATGTTGGAGGTGGTGGTGTAGTCGTTGTTGCTCTGGTCGCGGTAAATGGCCGTCGCCGCGTTTCCTATAACCGTGTCGGCAGGCGTCATTGCAGCCTGGGAACGGCTTGAAAACATCGGCAGGATAAGTCCCAGCGCTAGGACCAAAATCATGCCAGCCCTTAAAACATGCTTCCGTGGCATATCTCTTTCCTTTCCTTGTTTCGTGTGGTTGATGCTAATTGGCTTGGTTTTGCCTTGTATTGGCTCGGTGGGTCTTCCTTTCCTCTGTCTTGCGTATTCTCCTGTTTTTAGGTTGCAGTTGCCGTACAGCCATGCTGATTAGGTCAGACGAAAAGCGGCATGGAGATTTGAAGTCCAAATTTTGAGAACGCTTACTAAATAAAGCAAAAAACATGCCGACAAGCATCTTGGATATAACTATTTGATATTTAATATAAAAATAGTATGTATAAAAAAAGGCCCGCAAAAATTAGCATCAAAAATGTTCTATTCTGGTACAAAAAAAATCGCCTCAGATAAAATACTTATAAATAATAGCTGGTTGTATCTGTACCGTTTTGGTACGCAACAACAAAAAAAGGCTGCCGAAAGAATCGGCAGCCTTCTGAAGGAAAGCCTCAAAATGTATTTTAAATTTTATTTGAAATTCAGGCAGTTTTCACGCAACCAAAGCAAAAGGGGCCGCACCTTTTCGGATGCAACCCCTTGATTTAAATGGCGGGAGCGACGAGACTCGAACTCGCGACCTCCGGCGTGACAGGCCGGCGTACTAACCAACTGTACTACGCCCCCGAAAAAAGGCAATCTGTATAGGCGGAACAGGGCTTGAACCTGTGACCCCCGGCTTGTAAGGCCGGTGCTCTCCCGACTGAGCTACCCGCCCTCTCGGTCGTTCACAGGCGCATGCTACTCGCCCGAAAGATTCAGCAACCTAATCAAATCCCCCCTTTCCTGTCAAGCAAAAATCCGGCGTCAGTGCGTCTTTTTTGTGCGGGCGCAAATTATACTTTATTTCAAGGCCCTTACTTCAAGGCCCTTACACATTGATTGCGGTGAAAGCGATTTTGCACTATACTCCGCCCGGAAACACTTCCTCCGGAGCCATAATACATTGAATCCATTCTCTTTTCAGCTGATCTCGAAGTCCAGCCGAAGCGAAGCCCGCGCCGGAGTTCTCGCCACGGCCCACGGACTCATCGAAACCCCGGTTTTCATGCCCGTGGGCACACTTGGAAGCGTAAAGGCCGTAGCCCCCGAAGACCTTAAAGCTATGGGCGTTGGCCTTATTCTTGGGAACACCTACCATCTTTACCTGAGGCCGGGCACCGAGGTCATCGGCAAATTTTCCGGCCTTCACCGGTTCATGCACTGGGACGGGGCCATTCTCACCGATTCCGGCGGCTTCCAGGTCTTTTCCCTGGCAGACCTGAAAAAGATATCCGAGGAGGGTGTGGATTTCCAGAGCCACATAGACGGCTCAAGGCACATGCTCTCCCCTGAAAAGGCCGTTAAGATTCAGGCGGCCCTGAATTCGGACATCGCCATGTGCCTGGACGAGTGCATCCCGTACCCGGCGGAATTTGAGCGGGCCGAAAAGGCCCTGGCCCTCACCAGCCGCTGGGCCATTCGGTGCAAGGATGAGGCCCAAAGGTCCATGAAGCCGGAAAACGCCCTTTTCGGTATAGTCCAGGGCGGCATGTTTCCCGATCTCAGGCGGCGCTCTGCGCAGGAGCTTGTTCAAATCGGATTTCACGGATACGCTGTGGGCGGGCTTTCCGTGGGGGAGCCCAAGGAGCTGATGTACGAAATGGCCGAAACCACGCTGCCTCTCCTGCCCAAGGACAGGCCCCGCTACGCCATGGGCATAGGAAGGCCGGAGGACCTCGTGGAATTCGTTTACAGGGGCTGCGACATGGCAGATTGCGTTATGCCCACACGAAACGCCCGAAACGGCCAGCTTTTCACGGACCGGGGCGCGGTGGTCATCTCCAACGCGGCCCACAGGCAAAGCGAGCAGCCGATCTCGGAAAACTGCGGATGCTACACCTGCCGCAACTACTCCAGGGCCTATCTAAGGCACCTTTTCACCAGCCGCGAGATTCTGGCCTATCGCTTAAACACCATCCACAACCTTCATTATTACGCGGACCTCATGAAAAGGATGCGGCGGGCCATATTGCAGGACAGCTTCGAGGAATTCCGGCGAGATTTTTACGCGGCAAGGGAAAAGAACGATGAGTGAAAAAACCAGGGTTCTGGTTACCGGAGGGGCGGGCTACATAGGCTCCACCCTCGTTCCCGTGCTCCTTGGCGCGGGCTGTCGCGTGCGAGTGGTGGACAACCTTGTTTTCAACCAGGCATCCCTCGTCACCTGCTGCCTCAACCCGGATTTTTCATTCGTGCGCGGCAACGTCTGCGACAGGGCCCTAATGGACGCGGAAATTTCGTGTGCGGACGTGATCATTCCCCTGGCTGCCCTGGTGGGCGCGCCAGCCTGCGACCAGGACCCCGAAACCGCCCGAATGGTGAACGTCGAGGCTCACCGGCACATGGCCAAGAGCGTCTCCGCCTCCCAGCTCGTCATCTTTCCGGTCACCAATTCGGGCTATGGAATAGGGGAGGCCGGGGCCTTCTGCACCGAGGAATCCCCCCTTCGCCCGGTGTCCTCCTACGGCAGGGCCAAGGTCGAAATCGAGGCCGCCTTCCTGGAAAGGGGAAACGCCATAACCCTTCGGCTTGCCACGGTTTTCGGGGCAAGCCCGCGCATGAGGATGGATTTACTGGTGAACGACTTCGTTTTCCGGGCCTTTAAGGACCGCTTCATAGTGCTTTTCGAGGAGCATTTCAGGCGAAATTTCCTGCACGTGCGCGACGCCGCAGGGGCCTTTCTCTTTTCACTGGAAAACGCCGGGAAGATGAGGGGCGAGCCCTTTAACGCCGGGCTTTCGAACGCGAACCTCACCAAGCGCGAGCTTTGCGAAAAAATTCGGGAGCACTGCCCCGATCTTGCAATATTGTCGGCAAAGGTGGGGACGGACCCTGACAGGCGCGACTATTACGTATCGAACGAGAAGATCGAGGCCCTTGGATTCCGCCCGAAGGTGTCGCTGGATGAGGGCATACGGGAGCTTCTCATGGCTTACCGGATGCTCAAACCCAACATCTACGCCAACGTCTGAGCGGCGGGGCGAATTTTAGCCGGGAGAGGCTTTTGGACCCGTACCGAATCACAGCCCTTATCCTTGCCGGGGGAGCCGGAACCAGGCTCCGCGCCGCGCTTCCCGAAGGCTTACCCAAGGTCCTGGCCCCGGTGGCGGGTCGGCCATTCATCGCCCTTGTTCTTGAGAGGCTCGCCGCCGCCGGGATTTGCCGGGCGTTTATCTGCACGGGCTTCGGGGCGGACGCAGTTGAAAATAGCCTCGGAAACGGATTCGGCCCGATGTCGCTAGACTACAGCCGGGAGCCCTCTCCCCTGGGCACCGCAGGGGCCCTGCGCGCGGCCCTTGATCTGGCCGAAGGCGACATCCTGCTGGCCGTAAACGGCGATACCCTGGTTGACGCCGACCTTGGCGCTTTCATCCGCTGGTTTGAAAGCACAGGAGCTTCCGCCGGGCTTCTTTTGGTTCCAGCCCTTGATTCCGATAACTGCGGCAGGGTGGAAACAGACCGGGAAGGCCAAGTGACGGCCTTCAGCGAAAAGCCGGAAACAGGGCAGGGGGGCGATTCCTGGGCCAGCGCCGGGGCCTATCTTTTCCGCCGCGACTTTCTTCTGGAAATTCCTTCGGGAAGGCCGGTCTCCCTGGAGCGCGAGACCCTGCCTCAGGCCGTGGGCAAAGGCTTCTACGGATTCAGGACCGAAGGCCGTTTCTGGGACATAGGCACCCCCGAAACCTACTCTCTGGCCAAAGAGCGCTTTTCATGAGCCTCAATACCCGAAAATCCCTGGGCCTTTTCCGCGCCATGCTTCGCATAAGGCGCGTGAGCGAGGCAATAGAGGCCGAGTATCCCGAAAATTCCATGCCCACACCGGTTCACCTTTCAACGGGCCAGGAGGCGGTGTCTGCGGGCGTGTGCGCGGCCCTTTCGCCTTCCGACATGGTATTCGCCACTCACCGTTGCCACGGGCCGTACCTGGCCAAGGGCGGTGATCTGAACGCCATGATGGCCGAGCTTTTCGGAAAAAGCGGCGGATCTTCCGGGGGCTTCGGCGGGTCCATGCACCTTGTGGACCGGGGCGCGGGCTTTATGGGCGGCTCCGCCATAGTGGGCGGGAACCTTGGCATCGCCACGGGAGCTGCCCTTGCAAGCCGCATGAAGGGCGACGGCCGGGTGACGGCGGTCTTTTTCGGGGACGGGGCCGCAGACCAGGGGGTGCTCTACGAGTCTGTCAATTTCGCGGTTTTGAAAAAGCTCCCCATAATCTACGTGCTGGAAAACAACGGCTTTTCGGTGTGCTCGAAGGTTTCCGCCCGCCAGGCCGCCCCCAGCGTGTTTTTGAAGGGCGTGGACAAAAGGCTCCTGAAGGCCTCAAGTATAGACGGCAACGACGCAGTAGCGGTTTTGGCCTTGGCGGAAAGGGCTGTGAAAAGAGCCAGAGCGGGTCAAGGGCCGTCCTTCATGGAGTGCGTAACCTACAGAATAGCCGGGCACGCCGGGCCTGCCGACTGGGATGTTGAAGGCTACCGCGACCAAAAGGAGCTTGTGCGCTGGAAACGCCGGTGTCCGGTTCAAAGGCTAAAAAGGCGGCTTGTGAAGCAGGGCGTGGATTCGGACGTCTTTTCCCGCATGGAAAATGAAACCGCCGCCGAAATAGGGGCGGCGTTTGATTTCGCCCGGAAAAGCCCCCTGCCCGATTCTTCTGATTTATTTCAGGCAACCTAAGGGGCCAAAGGTGTCCGAATCCAGAATACTCACCTACCCCGAAGCGATACGCGAGGCCCTTTTCCAGGCAATGGAGGCCGATCCGTCGGTTTTCGTCATGGGCCAGGGTGTGGATGACCCGTGGGCCATGTTTGGGACAACTTCGGGGCTTTCCGGGCGCTTCGGCCCTGACCGGGTTTTCGACACACCCCTAAGCGAGGCGGCGCTTGCGGGCGTTGCGACGGGAGCCGCCATCTGTGGCCTGAAGCCCGTTTACATGCACAACCGCCCGGATTTCCTGCTTCTTGCAATGGACCAGATAGCGAACCATGCGGCCAAGTGGACCCAAATGTACGGCGGCAGGGCCGGAAAGGTTCCCCTGGTGGTCTGGGCCTGCACGGGTCGCGGGTGGGGGGCTGCGGCCCAGCATTCCCAGGCCCTTCACGGCCTTTTTCTGCACGTTCCGGGCCTGAAGGTGGTGCTGCCGTCAAGCCCCGGCGACGCCAAGGGACTGATGCTCGCTGCCCTTGCCGACCCCGGCCCGGTTATGGTTTTCGATCACCGGGACAATTTCAGGCTCACGGGCCCGGTTCCCGAAGGGCCGTATTTTACGCCCATCGGGCGGGGAATCATAAGGCGGGCTGGCCGCCACGTGACCCTTGCGGCGGTTTCCTCTGCTGTGGTCATGGCCCTTGGAGCGGCTGAGACACTGAAGGAAAAAGGCATAGAGGCCGAAGTCGTCGACCTTCGGTCGGCGAAACCCCTTGACGCGGCACTTGTGGCTGAATCCGTGAGGCGCACCGGAAGGCTCGTCGTCATGGATACGGGCTATCCCGCAGGCGGGCTTGCCGCTGAACTGGTCGCAAGGGTGGCGGAGGCAGCCTTCGGGGCCTTCCTGGCCCCGCCGTTGCGCATTGGCATCCCCGATCTTTCGGTTCCCGCAAGCCCGACCCTCGAGGCCGCGTATTTTCCCTCGAAGGGCGGCGTGGTGCGGGCGATAATGGGGCTTTTCGGGTGACGAAGCGGGAAATCTGCGGTGATAAAAAAGCCTCCCCCGGAATCGGGGGAGGCTTTTATGTGAAGCCCTATCCACCTGTCTAAAAACGCGAACTGCTGTGTTGCGCTTCAAAGCCAATTCCGTCACGTACCATAAGTACGCTTACTCATTGGCTTTTTGCGCGCCGTGTTCATCGTTTTTATCCAGGCTTCACATCTTGCCTTTTTCAACAGGCTATCATGTTTTTCGGTGGGGCTTAGAATCCGTAAGATGCGGAAATCGTGGCTCCGGTGGTGCCAAGAAAGTTGACGGCGATGTCGGTCTTGATGTTCTGGCCCAGGGGCAGGCAGACGCCGACCCGGACGGCCCAGGGCTCTTCCTCGTTAAGGGTGAGGGTGCTGGTGGTCACGCCTGCGGTGGTGTACTGGCGGACTTCCATCTCGGCATTGGCCATGGTGTAGGTGGGGCCGATGTAGAGGTCAACCTTTTTGCCGGTATAGACCACGCGGGGGAAGAATTCGATGGCCCACTTCTGGGTGTCTACGTCGACCCTGGTGACCGCTCCGCCGGGAAGAACCTGGGTTCCGTTGACCGAATAAGAGCCGTCGCGGTAGCTGATGGCTTTTCCGGCAAGGGAGAGGCCCACGGCCCAACTGTCAGTGATGGGGCCCTTGAAATCGAGCTCCAGGCCGTAGATGAAGTCGGAATAGTCGTCGCTCATCTTGAAGCCCACGAAGGCGTTGGACTGGTCGCCGAAATAATCGCCTTTGAGCTCGTAGTCGGAAAGGCCCAGAATCGCCCTGGCGGTGAAATTGCTGTTGATGTTCCAGGTTCCAAGGAGGGCCAGGGAGTGATAGGTCTCCTTGTAGTCGTAGAACTTGTCCATCTGGGTTATTTCGTCGCTGGTAAGCTTGCCCAAAGATGTGGTGAAATCGTCAAAAGCCATGTCCCTGGCTCCGGTATCGAACTGAAGACCCAAGCCGAAGGTTTTTTCAGCCGCCAGGGCGGGAGCCGCCGCCAGGGCCAGGACTAAAAGAACCAAAACGATACGAGAAAGCTTCATCTTTCCCCCTTCCATTGGTTGTGGTTGAGCATTGGTCGCACAGGCTGACGGGCTTTGATAATTGTCGCCCTGCAGTGATCCGCTAAGAGTACGGCACGGTTGTTTTTCGGAAAACAACTGTTTCTTATCATGGCATCGGGTAAAAATCAAGCGTTGACAACAGGAATTGAAAACAAGGCGGGCGTCAGGCCCGGAAGGCGAGCTCCCTGGAAAGTATTTCTCCGGCTATCCCGTGGCAGTCGGCAAGATAGGTCCCGCCCGCCTGGAGGGTGATACCGAAACCGGCGCTGGCCGCCACGATCTGGCCAACGAGGGGGATGTACTTGGCCACCTCCTTGGTGATCTCGCGGCCCATGAACCTCTGGAGAAGATAGACCGCGCCCTCGCGGGTTCCGTAGCGCACGACGTTGTTGGCCAGCTGGGCGATTGCCGGGATGCCCAGTTCCTTGGCCTTCAGGATGCTCTGGTCGGAAAGCCCGTAGGCGTTTCTGATGGCCTTCATCATGGCTACGAGGATCGAAAGGTCCACTGCCACGTCCACCCCGGGAACCGGGTTAATCGCGTTCGCCGCGCAAAGGCCCGCGTAGAGGCGGACTTTTTTTTTGCAAAGCTCCTCCTTGGCGGCCAGAAATTCCCGGCTGTAGGCTTTGGCGCTTTCAATCCAGCGCTCCTGCTTGGCTTTGGGGAGGGCCTTTGAAATGGCGTCGGAAAGTTCCGCAAGGCCGGCTCCCGTGGCGCAGCTCGTGAAATGCACACGGGTGGGCTCCAGCACCTGGCGCGCCACGTCCTTTTCGATTTCGCCATAAAGCTCGTTGGTGGAGCGCTCCCCGCTGGTGTCGCAAACCTGGTCGGCCTTGTTGCGGACAAAGAGGCAGGTGCGCTTCTTCTGGCGCAGCTTGAGAAAAAAGTCGCTTTCCGCCGAGCCGAACTTGTCGGAAAAGACGCACAGGAAGATGTCGAAGGAATCGAGGTTGAAGCGCTCCCAGAAGGTTTCCTTGGGGAACCTCGCCGTGTCGAAGCCCGGAAGGTCGACAAGGTGGACGCCGTTCCACTGAAAGGTGGACGCATCGACGGTGGTGTCCGTGGAAGCTCCCACCCTGGCAAGGTTCTTGCCCATCAGCCGGTTGATGAGGGAGGACTTGCCCGCGCCCGTGCGCCCGAAAAGGGCGATTGAGACGGTGACAGCCTCGCTCGCCTCTATCTGTTTTTTCAGGCGGGCAACGCTTTCCGTTATCGATTCGTCTGAGCTCATTTTGGCGCACCGGCTTTCATTTACGCGTCAGGCCGCCTTGCCCGGCTTCTGCCTGCGAAACTCGGCAAGTTTGGCGCTCACCTCTTCCAGAAGCTGCCTGGGGTAGGCGCTGTCAGCCATTTCGCCGTAAATCTTCCGGGTCTTTTCCTTGAGGGTCGCCACATTGGCATCGCTCACCGAAGCCAGCTTCACCCCGTAGCGCACCATCGCAGCCAGGGCCTTCCTGTTGTCCAGGCGAACCGCCTGGTTTATGGTGGTCTCAAGCCCGGTCCTTTTTTCCATGAAGCGCTTGCGGTATTCGTCTGGAAGTTCGTCCCAGGCTTTTTTGCCGATAAGGACCGAGCCGGGGCTGTAGCGGATCTTCACCGGGTTTACGCTGGTGAAGACCGAAAAAAGCTGGGTGCCCACGACCCACAGGGCCGGGGCCACGGCGGAATCAGCTGTTCCCTTGCTGATCATGGATATGAAGGTGTTGATGTCGGCGGGCACCGTGGAGCCGGGGCCGCCCACGTTTTCCAGCACCCTTTTTTCCAGGTCCCCGCACCAGTTGGCGAAGCGGGCCTGGGCGAAATGTTTGGGATCGGAAAAGTCGTATTTCGAGGAATAAAGCTGGTCGAAATCCTGGTCTATCCAAAGGCCCAGGCAGAACCCGCTTTTTTCGGCGTATTTGTCGAAGGTTGTGTGCATCTTGCCGCGCACGTAATCAACCTCCTCGTAGCCGTTGAAAAGAAAGGGCAGTTCAAGGACGGATAATTCCTTCACCGCCATTACTGTTCCGCGCGCGTCGAGCCCCGCGCCCTGGAGTTTGCCGGCCCTGATCTTTTTTATGACATCTTCGTCCTTGCCCTGGGATCCGCCCCAGTGAATCTTGAGCTTCAATTCCTGGTTGCTGATCTGGTCCAGGGTGGGCGCGACGAGCTTTTCATACTGCTGCACCCATCCCATGCCCTTGGGGACGATGGTGGCGAAGTTCCAGAGATATTTGGGGCCGACTTTGGCGGGGCCGGGATTGGCCGCCGCAGCCGCTGAAACAGCCGACAGAGCGATGAGCGCCTGGAGCAAAAGGATACCCGCAAGGCGTGAAGACCTTTTCATTTATTTTCCTCGGCCCGTTGTTTTTGATTTGTTTGAGGTTGGAAACTGTTGCCGGTGATTCCGGCCCCCAAGCAGCCCCTTTGGGGATGAGTCCTTAAAAAAGCCGGAAAGGTTACAGCCTTTCCGAAATCAGGCTCTCGCTTCAACGGCTTCTGCGGCAGGGGAGCGCTTGCGCCTGGGGCCGGTTTTCTCGATGCGGCCTTGCGCGTAAACCAGGGCGCCAACCGGGCAGGCCTGGACGCATTCGCCGCAATGCACGCACAACTCGTTGGGAATTGGGAAATCCTTTTCCGAACCGGTGTTGTGCGCGGAAAAATCGAATTCAAGGGCCATGTTGACCTGGACCATGTTGCAGGCCGTGACGCAGCGCCCGCAACGTATGCACCTTGTATAATCCCTCCTGAAAAAAGGGTTTTCGGGCATTACAGGCATTATCCGCAATACCTGGGGGCCTCCGCCGGGGTTTGCCTGGTAGCGGTAGGCGAGGTCCTGGAGGCGGCAGTCGCCCCAGGCCGGGCAGAGCCTTATGTCGCCCTCGGATTTTTGGACCGAGAGCTGGAAATCCGCCCAGTTGCCGTCGTCCGCACCACGGGCCGCGCAGTTGTGGTTGCCCGTAGCGAGCATGGCCGAGATGACCTCCCGCCTTGCTTCCACCACGCGGGCCGATTCCGTGAAAACCTCCATTCCGGGCGCGGCCTTGGTGGAGCAGGCCGGGACAAGGCCTTGCCTTCCCTTTATCTCCACCACGCACACGCCGCAGGTTCCCGGGGAGGCGACTCTGGGAAAATGGCAGAGGGTGGGGATTTCGATTCCGGCGCGTTCTGCGGCGTACAGGATGGTTTCGCCGGGTTCGTAGGGGCAGCTTCTTCCGTTTACAACAAGGCCGGTGCGCAGTTCCATAATTCCTCTAAAACATGCAAAAATTACAAGGGGCGGCTCGTGGCCCCGGAATGTTCAGTATGTTGCTTGTAAGTCCAAAAGGGCCTGCTTGTCAACGCAAAGGCCGTCAAAAAAATTGACCCCGCCGTCCGGTAGTGTGGGAAGGCGGGGTCAGGGCGAATCGTTTTTATCGTGATATCAGGATGTTGTAAAATGGCGAAACATGATCTTTGCCATCGACCGTCAATATCCCTCCTCCCCGGAGGGGCCGGGCTTGCTGAAGAGCCGGTAGGCCCAGGCCTGGTAAAGGATCACTATGGGCACGAAAAAGAGCGCCACGCCCAGCATGATCTTCAGTGTAAGGAGGGATGACGATCCGTTCGCCGTGCTTATGCTGAACTCGGGCGACATATTGGACGGGAAGAGATCGGGGAAAAGGCCGATAATGCCGAAAAAGGTTACGCAGATGATGAAAAGGCCGCTTGAAAACCAGGCTCTCCAGTAAAATTCCTTTTTCAGGCAAAACATTGCCGATACCGCAGCGGCTGCTCCAAGCGCGGGTACGGCAAGGAGAAGCGGGTGGGCCAGGAAATTGGCGAAAAGGTTTGTTGCGAAAAAGCTTAAAGCCGCGAAGGCCGCGAAGGCCAGCACCGTTACAGGCCACAGGATCGTTGCGGTCCTTGCGCTTCTGGCCAGAAGCTCCCCCTCGGTATGCGCGCAAAGCCACAGGCTTCCGTGCAGGAGGAACATCAGGATGAAGAAGATTCCGCCAAGAAGGCCGTAGGGCGTAAGCAGGGTGAGAATCGTGCCGTGGAAGGCCCCGTCGCCGTCTATGGGAACCCCGGCGAAGATATTGGCGAAGGCCACGCCAAGAAGGAGCGCCGGAAGAAGGCTTCCCGTGAACTGGCAGGCGTCCCAGAGCTTTTTCCAGCCCGCGCCGTCCAGTTTCTCGCGGAACTCGAAGGAAACGCCCCTTATGATCAGCCCGAAAAGGATGAGCATGAGCGGCAGGTACAGGGACGAAAACATCACGGCGTAAACCCTGGGAAAGGCCGCGAAGGTGACGCCTCCGGCTGCGATGAGCCAGACCTCGTTTCCGTCCCACAAGGGCCCCACGCTTTTCAGCATGGCGCGTTTGTCCTCTTCGGTTTCGCCCAGAAAGGGCAGCATCATGCCGACCCCCAGATCGAACCCGTCCGTTGCGAAATAGACCGCCCAAAGAAGTCCCCAGAGGAAAAACCAGATTGCCGCATAGGTGGAATGATCCATGATGAACCCCTCGATCATTGGATGGTTGCTTGCTTAATTTTAAGGCGACGTGAAGGCCTCAAAAATTTCTGGAAATAAAGCCTGATCAAAAAAGATGAAATGCTAAGGTTGGCGAGAAGCGCGGGGAGGAATAATACTGTTCGTATATGACCGACCCGCGCTACGAAGCCTGACACTTAAGTTCGCGTTTTTGGACAGGCGATTAAGAAGGTTCAGGGCCTTTCCGCGCCGTTTTGGCCATCAGCCCGAACCCCGCCGCGCCCAGTATGGAATAGACCAGGATGAAGCCCACAAGGGTTATCCCCACCGATGAGGCGGCAACCGTTGCCGAATGGGCGTCGCTTGTCTTCATCATCCCGTAGACTATCCAGGGCTGGCGTCCCATTTCGGTCATGATCCAGCCAAGGGAGCAGGCGATGTAGGGAAGCGGAATGGACCATACCATCATCTTGAGGAACCTGGGGTTCTCGGCGAGCCGGTTTCTGACGAAGAATCCGTAAAGGGTCTGGAGGATGAACAATATCCCAAGGCACACCATGAGCTTGAACGAGAGGGAAACCGTGAGAACCGGCGGCTGCTCGTCTCTTGGAATGTCCTTCAGGCCCGTTACGCTTGCGTTCATGTCGTGGTGGGCAAGAAGGCTCAAAAGCCCCGGAACGGGAAGAATTTCAATGGCGTTTTTCTGGTTTTCCTGGTCGGGCCAGGAAAAAAGGTAGATGGGCGCTCGTTCCGAAGTCTCCCAGTGGCCTTCCATTGCGGCGACTTTGGCGGGCTGCGCTTCTGCAAGGTCAGCTCCCTGCATGTGCCCTTCGGCGAACACGAAAAGGGACATGACAAGGGAAAGGGCGAGGCCCGTGCGGAAGGAGCGGGTGAAAAAATCGGTCTCGTTTTTGCGCAGAAGATGCCAGGCCGAAATGCCCATGACGAAAAAGCCGCCCAAAATGTAGGCCGCCGGAACCGTGTGAAGAAACTGGAGAACGGCGAACTTGCTGGTGACCACCGCGAAAAAATCGGTGAGTTCGGCGCGTCCGTTTCTTATTTCGTAACCCACCGGATGCTGCATCCACGAATTTGCGGCAAGAATCCAGTAGGCTGAGACGGTGGAGGCAATGGCGATGAGCCAGATCACGGCGGCGTGCGCCTTTTTGGAGAGCCTGTTCCAGCCGAAGGCCCATACGCCTATGAGGGTGGATTCCAGGAAAAAGGCCGCCGTGGCCTCTATGGCCAGAAGCGAGCCGAAGATGTCGCCCACAAATATTGAATAGCGGCTCCAGTTGGTTCCGAACTGGAATTCCAGGGAGATGCCCGTTACGATTCCCACCACGAAGTTGATGAGAAAGATTTTTCCCCAGAATTTGGTCATTCTGAGATAAACGGGGTTTCCGGTTCTTACGTAGCGGGTCTCCATGGTCGCCACCAGGACCGAAAGGCCAAGGGTGAGCGGCACGAACAGGAAGTGAAAGAGCGTGGCTACGGCGAATTGAAGCCGGGACAGCAGTAAGGTATCCATTCCTCCTCCCAAGTTGTGTGGCTGTAAAAATCAACAAGTCATATTTTATTTCAAGCCGTCTTGAAATGCAATGAATTGAAGCTGATAAGGCGGCTTGCGGGCTAACTTTGAAAGTGAAACGCATTATTATTTACAGCGAAGAAAATGTCAACTGTTCTTTGGCAACCCCTTCAAAATAAAAGCCCTGAGAGGGTTCCATGCGGAATCCCCTCAGGGCTGTAAAAATGTGCCCCTAAAAAATTTTCAGATTGAACGAGAATAGTCGAAGAAAATTTTTTCCTGGGAGCGCGGGCGTCCCGCCCGCTTTTGCCTTTAATGCGGGAAGGATGCCCGCGCTACCAGGAAAGCCTTGCCTTGCGACAGGTATTCTGTGACGCGACAGGCTGATCCAAAACGATGAAATGCAAGGAAGATGAAGCCGGGCGGGGAGGCCGCGTACTTTTGGGTACGTAACGACCCGCCCGGCGAAATCTGACGCCGCAGTTCGCGTTTTGGGACAGCCTGTCAGGCTGCGTCGAGTTTTTGGCGCGCCGCCATATCCATGAGTACCCGCTCCCGGCTCTTGTCGATGCCCAAGGCCTTCCTCTTCTTGTCTATGTGGGCGATCATGAGCCTCGCCATTTCATAGGGGTCTGCTGTGAAGTCCCACTTGCCGAGGCCCATGGTTTCTACATCCTCGGTCAGGTGCTTGTAGAACTTGGTGTTCTTCACGATGGGGAAGCTGACCCCGAACACCGTGTAAACGCCCGAAGCCACGAAGTAGTGGCCTATGGCCACCGCCTTTTCGCTCATCCATTCAGGGGCCGCGCCCGCAACGGGAAGGTCTTGGAGGCAGTTTCCGAGCCCGCCGGTCTTCACCATCTCTGAAGCCGCTATGAGTATGCGGGTGTTGTCCACGCAGGAGCCGAGGCCTAAAATCGGCGGCATTCCCACCGTTTCGCAGACTTCCGCCAGGCCCTTGCCCGCGAGGTGCGCGGCTTCCGGGGTCATGAGCCCGGCCTTGGCCAGGGCGATCTGGGAGCAGCCGGTCTGAAGCACCAGGACGTCGTTCTTGATGAGCTCCTTCACCAGCTCCACGTGGACCCAGTCCTGCTTCACGCGGGGGTTGGTGCAGCCCACGACTCCGGCGACGCCTCTTATACGGCCGTTTATGATGTTGTCGTTCAAGGGGGTGTAGGAGCCCCGGAAGGAGCCGCCCAGCATGTAATTGACGTACTCGTACGAGAACCCGTGAACGCCCGCGTTTTTGATCTTGGGAATTTCCACCACTGCGGGCCGGTCCTTGAAACGGGTGATGGCCTGGATCACGATTTCATCGGTGCATTTTCTGGGCTCGTGCTCGATGAATTCCATGTGGTTCGCGCCCTCAAGGCGGCACCTGGGGTTGGTGGTGAAGAATTTGGTGCCGTAGCAGTCGGCTACCTTCACAAGGCCCTGCTTGATGCACTGAACGTCCACCGCCATTGCGTCCACCGCGCCGGTGACGAGGACCGCCTCGGTGCTCATGAAGTTGCCGGCGTGGGGAATGCCGCGCCTTCCGAGCATTTCCGCGCCGGAGCAGCACATGCCCACGAGGTTGATGCCCTTGGCCCCGGCCTTATGCGCCGCCTCGATAAAAATGGGGTCGTTCACGGAGGCGATCATGGAGTCGAAAAGGTTGGGCTCGTGGCCGTGAATGATGACGTTCACGTGATCGGCCTTCAACACGCCCATGTTGACGTCGGCCAGGACCGGTGCGGGGGTCCCGAAAAGGATGTCGGAGATTTCGGTGGAGACCATGCTTCCGCCCCAGCCGTCCGAAATGGCCGTGCGGAACGCCTGCTTGGTGAGGTTGCCGTACTCCTGGTCCATGCCTATGTGGGTGCGGTCCACCATTTCCATGATCTCCCGCATGGCCCCGCGCGGAACTATGCCCAGCTTGCGCCAGGTTTCCAGGGTGCGTTCGGGAACGCGCTTCATGAAGGGAATTTCGCCTTCAAGCTGGGTGTAGGTTTTTTCCAGCTCGTCGCAAAGATTGAGGGCGATTTCCTTCTCGGTCCTGCCCTCGATGGGAATGCCAAGGGACTGGGCGACTTCCTCGAGCTTTAAGTGGTCCTTTATGGCGTAGTCGTCGATCTTGCCGTTGACTACGTCCCGGAAGAGCGACAACATGCTCATGCCGTGGCCGGTGTGGCAGGCCGAGCCCACGGCCACCATGCGACCGAAGTTGCGGGCCTGGATGGTGTCGATGGACGCCCCGCAAACGCCAACCTTGCCGTAGGGGTCCTTGGAGTTCAAGCGGCAGGGGCCCATGGAGCAGTGCTTGCAGCAGGCCGACTCGGCTCCGATTGGGCAGGGCTTCATGCTGGCCGCCCGGTCGAAGGCTGTTTCCACGCCGTCCTTCCTGGCCTTTACAAGCATCTGCCTGGTGGCTTCGCAGATGGTGCAGTCCGCCAGGTCCGCTTCCTTCTTGTCAGGTTTTTCCGCAATAGAGGCCTTTACGGGTTTTTCTATCGTCATGGGTCGCTTTTCTCCCTTCAGGGATTGAGTTGGTGAAGCGCCCCCGTTCAACCTTGTGTTTCCGGCTGCGGAAGGGGCAGTGGGTAAATCGGAAGGTGTTGATGATACTAATTCCTGTTTGCAAATATAATATCCTATTAATTTCCTGTCAATATAGCATAAAATTTTTAGAATGTGTCCATCAGCAAATCATAGCGGGATTGAACAGGCTTGGGCGGCTTGCAGCCTGCAGGGATAAGCCGGTGTCCGTTGGGATGCTGGTTTTCGTGCGCGAATCCGGTTCGACAAAATGGTCGGCACCTTCACGCAACCATCATGATTGCACAACAGGCTGATTAGACGTATAAAACGGCAAAAGCCTCGACAATTTTGTCGAGGACGCCGCCTGGCGGAGTCCAGCGTCCGATGCTCATATATCTTTTGATGTCCGCATGTTGCGGAAAAATTTCCGGTTTTGGCACGCCGCTTGCTATCATATCAGAACAAACGCCGAAAGCGGCGAACAAAAAAAATCAACCGGAGGAAGCCAAAATGAAAAAAGCCGCATTTGTAGTGCTGGCTGTCGCGGTCCTTACCCTGCCCATCCTGACCCTTTCGGACGCCTTTGCATTCCGGGGCGGCCAGCAGGGCGGTCCGGGGTATGGCCAGGGCCATCCGGGTCATCCGGGGCCTGTGGCTGACCTGAGCGAAAAGGACATGGAGAAACTTGAGGCCGAAAGGGCCGCCTTTCTCAAGGAAACCAAGGACCTTCGCTACCGCATCGAGGACAAGGAATGGGAGCTTGGCCGGGAGCTTAGGGCAGACAAGCCCGACGAGAAAAAAGCCGTGGCGGTCCAGAGGGAGCTTTCGGACCTAAGGGGCCAGATGGACCAGAAAGTGCTTGCCCATCGCCTGAAAATGCGTAACCTGTTTCCCGACTTCTTCGCCAATGGCTTCGGCCCCGGCCCCGGATGCGGTGCAGCTTTCGGCCCCGGTGACGGCGGCGGTTGCGGCGGCCAGGGCGGAATGAGGGGCGGCGGTCGCGGACCCTGCTCCCGGTAAGCAGGTTTTCCACCCAACGGGTCCGGGTGATGTTTATCCAATCACCCGGACCTTCAATCGGATGAATCAACCGTGAAAAAATCGGTGCCCTATCTGGCCTTGAGCCTGGTCCTTCTATGGTTCCTGGTATCCGGCGTGAGCCTGGTGCTTTGGCGGCAGACGGTGGACACCGCCAGAACGGCCCTGGAGAACGAGGCCGACACCCTAACTGAGAGCATCGCGGGCAGCACCGTATTCAGCCTGGCTTCCTTCGGTTTTCAACAGGCGCTTTATCTTGAAGGATTGAAACACTTAGCAAGGGAGATTGATCTGAGTCTTTCCGGCGATCCCGACAAGGACGGATTTTTCCTGTCAAGGATCGTTTCGGAGCGTGGATTGGAAGCCGGCCTCATTTATGACCCGCAGTCAAACCTGCTTTTGTCCCGCCTTTCGCCCCCCCCCCTGCCGGGACCGGAACCTTTCGCAGATAACGAAGGGGCATCCGGTTCCGGTCCCGCCCTTTTTGCAGGTCCGGGATCAATTCGCCCCCGTCACCCAAGTCAGCAGGAAAACTGCGAGCCCGGCGAAATCGAAAAAACGGAGCCGAGGCTTTCGGCCTTCATAAGAAGCGGGATGCGCGAAATGGTCGTTTCCCAGGCCCTCCAGCCCTTTTGCGGCGGGCCTCCGGTGGCCGCCGTGGCCGTCAGGAGAAAGGACGGCGGAGTCATTCTTTTAAGGGGAAGGCCCAGGCCGGCCAGAATGGGACGCCACGACGTGGGCAGGCTCTTTTCCACCCTCACCCTATCGCCTAAAATCGCCTTCGTGGCCCTTCTTGGCCCGGACAACAGGATACTCGCCCACTCGGACCGCTCGCGGGTGGGGCGCATTTTCAGGCCGGACGCCGACGGGGCCAGGGAAAGCCTCGTGCGGTTCAGAAAAATGAAGATAGATTCCGGAGCCCAGGCCACGCTGGTGGTGGCGCTTTCCACCCGCTCCACCGAAGAGCTTTTGAACCAGGCCCGCATAAACATTCTCTCCTTTGCCGGGGCCGCCCTTTTCATGGGTGCAGCCGGGCTTTTCGCCATTTTCCACCTTCAGCGCAGAAACGAAAGAAAAGTGAGGCTCCTGGAGGAGGACGTGCGCCGCACAAGGCACCTAGCCTCCCTCGGCCAGATGGCGGCCCAGGTGGCTCACGAGGTGCGAAACCCCTTGAACGCCATTTCCCTCACGGTGGGCAGGCTCTCAAGGGAGGTGGCGGTGGAGCCCGCTCACCAGGAGCGCTTCAGGCGGCTTTCAGGGGTCATAAGAAGCGAAATAGGCAGGTTGAACGGCATAGTGGAGGAATTTCTGAACCTCGCCCGCGCCCCCCGCCTGAGCCTTTCCGAAACCGACGCCGCCGACCTGGTGGAAAGGGTGGCCGCCCTTTACAGGGAGGAGGCGGCCCAGAAAAACGTGGTGCTTGCCGTGGAAAGGCCTGCCTCGCCCATCATGGCTCGCCTGGACCAGGAAAAGGTTTTCCGCGCCCTGGCCAACCTGGTGAAAAACGCAGTTGACGCCTCCAACGAGGGCGGCTCGGTATCTGTTTCGGTGTCGTCTTCCGAAGGCGTGCTTTTAATGACCGTTACCGATTCCGGGCCCGGATTCACCGCAGAAGCCCTGGACAGGGCCTTTGAACCGTTCTATACAACAAAGGTCAGGGGCAGCGGGCTGGGACTCGCCACGGCCCTGGCCTCGGTGCGCGAGCACGGAGGAACGCTTTCCCTGGCCAACAGGGAACAGTCGGCCGGAGCCGTGTCCACCATACGCATTCCCCTTGCCTGACACTTCCAGCGATTTTTTTTCGTCCCTATAAGGGCTGATCGATATAGGCCACTTTCCCGCCCAAGGAGCACCATGCGCATTTTTGTTGCAGACGACGAGCCTGTCCAGAGAGAAATGCTTGTGGAGGCCCTTTCCGAGCACGGCTACGAGGCCCGTGGCTTCGCAGACGGAGTTTCCGCCTTAAAGACCCTTGTGGAGGACGGCTGCGACTGCCTCCTTACCGATCACAGGATGCCGGGCATGACGGGCCTGGAGCTTGCCATGAAGGCCCTTGCGGTCGATCCTGAACTCCACGTCATCCTCATAACCGCCTATTCGTCCGTAACCGACGCGGTGAGCGCCATGAAGGCCGGGGCCTTCGACTATCTCACCAAGCCCGTGGACCTGGAGCATCTGCTGGTGCTCCTGGAAAAATCCGAAAAAATTCGTCGCCTGGTACGGGAAAACCAGGACCTCAAAAGCCGCCTCCGGGAAGGCGGCGCGCCTGAGATGGTGGGCGACAGCCTGCCCATGCGCGAGGTTTACGACAAGATCAACCGTGTGGCGGCCACAGAGGCAACGGTCCTGGTGCTGGGCGAATCGGGAACCGGCAAGGAGCTTGTGGCCCGCGCCATTCACGCCGGAAGCGCCAGGTCAAAGGGGCCGTTTGTGGCTTTAAACTGCGCGGCTCTTCCCGAAACCCTCCTGGAAAGCGAACTCTTCGGCCATGAAAAGGGGGCCTTCACCGGGGCCGTTGGGCGCAGAACCGGCAAGGTGGAGGCGGCGGGCGGGGGCACCCTGTTTCTGGACGAGGTGGGGGACCTGCCTCCCTCGGTCCAGGTAAAGCTTTTGCGCTTTCTCCAGGAAAGGACCTTCGAGAGGCTGGGGGGAAACGCCGTCCAGAAGGCGGACGTGCGCTTGGTGGCGGCAACGAACCGGGACCTTGTGCGTGCCCTGGCCGACGGCAGTTTCAGGGAGGACCTCTATTACAGGCTCGCCGTGGTCACCGTATCCCTGCCGCCCCTGCGTGACCGGGTGGCGGATATCCCGGCCCTGTTGCGCCATTTCGTTAAAAAGTTCGCCGATCAACACAAGAAGACCATAAAGGGAATAACCAAGGATTTTTACGACGCGGCCATAAGGCACCCCTTTCCGGGAAACGTGAGGGAGCTTTCCAACCTCGTGGAAAACGCCGTGGTGCTGTGCCGCACTGAAAACCTTTCCTCGGAGGACCTGCCGGGCTACCTCCTTCACGGGGCCAACCAGTCCTGCGAGGGGCTTTCCACGGAAAGCGCCGGGCTGGACGCCGTTCTGGCCGAGGCTGAAAAGCGCCTCATCATATCCGCCCTGGAAAAGACCGGGCACGTCCAGACCCAGGCCGCGCGCGAACTGGGCATCTCCGAGCGGGTCCTGCGCTACCGCATGAAGCGGCTGGGGCTGGTCCGGCCCGACTGACCGCCGCCCGCCTCCGACCTTCACACGCATCCTCCCTTATCGTAGTCTTCCTGTCCCCAGATTGTCCTTGACAGCCTACAGGCCGCCTATTAGTTAATATCGTTTAAGCCGAAAAGCCCGCTTGGGGCTGGCGAAACGGCCTTACCGTTATTATATTGCCGTAAGCGCGCGAGAGTGGCGGAATGGCAGACGCGCTGGACTTAGGATCCAGTTCCGTAAGGAGTAGGAGTTCGAGTCTCCTCTCTCGCATTCATGGCGCTCCGGGCAATAGCCCATAAAGCTTGCGGGTTTTTTCCCCACGGAAACCACCGGCGGTTTTTTCGCCGAAGCTGATTTATGCCTCAAAATCAAGCCGTAAAAGGCCAAGAAAGGGATTTTTCAACAATGCAAGTAACCGTCACCGATGTAAGCACCGTCAAAAAGATTCTTCACGTTTCGGTTCCCGCCGAAACCGTTACGGAAAAGCTGGAAAAGGTTATCTCCGCCATATCCAAGAAGTCGAAAATCAAGGGCTTCCGTCCCGGCAAGGCCCCCCGTTCGGTCATCGAGAGAATGTACAAGGAAGAGATCAAGGACGAGGTGACCCAGGCCATCATCGGCGACAGCCTGCCCGCAGCCATCACCGAGACCAAGCTGAAGGTCGTGGGCCGCCCCCACGTGGACCCGCCCGTGTTTGAACAGGGCAAGTCCTACGACTACGCCGCCGACCTGGAAACCCTTCCGCCCATCGAGACCATAGACGTTTCCGGCCTTAGCCTGAAAAAGACCAACTACGTGGCCACCGATAAGGAAATCGAAATCCAGATCGAGATGCTCCGCAAGAACATGAGTAAGCTCATTCCCCTGGAAGAGGACAGGGCGGCCCAGCACGATGATTTCGTCCTCATCTGCTACGAGGGCGTGGGCGAGCACGCGAATGATCCCAACTTCGCCAAAACCGACAACTTCAGCCTCCAGATCGGCGCGGGCAAGGTGGTGAAGGACTTCGAGGCAGGCGTCACCGGCATGAAGAAGGGCGAAACCAGGGTATTCCCCGTGTCTTTCCCGGAGGACTATTTCAACCAGGAAATGGCCGGAAAAACAGTCGAGTTTTCCATCACCGTCAAAGACATCAGGAAGGAGATCCTTCCCGAAGCCGATGACGAGTTCGCAAAAACCCTGGGGCCCTTCGGAACCATCGGCGATCTCAGGGACATCATCCGCAAGAACCTTCAGGACGGTTACGACAAGCGCCGCGAGCAGGAGCTGGACGAGCAGATCTACCAGGCCCTTCTTGACCGCACCCCCTTCGAGACCCCCGAATGCCTAGTCCAACGCGAGATGGACCTTATGGTTGAGGATTACGAGAAGACCCTGGAGCACAAGGAGGTGAAGCTCTCCGACCTCGGAATCACCAGGGAGATGCTGGCGGCCCGGTACATGGAGACCGCCGAGAGGCAGGTGAGGCGCTACATCGTGCTGGATCATCTCATCGAACAGCTTGGGACGACCCTCCCGGACGGCGAGATTGACGCGGCCTTCGACGACATGGCCAAGAGCCTGAACCTTCCCGCAGACCGCATCAAGGCCTTCTACCAGGGCGACCAGGACCGCCTGGAAGCCTTCGTACACACCCTTTTGCAAAAAGAGGTCCTAAAGCAGTTGAGAGCAGGCGCAACCATTGAAGAGGTAGAGCCGGTTCTCGAAGAGGCAACTGCTTCTTAGTCCTGATGGTTTGGCGGTTTATCGGCATCAAAACCTTTTTCGGATCGGAGGAGACATGACCCTCATTCCAATGGTGGTGGAGCAGACCAGCAGGGGCGAGCGGGCGTACGACATCTATTCCCGACTCCTTAAGGACCGGATCATCTTTCTGGGAACCCCGGTTTACGACGAGGTCGCCAATCTCATAATCGCCCAACTCCTGTTCCTGGAGTCCGAAGACCCGGACAAGGACATCAACTTCTACATCAACTCGCCCGGCGGAAGCGTTACCGCCGGTATGGCCATTTACGACACCATGGCCTACATCAAGCCCAACATTACAACCGTCTGCATTGGTCAGGCCGCCAGCATGGGGGCCATTCTCCTCACGGCGGGAAACAAGGGCAAGCGCTACAGCCTGCCCAATTCCCGAATCCTCATACACCAGCCCATGGGCGGGTTCCAGGGCCAGGCCACGGACATCGCCATCCAGGCCAAGGAAATCCTTCGCATGAGGCAGACCCTGAACGAAATACTGGTGAACCACACCGGCCAGCCCCTGGAAAAGATCGAGCAGGACACCGACCGCGACTATTTCATGAGCGGCCTGGAGGCCAAGGAATACGGCATCATAGACCACGTGATAACCAACAGGGCCGACCTGGACGCAATAATCGCGCAAAAGTGAGCCCTTGCCAGTCAAAGCCCGCGCGGCCCCGGAGGTTTTTATCCAACGGGGCCGCGTGCGGCGTCCCGCTCCATCTGTTGTTTCGTAAGGCTTGCCAAAGGAAAAAATCGTTACTATAGTGTCTGAAGTCTTTACGGGAAAAGATAAGGCGTCTTTTTCCGCTTTTATTCCGTCACCACCTTCCTTGTCTTTCGGAGACCGGTTCCATGGCGAAAAAAGGGGACGTGAACGATCATTTGAGATGCTCGTTTTGCGGAAAGAATCAGGAAGAAGTCAAAAAGCTCATCGCGGGCCCCGCTGTTTACATCTGCGATGAGTGCATCGAGCTTTGCAACGACATCATCGCAGAGGAAACGGACAAGAAGCCCGCGCGGAAAGGGGACGCCAAGGGCATTCCCAGTCCGAAGGAAACAAAGGCGATGCTGGACGAGTACGTCATAGAGCAGGAGCACGCCAAGCGCATCCTCTCCGTGGCGGTCCACAACCATTACAAGCGCCTCGAATCCACCACGGACACCAACGACGTGGAGATTCAGAAATCCAACGTGCTTTTAATCGGCCCCACGGGAAGCGGCAAGACCCTTTTGGCCCAGACGCTCGCCCGGTTCCTGGATGTCCCCTTCACCATCGCCGACGCCACCACCTTAACCGAGGCGGGCTACGTTGGCGAGGACGTGGAGAACATCATCCTGGCCCTTCTCCAGAACGCCGATTACGACGTGGAGCGGGCCAAGAAGGGCATCGTCTACATCGACGAAATCGACAAGATCGCCAGAAAGAGCGACAACCCCTCCATAACCCGCGACGTTTCCGGCGAGGGCGTGCAGCAGGCCCTGTTGAAGATCATCGAAGGCACAATGGCCTCGGTTCCGCCCAAGGGGGGCCGCAAGCACCCTCAGCAGGACTTCGTGAAGGTGGACACCACCAACATCCTGTTCATCTGCGGCGGGGCCTTTCACGGCCTTGAAGAGGTGATCGCCCGGCGCATGGGCGAAAAGGTCATAGGATTCGGCGCCAAGATGAGCGACCGTTCCGAAAAGAGCATGGGCGAGCTTCTTTTGAACGTGGAGCCAGAAGACCTTTTAAAATTCGGCATGATCCCCGAATTCATCGGCAGGCTTCCGGTTCTGGCCACCCTTGGCGAGTTGAACGAGCAAAGCCTCGTGCGCATTCTCACCGAGCCCAAAAACGCCCTGGTGAAGCAGTTCCAGAAGCTCTTCCAGATGGAGGGCGTGAAACTCCGCTTCACCGATACGGCCTTGGCCGCAGTGGCTTCCAAGTCCCTTGCCAGGAAATCCGGGGCTCGCGGACTCAGGGCCATCCTGGAAAAGGCCATGCTCGACATAATGTTTGAGATTCCTTCCGCCCAGAACGTAAAAGAATGCGTTGTGGCCGAGGAAGTGATCTTGAATAATGAAGCGCCGATCTTATTATACGAACAGAGTAAAAAGAAAGCCTGACAGCGCAGCCTGTCTAAAAACGCGAACTGCTGTGTCACACTTCAAATCCAATTGCGGTCACGTACAAAAGAGTACGCTCCCTTATTGGATTCTCGCGTTCCTTGCATTTCATCATTTTTATCCAGGCTGCATGGTGGGCCTTTATAGGGTTGGCGGAAGGCCGGAAAAAAGCGGTTTGACGGCATTTAGAGGCGGGTTTCACGGAAGGTTTCATCATCTCCGGGTTGTTGACGGTATCTTTTGCCCATCAACCCAAAAAGCGGGTGCGTAAGACATGTTCGGAATCACCAAGAAAAAAGACCAGGAAGAACCGGAGGAACGCATGAGGCTGCCGCTTCTGCCGCTTCGGGATATCGTCGTGTTTCCCCACATGGTGGTGCCGCTTTTCGTGGGGCGGGAACATTCGATCAATGCCCTTACCGCTGCAATGGGACGCGATAAGCAGGTCTTTCTGGCCACCCAGAAACGCGCCTCCATCGACCGCCCCGGCCCCCGAGACATCCACACCGTGGGTACCGTGGGGAACGTTTTGCAGCTTTTGAGGCTTCCCGACGGAACAGTCAAAGCCCTTGTGGAGGGCAAGGCCAGGGGCAGGATCACCGACTTCGTGGGGCAGGACCCCCATTTCACGGTGGAGTTGGAACTCATGGGCGAAGTCGCCATGAGCGACACCGAGAGCGAAGCCATGAACCGCATGATAATGGCCACGTTCAAGTCCTACGCCAAGATCAACAAGAACGTGCCCAAGGACCTTTTGCAGAACATTACATCAATCGTCGATCCGTCCCAGCTCGCCGACACGGTGGCCGCGCACTTTTCCTTCAAGATAGAGGACAAGCAGAGGCTTCTGGAGGCTTTCGCGCCCTCCGAGAGGCTAACGCTTCTCCTTCGGCTCATGCGCTCGGAAATCGCCGTAAACGAGATGGAGCACCGCATAAAGGGCCGGGTCAAGGAGCAGATGGAAAAGACCCAGCGCCAGTACTACTTAAACGAGCAGATGCGGGCCATCCGCAAGGAAATGGGCGACGACGACCAGGGCGGCGAACTGGACGAGCTGGAAAAGAAGATCAAGAGAAAGAAGATGTCCAAGGAGGCGGCCACCAAGGTGCGCCAGGAGTTCAAGAAATTGAAGCTCATGAGCCCCATGAGCGCCGAGGCCACGGTGGTCCGCAATTACATCGACTGGTTTCTGGCCATTCCCTGGTTCGAGAAAACCAAGGTCCGCACGGACATCGGGGAAGCCGAACTGATCCTGGACCAGGACCATTACGGCCTTGAAAAGCCCAAGGAACGCATCCTGGAATACCTGGCGGTTCAGGCCCTGGTGAAGAAGATCAAGGGTCCCATCCTCTGCCTCGTGGGGCCTCCGGGCGTGGGTAAGACCTCCATAGCCAAAAGCGTGGCCAGGGCAACGGGCCGCGAATTCGTGCGACTCTCCCTTGGCGGCGTGCGGGACGAGGCCGAAATAAGGGGCCACAGGCGCACCTACATAGGCGCGATGCCCGGCAAGATCATCCAGTCCCTCAAAAAGGCAGGGGTGTCCAACCCCGTTTTCTGCCTGGACGAAGTGGACAAGATGAGCATGGATTTCCGGGGCGATCCGTCAGCCGCCCTCCTGGAGGTCCTGGACCCGGAGCAGAACAACTCCTTCAACGATCATTACATGGATTGCGATTACGATCTTTCGGACATCCTTTTCATAACCACGGCCAACACCCTGCACGACATCCCGATGCCCCTGCAGGACCGCATGGAGATCATAAGGATTCCGGGCTACACGGAGTTCGAGAAGTTCCACATAGCGCGCGGCTTCCTCATTCCCAAGCAGGCGGAAACCAACGGCCTGGAAAAGGAGAGGGTGAACTTCACGGATGAAGCCGTAAACGCCATCATCCGCAAGTATACGCGGGAGGCGGGAGTCCGCAACCTGGAGCGGGAAATCGGCTCGGTGTGCAGAAAGCTCGCCCGCAAGGTGGCCAGGAAGGACCTGGGCGAGGGTGAGATCAAAATCACCGAGGAGACCGTTGAGGAACTCCTTGGTCCGGCCCAGTTCCGCTACGGGCAGGTGGAGGAGAACGACCGGGTGGGCCTTGTCACAGGCCTAGCCTGGACCCAGGTGGGCGGCGAGATACTGGTGGTGGAAACCATCACCATGCCCGGCAAGGGCGACGTCATAGTCACCGGAAAACTGGGCGACGTGATGAAGGAATCCTCCCAGGCGGCAGCGAGCTACGTGCGTTCGCGCACCAGAAGGCTTGGCCTTGAGCCGGATTTTTATAAGACCATTGATATCCACATCCACATCCCTGAAGGGGCCATTCCCAAGGACGGGCCTTCAGCCGGGATTACCATGTGCACATCCCTGGTGTCGGCCCTCACCAACAGGCCCGTGCGCCGGGACTTGGCCATGACCGGCGAGATCACCCTGCGCGGAAGGGTCCTGCCCATAGGCGGCCTTAAGGAGAAAATCCTCGCGGCCCACAGGGCCGGCATAAAAGAAGTCCTGGTTCCGGACGAAAACGAGAAGGACTTGAAGGACATCCCCGAAGCCATCCTGAGCCAGGTGAAGGTGAGCCTGGTCAAGAACATGGACGACGTGCTGGAAAAGGCCCTGGTTTTAAAGGAGGGAGAAAGCCTCTTCGCGGGCGAGGACGTGCCCTTGGGCTGCGTCATGACCAAGTCGGTGGAGGCGCCGCAGCCCGGAGGTATCCAGATCAACTAGTCGCCTGTCTAAAAACGCGAATTGCTGTGTCAGGCATCAAAGCCCATTTCGGTCACGTACGAAAAGAGTACGCTCCCTCATTGGCTTTTCGCCTTCCTTGCATTTCATCGTTTTTATCCAGGCTTTAAAGCCGCTGTTTTAAAGAGTCGGGCAAGACTCTTCCTGAAAAAGTTATCGTGTCAAAAAAACGCCCCCGTCCGAAAATCGGACGGGGCGTTTTTTTACATAACGGAACCATGTTTCCGGCGGTTTCTTCAATGTTAGCGCTTGAATAATCCGAGCGGATGTTCTATTCGTCTGGCCGTGGGCAAGGTTGCGTCGAGGCGGCATCAGCCGGGATACCAAGCGGCATTCCAGACGCCCACAGAGCCTTTTCAGGTTGGCTGACGGAGAACCTTTCAGGGAAAAGCCGGGCGCGATGGAAGAAAAAGAGGATCAACCCGTTGAAAAGACTGCCGGATCGGTGGCGAAGGACCTTTTCGGGTTCATAGTGAAGCTGCAAAAACCCCGCCCGCACGATTCCACGTGGCGGGAAAAGGCCGCCAACATAAGCCGCGATATTTCACATGCCGCAAGCCAGGCGGGAAAAAGCCTCTCGGAAACCCACGAGAGCCTGGCCGAGCTCATGGACGAGGCCGGAAAAAAGCTCTCGGAGTACTCCGGCGAGCTCTCCCACATAAACGAGAGCCAGCGCATAAAAGACATGCGCGGAAGCCTCTCCCGAACCTACGAGCGCATCTACAGGCAACTCGTGGCGGTGGGGGCCTCGCCCACGGCCATGAAGCTCCGAAACCTCAAGCCCACCAATTATTACCGCAACGTCTTTCACGTATTCAACGGGGTTCTGGCGGTTTCCCTCTACGAGACGCTTTTAACCAAGCATCAGGCCCTCGTCATCCTGGGGTCCATTCTCGCGGTTTTCACGAGCCTTGAAATTTCTCGCAGGTTTTCCGACAAATGGAACGATTTTCTGGTGGACCGGGTTTTCGGCCTCATTTCAAGGCCAAAGGAGCGGTTTGAAATCAACGCATCCACCTGGTACGTGGCGGCCCTTTTTCTCATGACCGCAATAGCTCCCAAGACGGCGCTGGAAATGGGAATACTGGTCCTGGCCATTGGAGACCCGGCTGCCTCGGTGATCGGGCGGCGCTATGGCAGGCTAAAACTCTGGCATGAAAAGAGCGTTGCCGGGACGACCGCGTTTTTTGTGTCCTCGCTGCTTTCCCTGGTGGTTTTATTGAGCATTGTGGACGGGGGCCTGTCTTTTTCCGGCATGATTACCGCGTGTATTGTTACGGCTGCGGCAGGAGCCGCCACCGAGCTTTTCAGCCAGACAATAAACGACAATTTCACCATTCCGGTGGTTAGTGCGGGGATCGCCTCTTTCTGGTTTTTTTAGAAGCCTGTCTAAAAACGCGAACTGCTGTGTCAGGCGTCACAGAAAAGGCGGTCACGTACAGCCAGCCTGATTAGCCGAAGAACTCTGCGATTTCTTCGGCGGGTACGCTCCCTCGCCACTCGCTTGCGCGCCTTGCACTTCATCGCGAATATTAAGACTGATAGGCAGGCTTCGATCCAGCTTCTTTGGTTTTTGTTTTCCCGCGAAACAAAAACGCCCCCGAAAGGCCATCCCGATGAAGGGACAGCCCCACGGGGGCGTTCGTTTCAGCTTGGGTCAAGCCTGCCTCACTCGATTTCCACTATGATATAGCGCCTGGTTCCGTTGGGGGCCTGGACGCTCACCTCGTCGTCCACCTTTTTACCAAGCAAGGCCTTTCCCAGCGGGGACGTGACGGAAATCCTGCCGTTGTTGATGTCGCTCTCGTCCGGGCCCACCATCTGGTAACGGACCTCTTCGCCCGAATCCACGTTTTCCAGGACCACCGTGTTTCCGAATAGGGCCTTGTCCTTGCAGGTCTTGGCCGGGTCTATCACTTCCGCGTGGCCGATCTTGTGCCCCAGCTCCTGGATCCGGCCAACGATGAAACTCTGCTTCTCCTTGGCCGCCGCGTATTCGGCGTTTTCGGAAAGGTCGCCGTGCGCGCGGGCGACTTCGATGGCAAGGATGTTTTCGGGCCGGTCAACGGTCTTCAGCCTGGTCAGTTCGGCCTTGAGAACTTCGAGTCCCTGGGGAGTGATGGGAATGCGGTCCACTTTGATACGGCTCCTTGTGGTGCGCGTGACGCAGCGTCTAAATTCTGCGTCACGGGTGCGGTTTTACGACACGGAAAAAAGGCGCTGCCGGAAAGTCGGAAGCCCGGAAACCATGACTTCCTAAAGATACTTCTCGGCCAGTATTTCGGCTATCTGCACAGCGTTGGTGGCCGCGCCCTTACGGATGTTGTCGGCGGTGATCCACATGTTTATGCCGTTGTCTATGCTCTCGTCTTCCCTTATGCGGCCAACGAAGGTCAGGTCCTGGCCCGCAGAATCGATGGGCATGGGATAGACCTTGTTTTCGGGGTCGTCTACGAGCTTGACTCCGGGGGCCTTGGCCATGAGCTCCCTGACCTCGGCGGGAGTGATCTTCTTGCGGGTTTCGATGTTCACGCTCTCGGAGTGGCTGTAAAAGACCGGAACCCGGACCGTTGTGGCCGTGACCGCGATGTCCTTGTCTTCCATTATCTTCTGGGTTTCCAGCACCATCTTCATCTCTTCCTTGGTGTAGCCGTTGGGCCAGAAAACGTCTATGTGGGGAAGGCAGTTGAAGGCGATGCGGTGCGGATAGACCTTGTTTTCCATGGGCAGGCCCGCAGCCCAGGCCATCACCTGGGCTTTGAGTTCCTCAATGGCCTTCTGGCCCGTTCCGGAAACCGCCTGATAGGTGGAAACCACGATGCGTTTTATGCCCGCCTTGCGGTGAATGGGGGCCAGGGCCACCACCATTTGTATGGTGGAGCAGTTGGGATTGGCGATGATGCCCTTTTTGGTGTAACCGGCAACCGCGTGGGGGTTGACTTCGGGCACCACCAGGGGGACGTCCGGGTCCATGCGCCACGCCGCAGAGTTATCCACCACCACGGCCCCGGCTGTCGCCGCTATGGGCGCGAAGCGCTGGCTGGTGCTTCCTCCCGCCGAAAAAATGGCGATGTCGACGCCCGCAAAGGAGTTCTCGTCCAGAACCTCCACGGGCTGATCTTCTCCGTACCACTTGAGGGTGCGGCCAAGGGAGCGGGCCGAGGCCAGAAACTTCACCTGGTTTACGGGAAAGCTGCGCTCCATTAGGCAGTCGATCATCTGGTTTCCAACCGCGCCCGTTGCGCCAACAACCGCGACATTGAATTTTTTCGACATGGCGAAGATACCTTATGTTAGCTTGTTCGCGTTTTTATCCGGGCTTTTATTCCGTGGCGTATTTCGCTATCAGATCCCCAACCTGGGAGGTGGAATAGCCCATTTTCCCGGCTCCGACGTCTTTTATGTCGTCCTTAAGCGCCCTGGCCACGGCCTTTTCGATGCGGGCCGCCGCCTTGTCCTCGCCAAGGGTTTCCAGCATGAGCTGGCCCGCCGAAATGGCCGCGATGGGGTTTATCACGCCCATGCCGGTGTACTTGGGGGCCGAGCCGCCGATGGGCTCGAACATGGAGACTCCTTCGGGATTGATGTTGCCTCCCGCCGCAATACCCATGCCGCCCTGGATCATGGCTCCAAGGTCGGTGATTATGTCGCCGAACATGTTGTCGGTCACTATCACGTCGAACCACTCCGGGTTTTTCACCATCCACATGCAGGTGGCGTCAACGTGGGCGTAGTCGGTTTTTATGTCCGGGTATTCCTTGGCCACCTCGTTGAAGACGCGTTCCCATAGATTGAAGGCGAAGGTGAGCACGTTGGTCTTGCCGCAGAGGGTGAGTTTTTTGCCCTTGTTGCGCTTCCTGCAGTACTCGAAGGCGTAGCGTATGCAGCGCTCCACGCCCTTGCGCGTATTGATGGACTCCTGGACCGCCACCTCGTCCCTGGTGCCCTTCTTGAGGACCCCGCCCGCCCCGGCGTAGAGGCCCTCGGTGTTTTCCCGCACCACCACGAAGTCTATGTCAGCCGGGCCCTTGTCCTTCAGCGGGGTGGCCACGCCCTCGTAGAGCTTCACGGGGCGAAGGTTTATGTATTGATCGAGGCCGAAACGAAGGTTCAGCAAAATGCCCTTTTCAAGGATTCCGGGTGCTACGTCCGGGTGCCCTATGGCTCCAAGGAAAATGGCGTCGTGGGACGCGAGCTTTTCGGTGATTCCTTCGGGGAGGATTTCGCCGGTTTTCTTGTAGTGCTCGCCGCCCAGGGGATAATATGTAAGATCAAGGGTGAAGCCTTCCTTGGCCGCAACCGCGTTCAAAACCTTGAGCCCCTCGGCCACAACCTCCGGGCCTGTTCCGTCGCCGCCGATCACGGCTATGTTGTACGTTTTTCCCATGATTGATTCTCCAAAGCAGCCATTGGAAGTGGCTGGATTTAAAGCCTGTATAAAAACGATGAAATGCGAGGAAGACAAGAAGGGCGGGAAGGACGCGTACTAAAAGTACGCGACGCCTCGCCCAACGAAGTCTGACAAAGCAGTTCGCGTTTTATTCAAGCTGCTAAAAAAAATTTCCGATCCGGGTTACCCTGCCCGGTCGGATGGTTTCATTATCCCGATTTTCGGCCCCAACGCAAGTTTAAAATGAGAGGGATAAAATTCCCGCCAGCCGGGAAACATCAGGGGTTTGAAATGCGAAAACGCCGCAGGCCCTTAAAGCCTGCGGCGTTCATCCGTAAAAACCGGTGCTCAGGCAAGCGGAGTCGGGCTCTTCTCCTGCTCCGGCGGCATGGCGGGCGCGAAGAACCTGCGCCTCAATACCCCCAGCGGGCCTGAAAGAACGTATGTCGCGCCAATTATAAAGAGCACCAGCGATGGCTTGTAGGCTATAAACACCATAAGGACCAGCGCCAATGACAGGGTGGAGAAGCTCCTTTTTTTCGTCGCAAGGTCTTTGTGTTTGAAACTGTCGTAGCTGATGTTGGAAACCATCAAGAAGGCCAGCACGAACATGAGGATGAGAATGAGAACCGGCTGGGGCGGTACGGGACTGGCGTCCGTGGAAAGTTCCAGCCAGTAGCACATCAATATCGTTACCATGCACATGCCCGCGCCCGCAGGGATCGGGAGGCCCACGAAGTGGTCGGAACTCACCACCCCAACCTGGGTGTTGAAGCGGGCCAGCCGCAAGGCTCCGCAGGCCATGAACAGGAAGGCCACGAGCCAGCCCACGCGCCCGAAATCCTGCAGGGCCCACAGGTACATTATTATCGCCGGGGCCACGCCGAAGGAAACCAGGTCGCAAAGGCTGTCGTACTCCACGCCGAACTTGCTGGTCGTGTTGGTGGCCCGTGCGATCTTGCCGTCCATGTTGTCGAAGACTCCCGCAATTATCACGGCGACGGCGGCTTTGAAGTAATGGCCGTCAAGGGCCGCAATGATGGCGAAAAAGCCGCAGAACATGTTGAGCGAGGTCACGAGGTTGGGAATGAGGTAGATTCCCCTGCGCCGCTCTTCGGACTTCGGGCGTCTTCTTTTTTTCATGGCGTTCATTGCTTGCACCTTTTTAGCCGACTCCCGGAGGGGAGAATTATGAAACCGGCGCCAGATTCGGAAAACCGTTCCTGCCGCCCTGATCCGTCAGATTTTTGCGAGAATGGATGTTCCGCCCCTCACCACGTCGCCGACGTTTACCGTGGGCCTGGTTTCGGGCGGAAGATAGAGGTCCACGCGGCTTCCGAAACAGATGAGCCCGAAGCGCTGGCCTCTAAGGAGCCTGTCGCCCGGCTTCACGTTGGAGCGGATCCTTCTTGCGATCAGGCCCGCCACCTGAACCACGCAGAGCCTTTTTCCGTTTTCATCCTTGAGATATACTGCGTTGTGCTCGTTCTCCAGGCTGGCCTTGGGGTGGCTGGCCACCATGTAGTCGCCGGGGGTGTAGACCACCTTTTCCACGGTGGCGGTGACCGGAAAACGGTTGACGTGGACGTTGGCCACGGACATGAAGGTGGAAATTTTCAGCACCTGTCCTGGCAGAAAGGGGTTTTCGTCCACGAGGCCGGCAAATATTATCCTGCCGTCGGCGGCGGCCACCAGTGCGCCGGGGTCGGTGGGGATGAGCCGGTCCGGGTCCCGGAAGAAAAGGCACACGGCCACGGTGGTAAGAAGGCTCAAAAAGGCCAGAAAGGGCAGGTGCAGAAGCGCAAGCACCAGGGTGATGAAGGCCGCCGCCGCTATATACGAGTAACCGTCCTTCGCTATGGGAAAGGGCGTGCTTGCCGGTGGGTCGGCCCATTCATATTTCTCGCTGTTTCCTGTTTCCTTGTTGTCCGCCACTGTTTTTACCGGGTCCTTTCCTTATGATTTTATTCGATTCATTTTAAGCCAAAACCCTGCGCCCTGTCAACTTTGGTGCGGCGTGGCGCGATTCTTCAGCAAAGGGGCTTTTCGGGAAGCCGGGCGTCAGAGAGCCTCAAATATAACGGACCCAGAAGGTCGGCGGAATCCGGTTCCGCAGCAGGAAGCAGGCGGCTTCCCAGGATGGCCACTGACGAGGCCCTTATGGTGTGGCTCGATTCGTCCGCCAACCGCGCCTTTCCATCGCCGGTCAGAAGGCCCGCGTATTTTACGGCCCCGTCGCCCACCAGCACACAGGGGCCGGACAGGCTTTCCGCCAGTTCCCCTGGTTTCATCACGGAAGCCGCGCTTGTTTCAACCGGGCCTTCGGGGCCAAAAACGTAGGAGGCCGCGTAGACCTCGTTTCTGAGGCAGTCCAGCACGGCCCACACGGCGCCCACCGGCTCCATTGCCTGGAAGGCCAGGCAGGCGAGGCTCGAAACTGCGGCCGCCGGTTTTTCCGCGCCCATGCAGATTCCCTTGGCTATGGAAACGCCCAGGCGCACGCCGGAAAAGCCGCCGGGGCCATTGGTCACCGCCACGCCGTCCAGGCCGGAGGGTTTTTTCCCGGTAAGGTCAAAGAGCCTTTCAAGGGCGTCCATCACAAGCCCCGCCTGCCCCCTTGCGGCGTTTTCGGTGATCTCGCCCAAGACCTCGCCGTCGTTTAAAAGCGCCACGGAAAAGGACCGCCCGGTGGTGTCAAGCCCAAGAATCAGCATGGCGATGGAGTCACTTTCTGCCGTCGCCGTCGCCGCCCTTTTTGCGCGGCGGATGGGGGAGCTTTTTCGCCAGCGGCGGCAGAAGAACCATTGGAAGAACCTCATCCATGCGGGAGACCGGCATGAACACCATTTTTTTGCGCACTTCGGGGGGAAGCTCGGAAAGCTCCTTGCGGTTTTTTTCCGGCATGATGAGGGTCTTGATCCCGGCCCTGAGAGCTCCTATGGATTTTTCCTTCAGGCCCCCAATGGGAAGGATTCTGCCCCTGATGGTAATTTCGCCCGTCATGGCCACGTCGTTTTTTACCGGCCTTTGGGTGAAGGCCGAGATCATGGCCACGGCCATGGCCACTCCGGCGGACGGCCCGTCCTTGGGAATGGCTCCGGCGGGCACGTGGATGTGAAGATCGTATGACTCGAAGATGTCCGGGTCGATCTTGAGCTTTTCCGCGTAGGCCCTGGTGTAGCTCACGGCGGCCCTGGCGGATTCCTGCATTACCTCCCCCAACTGGCCGGTAAGCACCAGCTCGCCCTTTCCACGCATCACCGTGGCTTCAACGTACAGGGCCTCCCCGCCCGCGTAGGTCCAGGCAAGACCTGTGGCCAGCCCCACCTGGGGGGTGTCCTGGTCCATTTCGGGAAAGAACTTGGGAAGGCCCAGGTATTTTTCCAGGTTTTTGCCGGTTATGGAAAAAGGCCCTTTCTCGCCCTCGGCGATCTTGCGGCTCACCTTTCGGCACAGGGTCCCTATCTCGCGCTCAAGGTTCCTAAGCCCGCTTTCGCTTGTGTACTCGGTGGCCATTTTCTTTATGGCGCTGTCGGCTATGGTGATGTCCTTTTCCTTCAGGCCGTTTTCCCTGATCTGGCGGCCTATGAGGTATTTTTGCGAGATGGCCAGTTTTTCGTCTTCGGTGTAGCCCGAAAGGTTGATTATCTCCATCCGGTCCAGAAGAGCGTAGGGGATGGTGTCCGTGATGTTGGCCGTGGTGATGAACATCACCCTGGAAAGATCGAAGGGCAGGTTGATGTAGTGATCCGAAAAGGCGTTGTTCTGCTCCGGGTCCAGGGCTTCAAGCAGGGCCGATGTGGGGTCGCCCCGGAAATCGGTTCCCACCTTGTCGATTTCATCCATCATGAAAACCGGGTTGTTGGCCCCGCAGGTTTTGAGACCCTGGATTATGCGGCCCGGAAGCGCGCCTATGTAGGTGCGGCGGTGCCCCCGAATTTCGGCCTCGTCCCTTATCCCGCCCAGGGACATCCTGAAAAACTTGCGGTCCATGGCTTTTGCTATGGATTGGCCCAGGCTGGTTTTTCCCACGCCCGGAGGGCCAACGAAGCAGAGGATGGGGCCCTTCATGGAAGGGTTCAGCTTGCGCACGGCAAGGTATTCCAGGATGCGCTCCTTGATCTTGTCCAGGCCGAAATGGTCCGCGTCCAGAACCTTCTGGGCCTTTTTGATGTCGATGGCGTCTTTTGTGGAGACGGACCAGGGGATTTCCACCAGCCAGTCCAGGTAGGAGCGCACCACCGGGGCCTCGGCGGATTCGGGATGCATCTGCTCCAGGCGCTTAAGCTGCTTCACGGCCTCGGTTTCGGCCTCCTTGGGCATCCTGGCCTTTTTGATGCGTTTCAGGTAGTCGTCGGCCTCCTGGGCCCGCTCGTCGCCTTCCCCCAGTTCGCCCTTTATGGCCCGCATCTGCTCCCGCAGAAAATAATCCTTCTGGCTCTTGCTTATCTCGTCCCGGACGTTTTCCTGGATGCGGGCCTGCATGGAGCTCAACTCCACCTCCCGGATCAGAAGCTCGTTCACCCGGTTGAGCCGGGCCACGGGGTCGGATAACTCGAAAACCGACTGGGCCTCCTCGATCTTGAGATTCAAGTTGGACGCCACCAGGTCGGCCAGTCGGCCCGGATGGTCTATGCTCTTCAAAATTGTGGTCACGTCGTCCGAAAGCTCGCCGCGCATGGAAAGAATCTTCTCGCACTGCTCCCGGACGTTTCTCATGAGGGCGGTGAGTTCCAGGTTTTCGGAAAACTCCTCCTCCACGAGCTTTTCGATCTTCACCCGAAACAGGCTCTTTTTGTGGACAAAGGAAAGAATCCTCGCCTTGGCGGTGGCCTGAACCAGTATCTTCACCCTGCCGTCCGGCAGCTTCAGCACCCGGAGCACCCTCCCAACGGCCCCCACCTTGTATATCTGGTCAAAGGAGGGGTCTTCCTGGGACGCGTCCATCTGGGTGGCCAGAAAGATGTAGCGGTCCTTGTTCATGGCCGCGTCCACGGCCCTCACGGACTTGTCCCGGGTCACGAAAAGGGGGAGGATCATATGGGTGAAGATCACCACGTCCCTTACTGGCAGGAGGGGCAGGGTGGTGGGAATAGCTTCGTGGGCGTCTTCGTCTTCCAGAAGTCCCACCAGATCGTCTGTATCGGGTTTCGCCATCATTTTCTCCAGGTTTTTTCCATAAAAAGTCCCTTCCGTTACTATAGAACAGAACCATGACTTGACAAGAACAAACTAGCCGGGCTTAAACTGAATATTGAAAAATACGCCCGAACAACCCCTTTTTCCGGAAATTGCGCCATGATAAACTTCCTGGACTTTTTTCTTTACGCCTACACCTTTCTTTTCGGGATAGTTGTGGGGAGCTTCCTGAACGTGGCCATCCACAGGCTTCCGCGCAGCCGCTTCATGGGCTCGGACGACCTTGTTTGCCCGCACTGCGAAAAGGAAATACTTTCCATTGCCTGCCCCCACTGCGGAAAAGAGATAAAGGACGACGACCCCCGGCCCTCGCCCTCAAAGGCCGAGGGGGCCCGTTCCCACTGCCCCAAATGCGGGGCGCTCATACGGTGGTACGACAACATCCCGCTTTTAAGCTACATGGTTCTCCGGGGCCGCTGCCGGGACTGCCGCACCCGCATCTCGTGGCGCTACCCCTTGGTGGAGCTTACGGCAGGTCTCTTTGCGGTGGCCGCGTTCCGGCATTTTGGCGGAAGCCCGGCAGCCGCCATCTATTTCTGCTTTCTGGCGGCCCTCATAGTGGTCAGCTTCATAGACCTCGATTTTTTCCGCATCCCCATGATAATCACCATTCCGGGCGTGGCCGTGGGGCTTCTGGCTTCGGGCTGGCTGCCGGAAATGGGCTTCATGGAATCTCTGATCGGAGCTCTTACCGGCGCGGGCGGAATCTACCTTCTGCGCCGGACCTACATGCTGGTGCGCGGAGGCGAGGGCATGGGCGCGGGCGACGGCGACCTTCTGGCCATGGTCGGCGCGTTCCTGGGCTGGAAGGGGGCTCTTCTCACCCTGATGGCTGCGGCCTTCATAGGCATGGCGGCGGGGCTTGTGCTCATGGCCGCCCGGAAAAAAGGCGTTAAGCTCAGGGTTCCGTTCGGGCCGTTTCTCGCCTCAGGGGCCATGATCGCGCTTTTTTACGGCAAGCCCATCATCGGATGGTACATGCAATTTTTAACCATGCCCTGATATGACTGAAAGATGCCAAGGAGACATCCAACATGGAGATAGACGCCATAAGGCGCACGGCGGTTGCAGCGGCCTACGAGGCCGGACGGATTCTCACGGACCGCTTCGGCAGGATGCACACGGTGCGGAAAAAGGGCGGCATAGACCTTGTGACCGAGGCGGACACTGCCTCGGAGGCGGCAATCGTGGAAACCATCCGTTTCGCCTTTCCCGGCCATTCCATACTGGCCGAGGAGGAGGGCGAGATAGGGGCCCCAAGCCAGTATTCCTGGATAGTGGACCCCCTGGACGGCACCACCAACTACGCCCACCACCTGCCCATATTTTCGGTTTCCATAGCCTTCACCTCGGAGGGCGACACCCTTTTCGGGCTGGTTTTCAACCCCATAACCCAGGAGCTTTTCATAGCCGAAAAAGGCAGGGGAGCGACCCTTAACGGACGCGCAATATCGGTTTCCCGCAACGACACCTTAAACGAAAGCCTTCTGGTGACGGGTTTTCCCTACGACCTTTCGGAACGCCTGCCCTCTCTCATCGACAAGCTGTCCCGTTGCGTGGGCGCGGCCCAGGGGGTCCGGCGGCTTGGTTCGGCGGCCCTGGACCTTTGTTTTGTGGCCTGCGGGCGTTTTGACGGATTCTGGGAGGAAAGCCTGAAACCCTGGGACACGGCGGCGGGGGCGCTCATTTTAACCGAGGCTGGCGGCCACGTCACGGACTTCGCCCAGGCTGGCTGGAACCCCTTCAAGCAGGAGATTCTCGCCACCAACGGCCTTATCCACGATGAGCTTGCGGCTGTTATAGCGGGGGGATGAAAAAGGTCGGCAGTGTCTTCGGCGGTAACTTATATCATTTCCTGTTGATATGATAGCTTATGGCAGCCGTTATCCATTGTAGGTTGGGTGGTTTAAGCCCAAGGGCAGGGTCACCCAACCTACAGATGATTTTTGCACAACATGCGGATCTCGTTTTTTGAGCGCTTTCAAGGGCAATCTGCCCCCGGCCTGTCAGGCTTTCCCTTAATCCCTTCAAGCAGCCTTTTCACCGCGTCCCATCCTGGTCTGATCAGAAGGGCCTTTTCGTAATAAAAAGCGGCCTTGGCAAGGCATCCCGATTTTTCAAGGGTTTTTGCAAGGCCGTAAAGGGCAGCCATGTCATCCGGGGCGGACGCGAGGATTTTTTCATACTCGCCAACCGCCTCCCGGCTCTTTCCTGAGGCGGAGAGGGCGTCGGCAAGGCCGAGACGCGCCGGAGCGAAGCCCGGATTGATGGAAAGCGCGGCCTTGAAGTGGCTTATGGCCTCGTTGGAACGGCCCGTCGAAAGCAGGACCTGGGCCAGATTGACCTTTAGGGCGAAGTCTTCCGGGTTGAGGGAAACGGCCTTTAAATAGGCTTGGGAGGCGTCCTTAAGCTCCCCCCGCCGGGTCTCGATTCCGGCAAGACCTGCCTGGGCCTCCGGGTAATCGGGGTCCAGAGCGAGCGTCCTTCTAAATTCGTCCGCAGATTCCTTCAGTTTTCCAAAGGCTCCCAGGCTTGCCGCGTAATGAAAGGCCGCGTCCGGGTTATTCGGATCAAGGCGCGCGGCCTTTTCGAAAAGCGACAGGGCTGGCTTGCAGGCGGATTTCCTCCCGTGGATGAGGCCCGCAAGGATCAGGGCTTCCACCGAATCCGGGTTTTCCGCCAGGGCCGCCTGAGCGGCCTTTTCCGCCTGGGGGATTTTTCCCGCCTCAAGGTACGCCGCTCCCAGGCCCGTGAGGGCGGGAACGTAACGGGGCGCGATGGTTCGGGCGGCCACAAGATGAGCAATGGCCTCATCGGTCCTGCCCTGGGCCATAAGGAGACCTCCCATCCGGGTGCGGGTTTCCGCCAGGGCGAAGTCCGGGCCTGCGGCCAGGGCGCGGGAAAAGAGCCTTTCCGCCTCGGCCTGGTTTTTCGTCCCGCCCTTTTTTGCGTAAACCGCCCCAAGGCGGGTGAGGGCGAAGTAGTTCGTGTTGGGATAAAGCGCAACGCACCTCGAAAAAAGGGTCTCCGAGCCCTTCCAGTACCCGGACTGGGCGTTTGCCAGATACCCCAGAAACAGGATCATGACAAAACCCGCTGCGCCGACCCCGATCAGTCCCTTTCTGCCGAAGCCGCCCGCAAGGTGCGCCGCCCCCCAGACCACGGCCACGAAAAGCCCCGCGTAGGGCGCGTAGGCGTAGCGTTCGGCCACGGAGGCCCAGTGGCCGGCCATCACAAGGCCGCTTGAGGGGACCAGGGTTCCCAGAAACCAGAAAATCCCGAAAAAGAGATAGGGCATTCGATGCCGGGTCTTCCAGGCCAGACAGATGAGGGACGCCAGAAGCACAAGCGCTCCTGTGGCCTGAAAAAAGCCCACGGACTTGGGAAAGGGATGAAAGGCGCACAGGCCTTGGGGCCAGAAGGCCATTTCAAGGTAGCGCGCAAATGCTACGGGGACGTGGGCGAGCCTCGGCCAGAGGGGCCAGGAGCCGGAAATTTCGGAGTTGAAGGAGGCGCTGGAAAAAAGCCCAAGGGCTATCGCCGCGCAGGTCAATACGAACAGGGGGATTTTTTCCGCCACCCGCTTCCAAAAATTGCCGGAAAGGCGGTTCAAGGGCCAGAAATCCAGCAGGAGAAGGGTGAAGGGCAGGGTGACCGCCACTGGCTTGGAGCCAAGGGCCAGGGCCGCCAGAAGGATCACCGGAATCATGCGCGCGACTTCAGGCTTTTTGACGTACCAAGCGTAGGACAGGATGGCCGAAAACCAGAAAAACACCGCCAGGAGGTTCTTGCGCTCGGAAATCCAGGCCACGGTGTCCGCGTTTACCGGGTGAGCCGCGAAAAGGGCCCCCACAAATGCGCTTCGCCAGAAAGCCCCCGTCATCGTGTAAAGAAGGGCGAAGAGCAAGAGGGTGTTTACAGCGTGCAAAAGGGCGTTTACAAGGTGCATGGGGCGGGGGTTCGGCCCGAAAAGGCTCACGTCCGCCTGATGGGACAAAAGGGCTACTGGCTGCCAGTAGGAAAAATCGGGAAAACCCAGGGCCGCTGAAAGCCCCTCGCCCGAAAGACCCTTCAAGGTTACAGGATTGGCAGTGACGTAAACATCGTCGTCGAAATCAACGAACCCGTTGTTTTGGGTGGAAAAATAGAGGCACAAGGGCAGGGCCGCCAGGAAAATGAGCATGACTGCCATGCGGAGGCTTTTAACCGACGTGTTTGACGGGCTGGTCACTGGCCATGTCCTTCGAGAAGTCTTTTAATCACCCCTGGATTTTTACAGGGACAGTAAAAACTTTGAAGCTTCTTGCGTCAATGATTTTTGTCTTCAAATTCGTCCTTTAGCATCCTGTAAATTTCATCCCCCATCAAAAGCCCGGTATCTATGAACTCCGGGCCGAAGCGCCTTCCCGTTACGGAACGGAAGGTAGATTTTATGCGGATGATGCCCTCTATCCCCTCTGCGTAACGGTCCAGAAAAACCGAGAGTGGGGCCTTGAAAAAGGAGATCATGGCCCAAACCGTATCGGTGAAGTTGTCCGGCCCCCACCTGAACTTGTCCGCGTCGTAAAGGCAGTCCGACAGAAGCCCGGCCCGTGGCGTGATGGCGGCGCTCACGGGGCGGAAGGCCTCGTGGTTTGAAATGGCCTGGCACACCTCGGCCTTTTCGGAATCGGTAAGCGCGTAGCCGGAAAGAATATCTTCGGCCATTTCCGCGCCCTTGGCCGCGTGGTTTTTTTCCTTTCTGGCAATGTCGTGCAAAAGACCCGCGCACTGGACCAGAAAGAGCCTTCTTAGGGCCTCATGGCCGGGCTCGCCCCCGGAGCCCTCCTCGGCGAGCACCAGGGCCCCGGCGTCCAGGGTGACCTTGGTGACGTGGTCAAGGCCGTGACCAAGGTCATCGTCGATTCGTGCGGAAACGTAGGAGTAGAGGTCGCCCACGGTTTCGTCGGTTTCGAAAAACCTTCTGGAAAAGGCGCATTCCCGCGAATTTTCATCGTAAAAAGAAGGCGGCGGATACCGTTTCGCTATCTCTTTCGCCCGTTTCCATATGGCTTCGTAAAGTTGGTCCATGTCGCCTTTTCATCTTTAATCAATTGAAGAACGGAATATTTTCCGCCGCAAGGGGCAGGCGCATGAATGATTTTAAGGCGGGAGACGGCAGGCAGGCCTGCCGCGTGGTTGAGATGGGTTCCAAAGGGCGCGCAGATACCATGTTTGGGGCCGCCGGGGTTTTTGAACCATTCCGCCCCGGCGGCCTCGAACAAAGTCGCCGTAAAGCTCAGGATTCACGGTTTTGCGGCTGTCTGATCCTTGCGCGCGCGGTACGGGTTGATGGAAAGCACAGGCACGGGCGAGGTCTTGACGACCTTTTCAGCCACCGAGCCGAAAAAGAGTTTTTCCAGGCCCTTGCGCCCGTGGGTGCCAAGGATCACAAGGTCGATCTTTTCCCGGTTCACGTGGTTCAGAATCTCTTCGGAGGCATCCCCCAGGACCACCTTGGGTTTTACCACCGGGATGTCCTTGAAATGCTGCTGGATGAACTCCTCCATCTTTCTTTCCGCTCCCTGCACCATCTCCTGCTCCAGGCGGGTGATGGAGATGTCGGGCACGTACATGGCCGTAAAATGCTCCAGAACCCGAACCACGAACAGAAGATGAACCTCCGCGTCCCACTTTTTGGCTATGCTCTTGATGAAAGGCACCATTACGGGCGAAACGTCCGAAAGGTCCACCGGGGCCAATATCCTCTTGAACGTGGCTTCCATGTTTCCTCCTTTTGTCTGCGGGTCAGGTTTTGGAAAGGCCTTGCAGGGTTTCCGAAACGCCTTCTGGGCACTTCTTTAAACTTCCGGGCCGCCATGCTTCTTTGACGCCTTCACAGCCGGGGCTTGTTACAGGCCCATCATTATTGCGTTAACAGCCCGTCGAAAAATGCGATTTGGCAGTGTTCGCACTTCAAAGCCAATTCCGTCACGTACGAAAAGTACGCTTGACTCATTGGCTTTTCGTGCGCCTTGCAACTCATCGTTTTTCGGCGGGCTTTACTTCCAGCCGTTTTCAACAGGCTGTTAATGGGGTTCACCATACAGCCAATCAGGCGTCCTTTCAATCAAAATATGGCATCAAAATATGGCGGGCGTTAAAGCGCTTCACAATGCCGTAAACGTACATGCAAACCAAGCCTTCGTACGCTCACGGAATTTTGGCCTTAAAAACATGTTTGAAAATGTTGCCTGAGTACTGAATTTATAATACACTTTTAATTGTCTTTGTTTTTTTTGCAAGATGTTCAAGGTTGACAAGGTTTTTAGTCCTCTTATTTTTAGATCCTACCGTCAAGGTAGGATTTAATGAATTTAGGAGGCGCAAATTGAAAAGCATCAGGGGGCGGAAAAAGGCATTATCCGGCGCGGCTTTTCTGGCCTTCCTCGCCGTCCTTGCCGTTTCAGCGACGGGCTCTGCAGCATCAGGTCAACCACGATCACCAGCACGTGAGGGTCCCGGCGCATCAATGGCGGCCCTTGCCGAATCTGTAGCCCTCACAGATCTTCTAACCTATGCCTTTGATCATAATCCTCTAATTCTCTCCAAAAAAGCGGCCCTTGACGAGGCCCGGCGGAACGTGGCCGTGGCCGGGGCCTGGAACGATCCTCAGTTGTCCCTTGGTTTCTGGCCGGGCGCGTGGAGCGACTCCGGCGATCAGAAATGGACGGCGGCAATCAACCAGGCCGTCCCCCTTCCGGGAAAAACCGCCGCCGCAAGAAGGGCCGCACAGGCCGCCGCGCTTTCTGGCCGGATCGCCGTCGACGCAGCAGTACGGGACATGGTCACCGCCGTCACCACAAGTTTTCATGAACTTGACTACCTCAGGGGCGCGCAGGAGCTGGCCCGGCAGAATCAGGCCGCCCTGGAATCGATGGCCGCGCTTGCCGGGTCGGCCTACGCTGGAAACCGGGCCGCCCTGGTGGACGTGATGAAGGCCAAAAGCCAGACCGCCCAGGCGGCCCTGGACCTTGTCTATCTTATGGAATCGGAAAAAACCGAGCTTGCGCGGCTGAACGCCCTTCTGGACAGGCCGCCGGAAGCCCCGTTGGGCGCTCTCCTGGCAGCTCCCGCCGAACCTGTCGCCTACACCCTTTCGGAAATCTACTGCCTCGCCCGCGCCAACAACTACGAAATTCTGATGGCCCGCGCCGAAATATCGGCGGCCCGCGCCGAATATGACATGGCCCGTTACGAGACCTATCCCGAAACCATGCTGGGCCTCATGGTGGAAAACACCGAGCCCGGCGACGGCATGGCCGAACCGGATAACATGGTGGGGCTGGAGCTTGGGCTTAGTCTTCCCGTGTGGGGCGCGAAAAATTCCGGGCGCAGGAAAGCGGCCCTGGCGGCTGTGGATAAGGTCCTGGCCAACGAGCGCGGCATGACGAACGATACCTTTTCCATGATCCGTGAAACCTGGTTTAAAATGGAAAACGCCAGGCGTCTTGTCGGGCTCTACCGGGAAAGCCTCATCCCCCAGGCGGCCCGGTCCATGGAAACAGCCCGCTCCTGGTACCGGCAGGGGTTGGGAAGTTTATCGGACGCGGTCGAAATCGAATCGTCCTGGTATTCTTTCCGGCTCGCCCTTTTACGGGCCGAAGCCGACCATGCCCAAAATCTCGCCCGCCTGGAGGGGCTCGCGGGAGCGAGACTCACGGTGAAGGATGTCCCGGAGCCCTGCGCGGAAAAGGGGGCGCAATGAAAACCCGCGCCTCCGTCTCACTTGCTTTTTTAGCGGCTGTCGCCGTGACTTTTTCCGCTTCCTGCGCGGTCAAAATTCCCGAAGCCTACGAGCCCTCATCATTTTACAAGGCGGCTGTGGAAAAGGATGCAGGCGGCCCGGTTTCCGTTGAGGCCGTCCCCGCCCCATGGGTCGATGAGTTGCGGCAGGCGCGCGCGGAATGGGAAAAGGCGGTTTCGGAGCCCTCCGCAATATCTGTGTTCCATCAGACGCCGCCCCGGCTTTTGAAGGCTCTTTCCCCCGCGTTTTCGGATGGCAGTCTGGCCCAAAAAGCTCTTTCGGGCGAATTTTCACTGGAAACCCTTGAAACCCTCGCCCTTGGCCGGAACCCGGCGGTCCGCGCAGCAGATTCGAGCCTTGCGGCCTCCCTCAACGCCTACGGGCAGTTGTCGGAGTTGATGGACCAGTTATCGCAGTACTCGGTCTTTGCAAGAGACCTGGGGGCTGGCATGGCCGCCGGGTTTCCCTATCCCGAGGTGGTTGCCCTGCAAGGGCAGATGGCGGGCCGGGAAGCGGCGGAAGCCTTTTTCGAGCGTGAAATGGCCCGACGAACCGCGCTCACCACGGCCCGGCGTCTCTATTGGGAGATTTGGTATAATCAAGGGGCTCTGCGTATAGCAGATGAAACCCTGCGTCTCGTAAGCGGCCTGCCCGATACCCTGGCGCGGCGCTACGAAACAGGGGAAGCGGATTTGAAGGACGTGACCGAAGCCCTTGTGCAAAAGCAGAAAATTGAGGAGGAGCGGCTTACCTTAAAGCGCGAAGGGGAGGCTCTCCGCGCAAGTCTCGCGGCCCTCCTGGAGCTTCCGTCAGGGGCTGTTCTTGGACATCCGGGAAAGTCGGGGCCTTCTTCGGCCTTCCCAAGGCCCGAAAGCCTGATCCTCCTGGCCCTTTCCCGCCGCCAGGAGATCAAAAAGTTGGAGGCGGCGGTTGCCCGCGCGGAACTATCGATTTTGATGATGGAGGCGGAATCCGGTTTCGGGCGGCCATTCAACCTGTCCCTACCCTCAAAACGGATTTCCCGGCAGGGGGAGGAAGCCGCCATGAACGGCGCGACCGGCTCCGTAGCGCCCAGGCTTTCAGGCCCAACTTACGCCTATCTCCTTGAAACAAGGGCGCGGCTTCTCGCTCTCAAGGCCGATCTTGCGAGCGCCATAGCCGAAACCCCTGCCCTTGTGCGGGATGCCTGGACCCGCGCGGACAAGGCAAAAAGGGAAGCCGCCCTTTACTCGGAGCGCGTCGAAACCCTGGCGCGCCTCAATTTTTCCTCTGCCCTCAAAGACTACGAAACAGGCGGTTTGAATCTATCCGATCTCACCGAAATAGCCCTTGCCCGGCTGGAGGCGGGGACTGCGGCCCTTTCCGCCCGGCGCGACCTTGGCCTTGCCCTGGCTGAACTTTACGAGGCGGTGGGAACCGACGAGTTTCCGGCGTCAAAACCGCGATAAGCCAAAGCGCCTGATTCTCCACTAGGGGGAACTGATCCATGCAGAAAAAACAGGGAAAAATCCTGCGTTTCGGGCTTATCGCGCTGGCTGCGGCGACGCTTCTGGTTACGGGGTTCCTCCTGGGCCGCCAACACGCACCCGGCAACTCGGAAACCGGGGCTGCGAAGAGCGGAACGGCCAGCGCGTCCAAAGAGCGCAAGATTCTTTTTTACAGAAACCCCATGAACCCAGCCATTACCTCGCCCGTGCCCGCCAAGGACGAGATGGGCATGGACTACACCCCCGTTTACAGCGACGAGGGCGCGGCTCCGGCAAAGAAGAAAACCTTCGAGGAAGAGGCCGAGGACTTTTTCGCCGAAGACGAAGAATCCGGCGCGGTTCCGGGCCTTGGGCCTGTGGTGCTGGATTCCAAGGCCCTGTCCCTGGCGGGTGTTCGCCTTGCACCTGCGGAATCCGGGCATTTCACCAAAAGCGTGCGCACGGTGGGAAGGGTAACCCCGGACGAGGCCCGGATTTTTCGGGTGCAAACCAAGATTTCCGGCTGGGTGGAGACCCTCTACGCCAACACCACGGGAATCGCAGTGAAAAAGGGCCAGCCCCTCCTGTCCCTTTACTCGCCCCAACTTGTGGCCAGCCAGGAGGAATTCTTGCGGGCCAGGGCTGCAGCCCGCGAGTTTTCGTCATCACCCGACCCTGAAACCAGAGCCATGGGCAAAAATCTCATGAATGCGGCCCGGAAGCGCCTCACCCTTTTCGACGTGCCCGAAAGCTTCATCCGGGAGCTTGAAAAGACCGGAAGGGTAAAGCGGCTTGTGACCATTTTCTCGCCCGTTACGGGTCTGGTGCTGGAAAAGGGAGTAACCCTTGGCCAGCAGGTGGAGCCGGGCGCGGTGCTTTTAACCGTTGCCGATCTTTCCACCGTTTGGGTGGAGGCGGACTTCTACGAGCAGGACGCGGCAAGCCTGAAAGAAGGGCAGACCGCCCTTGTGACCTCCTCCTACGACCCCGGCCTTTCGCTTTCCGGACGCATCGTTTTTCTGCTTCCCTTTTTAAAGCCCGATTCCCGGACCCTCACGGCGCGCCTGAGCTTCAAAAACCCCGGCCTTGCCCTAAAGCCCGGAATGTTCGTTGATGTGAACCTTGTTTCCGATTTCGGTGAATCAGTATCCGTGCCGGATACGGCTTTGTTGCGCACCGGAGCCCGCACCGTTGTTTTCGTTGAAAAGGGCGAAGGCCGCTTCGAGCCCAAGGCCGTGACTCCGGGGGCCGCAGGCCAGGGCCGGGTCCAGGTTCTGACGGGTCTTTCCGCCGGGGAGAAGGTGGTCGTCTCCGCCAATTTCCTTATGGATTCCGAAAGCCGGCTGGCTGCGGCCATAGAGGCGGCATCGGGCGCGGCGGCATCGGGGGGCGCGAAATGATAAGGCGGCTCATAGCGTTTTGCGCCAATAATCGTGGGATAGTGATCGTCTTCACGCTGGCAGTGGGGGTGATGGCGATCCACATCCTGAACAACATCCGGCTGGACGCCCTCCCGGACCTTTCGGACACCCAGGTCATAGTCTATTCGCGCTGGGACCGCTCCCCCGACATCATTGAGGACCAGGTCACCTACCCGCTGGTCACGGCCCTTCTGGGAGCGCCCAAGGTAAAAGCCATACGCGGGCTTTCGGATTTCGGCTTTTCATACGTCTATGTCATCTTTGAAGACGGCACGGACATCTACTGGGCCAGAAGCCGGGTCCTGGAATATCTGTCCAAAATTCAGCCAAGGCTTCCCCAGGGGGTTTCCACCGAGCTTGGGCCGGACGCAACCGGCGTTGGCTGGGTCTACCAGTACGCTTTAAAAGATGAATCTGGAAAGCACTCCCTGGCGGACCTTAGAACATACCAGGACTGGACCCTGCGCTACGCCATCCAGGGAGTGCCGGGCGTGGCCGAGGTGGCCGGTATCGGCGGCTACGTGATGCAGTACCAGGTTGTGGTTGATCCCAACCGGCTGGCCGCATACGGGGTTTCCATAAATGATGTGGCCGCCGCAGTTCGGGAATCCAACAGCGAGGTGGGCGGAAGGCTCATCGAGTTCACCGGGGCCGAGTACATGGTGCGGGGCCGGGGTTACCTCAAAAGCAGGGAGGACCTTTTAAGGGCCGCAGTGAAAACCCCGGTTGAGGGCGTACCCGTCACCATCGCGGACATTGGCCGGGTGGAGCTGGGGCCCCAGATAAGGCGCGGCATCGCGGACCTTGACGGCGAAGGCGACACCGTGGGCGGCATAGTGGTGATGCGCCACGGGGAAAACGCTTTGAACGTAATCAAAAGGGTGAAGGAAAAGCTGAAATCAATCGAGCCGTCCCTGCCGGAAGGGGTAAAAATCGTCACCACCTACGACCGCTCGGACCTCATCCTTCGCGCCCTGGAAACTCTCCGCCACGAGCTTTTGGTGGAAATGCTTATTGTCAGCGCGGTCATCCTGTTTTTCCTGTGGCACGTTCCCTCGGCCATAGTGCCCATCGTGACCATCCCCGTTGCGGTGCTCTTTTCCTTCATTCCCATGTATTTCATGGGAGTCACTGTTAACATAATGTCTCTGGCCGGAATCGCCATTTCCATAGGCGTTCTTGTGGACGGGGCCATAGTGGAGGTGGAAAACGCCTACAACAAGCTCCAGTTGTGGCAGGCGGGGGGGCGCAAGGGGGACTTCCACAAGGTGAGGCTTGAAGCCCTGCAGGAGATAGGGCCTTCGGTGTTTTTCTCGCTTCTGGTGATAGCGGTGGCCTTTCTGCCGGTGTTCGCCCTGGTGGACCAGGAAGGGCGTCTTTTCAAGCCCCTGGCCTATTCCAAGAACCTCGCCATGGCCATCGCCGCCATTCTTGCAGTCACCCTGGACCCTGCCATGCGGATGCTTTTCACCCGCATGGATCCTTTCATGTTCCGGCCAAGGTTTCTGGCTCGCATGGCCTCGTCCCTTTTCGTGGGGGTTTATCACCCGGAGGAGCGCCATCCCATAAGCCGCGTGGTCTTCAAAATTTACGAGCCCGCCTGCCGGTTCGTTCTGCGTTTTCCCTTGTGGGTGACGGCAGCCTCCGTTTTGCTGGTGGCGGTATCGATCCCTGTCTACTTCAAGCTCGGAAGCGAGTTCATGCCGCCCCTTAGGGAGGGAACCCTCCTTTTCATGCCCACCACCCTCCCGGGCATTTCGGTTGCCGAGGCCCGGCGGATAATGGAAACCCAGGACAGGATTTTAAAGGGATTTCCCGAAGTGGAGCGGGTCTTCGGAAAGGCGGGCCGGGCCGAGACATCCACCGATCCCGCGCCTTTTTCCATGATGGAGACAACCATCGTCCTAAAGCCCGAAAACCAGTGGCGGGCGAAGGACGCCTGGTACTCCGGCTGGGCTCCCGGATTTCTGGCGGCTCTTTTCCGCCCCTTCTGGCCCGATCACATGACCTACGAGGAGCTAATCGCCGAAATGGACGAAAAGCTCGCCATTCCCGGCGTTTCCAGCCGTGGGGCCATCACCATGCCCATAAAGGCCAGGATCGACATGCTGACAACCGGAATCAGGAGCCCGGTGGGCATCAAGATTTTCGGCGCGGATTTGGCTGAAATCGAAAAAATCGGCGCGGACATCGAAAACGCCATAAGGACCGTTCCGGGTACAACCAGCGTTTTCGCCGAAAAGGCGGCCAGCGGATACTTCCTGGACATCACCCCGAATCGGGATCAGCTTGCCCGCTACGGGCTTTCCGTGGGAGCGTTCAACGAGGTTGTGGCGGCGGCGGTGGGCGGCGAGGAGGTCACCACGACGGTTGAGGGCAGAAAGCGCTTTTCGGTGAACGTGCGCTACCCGTCGGAGCTTAGGGACGACGTACCGCGCCTTTCAAGGATTCTGGTCCCCACGCCTACAGGAGCCCAGGCCCCCCTTGGGCAGCTTGCGTCAGTAAGCCTCGCCCAGGGGCCTTCCATGCTGCGGGACGAAAACGGCTTTCTGTCCGCCTATGTCTATGTTTACGTGGCGGGCCGGGACCTCGGCGGATTCGTGGAGGAAGCCAAGCAAAGGGTGGCCCAAAGCGTGAAGATTCCCACCGGCTACACCCTTTCCTGGAGCGGCCAGTACGAGAACATGATGCGCGTAAAGGAGCGCATGAAGGTCATCATCCCCATAACCCTGGTTCTCATTTTCGTGCTTCTTTTCGCCAACACCCGCTCGGCGGTCAAGGCCGGGATAGTTCTCATGGCGGTTCCCTTTTCGGCTGTGGGCGCGATCTGGCTGTTTTATTTCCTGGATTACAACGTCTCCATCGCGGCCTGGGTGGGGCTTATCGCCCTTCTGGGCCTGGACGCGGAAACAGGCGTGTTCATGCTTCTTTTCCTTGACCTTTCCTACAGCGAGGCCAGGGCGGAGGGGCGTCTCAACAACCGGGCGGACCTCGTGGAGGCCGTGGTCCACGGCGCGGTGAAAAGGGTGAGGCCCAAGCTCATGACGGTTGCGGCGGCCTTCATGGGTCTTTTGCCCATAATGTGGTCCACCTCGGCGGGTTCGGACGTGATGAAGCGCATCGCGGCCCCAATGATCGGCGGGCTCGTGACGTCGTTTCTGCTGGAGCTTCTGGTCTATCCGGCGGTCTTTTTCCTGTGGAAGCGGAACAAGTACCTGCCCGATTCACGGTCGCCGGAAGCCGTACCTTATCAAACCTGACATGAAAGGGCTTTTTCGATGAAAAATTTCAGATTTTCCACCCTGGCGCTTATCGCTATTCTGGCTTTTTTGGGCGCAAATTTAGGCATGGCGGCTGAAGCGGACCACCACGGCCACGGAGCCGTGATCACGGCAAGCTCGGCCCCGGCCAAACCCGCACCTGCCGCAAAGGAGCCGGGCAAGGTCATCGGCGATCACAAGGTGAAGGGCTACATCCTCCATTACGTTCTCCTGAGCCGGGCCGAACGCGATATTGTAATGAAGGACATGCTGGGGATGGAAATGGCGGGCATGATTCAGGGCAACGAAGTTACCGGCCATTTCATCGTCTTCATCAAGGACGCCGCCGGAAAGCCCGTTTCGGGCGAGGTGGGATTCATGATAACCGGCCCTGACAAAAAAACCGTCAAGACTCTAACCATGGGCATGAACAACGGCTACGGGGCCGACGTAATCATGAAGCAGAAGGGCGCTTACATCGTCAAGGTGAAGGCCAAGGTAACGACTGCAAAGGGAGCGGAAACCCTTACAGACACCATCACCGTCAAAAATTAGGCAAATTTGAAGTGAAGCCCGGACGGCCCGTGAAGGCGGAAAAGCCTTCACGGGCCGTTTTTGTTGGATTCCGGGCCGCCGGGTTTGAAAACAGGGAAGGCGTTTCATTTCAACGTGTGTTCCCTTGTCAATTTCATGAAACCGGGTTGTCTTCCGGTAATGGCTGGCCACACATAAGTATCTTAAATTACATTATTTAGTCTCTAAAAGTGTTTTGGAAAGGGAGGGAGAGAATGCAGGGGGAGGGAGGGGAAACCTTTTATTTGTTTCAAATACGGCGGCCCATATCATGTGGCACGTGTCGTAATTCTCTGCTATGGTGGGCTTTAACCGTAGAGAAATTTTACCGGCGGGCTCCGCAACGATTTTGTGAGGACTTGCCGGAAAGCCATTCAATCCCAGGAGAGATAATGGAACAGCCTGAAATCTGCGTGGTGGGCGCGTGCAACATGGACCTCATCTCATACGTTCCAAGGCTTCCGGCCCTTGGGGAGACCCTTCACGGCGAGCGCTTTTCAATGGGCTTCGGAGGAAAAGGGGCCAACCAGGCCGTGATGGCGGCAAGGCTGGGAGCCCGCGTGGCAATGGTGGCGAAGCTGGGCTCCGACGTATTCGGACGGGACACGCTGGAAAATTTCAAGAGCCAGGGCGTGGACACCCGGCACGTCTCATTCACGGACCAGGCCTTTTCAGGCGTCGCCCCCATAGCGGTGGACAAAAACGGCGACAACTCCATCATTATAGTCACCGGCGCTAACGACCTTCTTACCGAAGACGGAATCATGGCCGCAGCGGATGTGATCGCAGGCGCAAAAATCCTCGTGTGCCAGCTGGAATCGCAGCTTGAGAAAAGCCTCGCGGCGCTTCGGATTGCAAGGAAGCACGGGGTCTTCACCATCTTCAACCCGGCCCCGGCGCGGCTTGAGCTTCCCGAAGAGATATACTTACTGAGCGATCTCATCTGCCCCAACGAAAGCGAGACCGGGATGCTCACCGGGATGCCTGTCAATACCCCCGGCCAGGCGGAAAAGGCGGCAGCCGAACTTCTGCGGCGCGGCCCCAAGGCCGTGGTCCTCACCCTGGGCGAACGGGGAAGCCTTGTGATGGACAAGGGCGGCGTACGGCACATCCCCTCCGAGCCGGTGAAGGCCATCGACACCACGGGAGCGGGGGACTGCTTCGTGGGAAGCCTCGCCTTTTTCCTGGCGCGGGGCAAGGCTCTGGATGAAGCCGTAGGGCTGGCCAACCGAATTGCGGCCATAAGCGTAATGGGCCAGGGAACCCAGACCAGCTTTCCGCACGCGGCGGACCTTCCGCCCGGAATCCTCGATACCCACGCCGCACCCGAAAGCACCGGCCCCATCATTACGAGGGCCTCACTTTCCCGCATGATAGATCACACGCTTTTGAAGCCCGACGCCGCCGATTCCGCGTTCGACAAGCTCTGCCGCGAGGCCGTGGAGCACGGGTTCATGTCGGTGTGCGTGAATTCGGCAAGGGTTTCATACGTCGCAGAAAGGCTTAAGGGGACCGGTGTGGCGGTATGCTCGGTGATCGGGTTCCCCCTTGGGGCCACGGACGAAAGGGCCAAGGCCTTCGAGGCGGGACGGGCGGTTTCGGACGGGGCAACGGAACTTGACATGGTGATGAACATCGGCGCGCTCAAATCGGGCGACGACGACGGGGTTTTGTCCGACATCCTGGCAGTGCGACGGGCGGCCCCGGCCCCGGTGGTTTTGAAGGTGATAATCGAAACCTGCCTTTTGAATGATGATGAAAAAATCCGGGCCTGCCTTATGGCCAAAAAGGCCGGGGCGGATTTCGTCAAGACCAGCACCGGTTTTGCCGGAGGCGGGGCCACAACGGAAGATATCGCCCTCATGCGAAAAACCGTGGGGCCGGACATGGGCGTCAAGGCGTCGGGGGGCATAAAGGACGCGAAAACCGCGCTTGCCATGATGGAGGCCGGGGCAAGCCGCATCGGCGCGGGCGCGGGGGTGGAGATCGTCAAGGGCCTTTAAGGTAAAAGACGATCACCTGAATAACCTTTTCAAAAGATGTCCGAGTCACGCCCGACGCCCCACTGGAGCCTGCAGAAACGCCAGTAAGCGCCACGTTTTTCGAAGAGTTCCCGGTGGGTTCCCTGTTCCGCGACGGCCCCCTTGTCCAGAAAGACTATGCGGTCCGCGTGGGCGACGGTGGAAAGCCTGTGGGCGATCAATAGGGTGGTCCTGCCGGCCATGAGTCCGCGAAGAGCGTCCTGGATCAGGCGTTCGGACTCTGCGTCCAGAGAGGCGGTGATCTCGTCCAGAACAAGGATAGCGGGGTCCTTTAAAAAGCAGCGCGCAATGGCTATTCGTTGGCGCTGTCCCTCGGAAAGAAGGACGCCGTTTTCTCCGATCCGGGTTTCGTAGCCGTCCGGAAGCGAGGCGATAAACTCGTGGGCGTGGGCCAGGCGGGCGGCCCGTTCGATTTCGCCCCCGGAAGCGCCGGGTTTGCCCAGGGCGATGTTTTCCCTCACCGAGTGCGAAAAAAGCACGGTGTCCTGTGGCACCAGCCCCACGGCGCTTCTGAGGGATGCGAGGGTGAGCGAGCGCACGTCTTGGCCGTTCACCAGGACCGCTCCCAGGGAGGGGTCGCAGAAACGGCACACCAGGTTGGCCAGGGTGGTCTTGCCCGCGCCGCTTGGCCCGACAATGGCCAGGGTCTGGCCCGGTTCCGCCCGAAGGGAGACGTTGGAAAGAACGGTCGGCCCGTTTTTTTCGTAGGCGAACGAGACGTTGGAAAATTCCACGGCCCCCGGTTGAGGCCCCAGTTCAACTGCCTCCGGCGATTCGGGCACGGACGGAGTTTCCTCCAAAAGCTCCAGCACACGGGAAGCCGAGGCCCTGGTCCGCTGGATCATGACGTGGATGCGGCTCATCTCCCGAACAGGGTCGATCAGCAGCATCATACCGATGAAAAAGGCCACGAGTTGGGCGGGCGTCATTTCCCCCTTTATGATGAGATGCCCGCCAAGGCCGATGAGCGAAACAAGAAGCAGTATCTGGAAGAGCCCGACCAGGGGCTCCTGGATGGCTATGATGCGGGCCTCCCTGGTGCGGGAGTCGAGGCTGGCGTCCGTGGCGAGGGCCATTTTCCCGATCTCGGACTTTTCCATGCAAAAGCTCCTGACAATCTTGGCACCCCGTATGTTTTCGGTAACGAGCACCGCCATGTCGGACTGATTGCGGACTACGCTTTCCCCCACGTCGCGCATGAGCCCGCGAAAGCGCGAGAACAGGAAAAACACCATGGCGGCCATTGCCAGAGCGACCAGGGTGAGCTTCCAGTTGATGTAGAAGAGGTAGGCCAGGACGCCGAACGGGGTCAGGATGTGGGGAAGGACCCGGACGAAGGCCTCGGTGAGAGTGGACTGGATCGCGGCCAGGTCGTTGATGATGCGTGAAAGAAGGTCCCCGGTGTGCTTCCGGGCGAAAAAGTCGAGCGACAGGGTTTGCAGGTGGGCGAACACGTCCGTTCGCATGGCCGCGACCATATGGTGGCCGATGGAAAGCGAACACGTGACCTCTACATAGGCGGCGGCGGCCCTTACCAGGTAAATGGCCACCGCGAAGGATATCCATGCAAGAAGCGCCGGAGAGTCGTGAAGGGTGATGACCTCGGCGATTTTCTGGACCACCGGAATGACGCCCACGTTGATGGCCGACATGACCACCACGGCCCCCATCGTGGCCGCGATGCGCGGCCACAATGGGCGGAGATAGCCGACGAGGGTGGGTTTCGGGGTCATTTAGACAAAGGCCGTGAATTCAAGTTTGCTGTCCTGTGATTGACATATGAGGCAGATCGGGCAGGGCTTTCCCCGCCCGATGGTCAGCCGGGGCCAACCTTAACAATTAATGGTGAAAAATGAAATTCAAAAGAAATCTTTCACTGGTGGATACGGCCAAGGTGTTCGTGATCCTATTTTTGTCCCATTTTGTTTTTCAGATCATCTACAACAGGTTTGCTTACGGCGTCCTGGACCTTCGGCGGGGAGCGCTGTTGGAGCTTTTGGTTATGCCCGCCCTCCTTACCATCGGCTTTTTGGCCGGGGCGAGTCTTCTGCGCCTGCCCATGGGAGGCGCAGCCGGGAAGGACTGCTGATTCCCCAAGGTTTCGAGAGCCCGCCATCCTGCCGGGAAAGCCACGATACAAGGGGCGCAACGGTTTTTCATGCACCGTGCGCCCCTCTCATTCCGTGCGCGTCCGCAGTTAAAATTTTGCTTCTGCTATTTTTTCCTCAGCACAAACGCCGCCCCTATACCCAGCATCAGCATCAGACCCATCCAAAGAGGCCCCGTTTCCTCACGGCTTTTCAGGGTCCGGATCATGCAAAAACCGGAATCTTTTGAGTAATGCGCCAGTTTCGCTATGGCTGCGGCCATTCCGGGCATGCGTCCGGGCGTGGGCGAGTCTTCATGGACAGGCTTTACCCCCGATTTGAGCAAAAATCCGTTGGCCTGCCCGTCGGTGATGACAATCGATCCGTCCGCGCCAAGGGGGATGAACATGGCAAGATCGCCATAAGCCAGATTATCGAGTATGATGCCGAATTCCTGAACAAGCCAGAGGGGGTCGCCGCCTTCGCCGACAAGGTCTGTCCCGTGAACCGCGCCCTCCAGATCGGTGAGTACGTTGCCCTCAACGCCCGTTCCATAGATCGTGCCTGCGAAGTTGATTGTGTCGGAGTAATCTCCGTCGTTGAATTCGACGGTAACGGAGTTTTCGTCGATATCGTTGCCGAGGACAAGGTCTGCATCGCCCTCAACCCGGAACGTGGCCTTGTTGAATCCGGAAAACGGATTGGCCGGGTCGGACATTTCCAGTACCAGGGAATGCAGAAAGCCTGCATAATCGGGAACCACCTGGTCCGCGAGGCCGATGTGAGCCCAAATATTTTTGACCGTGACGGGCAGGTTGTCGTCTCCCAGGTAGGTCGCGTCAATGGCGAGTTCGCGGATGCTGAAGTTACCGTTGCTGTCCACATCTCCGTCCAGCACGAAAATCTGTCCGAATCCGTTGGTCGGAGACAAGCCCCTGTTGCCTTCAAGGAGCACCGCCCATTTGTTTGCATCCGCACCAGCGTTAACCAGCTTTACGAGCTTTAAGGTGAAATAGCCATCGGTGGCGGTATCACAAACTCCGTTGTCGTTTGTGTCCACGTAAACATTCTGCTGGCCGGATATGGTTAACGGGTAGACATTCTGGGCCAGGGCCGGGGTCCCCAGAAGCAGAATCGAGGCAAACATCATTCCGCAAATCATACGGAGCCTTGGGAATGAGCGTTCGTTCATTACGATATCCTTTCAGGTAATAAAAATGGAAAATGGCCTCCAGGCATGGCTGGCTGGCGCTGAAATGTGTAGTGGAATGTATGATTCATAGCACAGCTATCGGAAGGCGGCAAGAGCGGTACGCGCTTTTTTTGAGTGTTCTATTTCACTGCCTCTGTTCCGTATGGGAGGTCGCCATAAAGCGTATCGCTACTGTTTGTCGGCATAATGCGATGCGGCCCATTCGACAAAATCGGGCCAGGAGGGATTTTCCAGGCTTTTTTGATCTGCATGGTGTTCAAAGGCGGTAAGCAGGGAGCCGATGCCGTGGTTGGCGGGAAGCAGGCGCAGATGCCTTACGGAAAGTTGCTTTCGGGCAGTTTGATAAGGCTTGCCGGCTATGGCCATGGCGGCCAGAACCGAGACGACGCCTGTGCGATCCGCCCCGGCCCGGCAGTGGATGAGCATGGGCTTGGGGCCGTTTCGGATGGCATGGATGATCTGAAAAAGCTGCGTTGGAGTGGGGGGAGTCCTGGCGGAAAGGGGTACGGAAAAAAGGCTCAGGCCCAGGCGTTGGGCAGCCCTGGTTTCGGCTTCAAGAATGAGGTCCGGCGTGTCGTCGCGGAGGTTGAGAACGCTTTTCAGGCCGCGTTCCCGAGCAAATCGCGCGAGATCCTCCGGGGAGGGTTGCGCCGAGCGGTAAACAGCGCCGGGCGCCACCACTCCGAAGTTGACCGCCAAATAACGCTGGTGAACAAAAGCGCCAACGGCGCAGAGAATCAGCCCGGCCAGAACCGGGAGAACGGCACGCCGCAACACGCCGGGTTTCGCGGGCATTGAGCCTGACGGAGGCATTGGAAAAGCTCCCCGGCCAGTCTGCGGCTCAGCCGCCGCAGCGCATTAAAATTAATCATAGGATACCCGGAATAATGTAGCCTTGCAATTAATGTTATGCAACCGGTTTCATCCGGCGGAATCCCGGCGGGTCCGCCCGGCATCTGTCATTCAATGGCGATGGCCGGGTGGTTCCTCAAATGCCCATTTACAGGTGGCTACTTGCTCTCGTACGCTTTTTCCAGGAGCTGAGTCTTTTTGGTTTCTCTGGAAAGGGTGTTGGGGGCAAGCCAGGTTATGGCCGGTCGGATCTTCAGGAGCTTGTGCATCCGCTCGCTTATTTCCTTTTCAAGGGCCGGAAGTTGGTCCGCCGTCACGCCCGGAGCATGCTCCACCTTCAATTTAAGGGGAGGAACAACTCGGGGTGGCGGTTCTTCCAGGATGATTCGGAAATGCCCGGTGAGTTTTTCCGGGAACGAGTGGATGACGCCCTCGATGGCCGCCGGATACACGGGAACGCCCTTGACCTTCAGCATGTCGTCGCTGCGGCCCACAACCTTGTAGCGGAAACCGGAGCGCCCGCAGGGGCAGGGCTCGGTGAAAACCTGGTGGATGTCGCCCAACGTGAAGCGCATGTCGAACCACACGGCGCTTTCCGGCTCAAGGGAGGTCCCCACCATGATGCCGGTGGCACCGTGCTCCATGGGAACCGGCTCCATTGTCTCAGGGTTCACCAGTTCATAATACGCCTTGTCGTCCGCCAGCCAGTGCATTCCCTGGTAAACCGGGTGTTCGCAGGAGCAGCCGTAGCCAGCGCCCGCGTCGAAGACCTTGGCCCCGTACTCGGTTTCAAGCCTTTGGCGCACTTCCGGGATTCCGGCTCCGGGTTCGGCCCCAAGAATGAGGATTTTGATTCCAAGATTTTTGATGGGTTCGTGAAGGACTTCGGGGCAGCGCTCGATCAGGTGAAGGGCCAGCGAAGGCGTGCCGGTGAACACGTTGACGCCGAATAGCTTCATGAACATGAGTATTTTTTCCGTGCCGGCCTCGGCCCCGATGGGAACCATGGTGATGCCCGGAAAGTCCTGGTACCAGAGAAGCTGGGGGGTTCCCGCCGCGTGCATGGAAAGCCCGAAGCAAAGGCCTATGGTGTCCTTGGGCCGCAGCCCCATACGCCAGGCTGCCCGGCACATTATTTCCTTGGCTCCGTCTATGGCCTTGCGAAAATTGGGGTAGGGGGTGGGAATGCCGGTGGTGCCGCTGGTGGTGGTGAGAAGATAAAGATCGTCAACCCGGCTCTGGCCGAAGAGATGCAGCATCAGAGCCTTCATGTCCAGCCCCACCTTGCCGATGACCTCGCGCACTTCGGGCTGCCCGGCAACGGGAATGAGGCGCGAAAAATCCTCGAGGCTCTTGATGTCGCCTGGTTTCACGCCCGCCTTGTCGAAGCGGTCCCGGTTGAATGGGGTGTTTTCATACTGCCAGACAAGAGCCTTCTGGAGCTTCTGCCATTGGAGTTCCCGGATGGCTTCGGTTCCCAGCTTCTCCTCAATCTCCATGTTCCAGTATTTGCGGGCGGTATCCATGCTGACGCCTCCTTGTAATGCCAGTTGAAAATGAATATTGTTTGGTTTCTTTAAGGGCACCACCGGAAAGGGCGGTCAAAAACGATGAACGCGTCGCGCGAGAAGCCATAAGAGCCGCGCGTACTAAAAGTACGTGGCGGAATTGGCTTTGAAGCTCTGGCACTGCCAGTTCGCGTTTTTGGACGCCTGTCACGCCCTGAAAACGTGAAGCGTCATAGCCGCCGCATCCACCCCCAGTATTCCGCCTCCGTTGTGGGTCATGCCGATCTTGGGGTTTTTCACCTGACGGGGGCCTGCTGTGCCGCGAAGCTGGTTGACGATCTCGTGAATCTGGCCGGTTCCGGTGGCCCCGATGGGATGCCCCTTGGAGGCCAGGCCGCCCGATGTGTTGGACGCAAGGATTCCGTCGATTTCCAGGAGCCCGTCATCGATGTAGCGCCCTGCCTGGTCGCCCGGAACCAGTCCAAGCTCTATCAGGGTGATGATCTCGGAGGGGCTTGTGGCGTCGTGGACCTCTATCACGTTGATGTCTTTGGGGTCGACTCCGGCTGCGGCGAAGGCCTTGGGGCCGAGGCGCTTGGTCAAGGTGTCCGAAAGGCCCGCCGAGGGCTTGCCGGAACCCACCACCGAGGCGGCCACCCAGACCGGCGCGTGCTTTTTGAAGCTGGCTGCCCGTTCCCTGGAGCAGACTATGGCCGCCGCCGCCCCGTCGCCGATGGGCGAGCACATCATGCGGGTGAGGGGAAAGGCAACGTCGCCGGAATTAAGCACCTGTTCGAGGGTCACTTCCTCGCGGTATTGTGCGTGGGGATTTTTCGCGCCGTTCTTGTGGCTCTTTACGGCGATTTTGCCGAAGTGCTCCTGGGTCAGGTTGTATTTATCCATGTACATGCGGGTGTAGTAGGCGTACATGTCCATGAAGATGGATTTTTTCTCGCCCGCGCCTTCGGAGAGGATTTTTTCCTTGGATTTTTGTTGCTTGGCGAAATCCTCCAGGAATTTTTTCACCATCTCCACGTCGACGGCCGTACCCAGGGCTGCGAAGGATTTTTTCTTGTCAACATCGTAAAGTTTTTCAAAGCCCACAACCAGGGCGCAGTCGTAAAGGCCCGCGCCCACCGCCGCCCACGCTGTGTGAAAAGCCGTGGAGGAGCTTGCGCAGGCGTTTTCGAGATTATACATGGGAATGCCTTCTATCCCCATTGCAGACAAGGTGACCTGGGCTCTTATCTGCTCCTGGCCGGTCATAAGGCCCGCAGCCGCCGAGCCCACATAGGCCGCCTCGAAGTCCGGTATTTCGGCGCCGCAGTCGGCCATTGCGTCGGTAACCGCTTCGCGCACCAAATCTTTTATGCCCTTTTCCGGCCATTTTCCGAACTGGGTCATTCCCACGCCCACAACCGCAACATCTCGCATGAAAAAAATCCTTTCCGTAGGTCTTTGCCGCAGCCTTCAACCGGTGAAAAACCTTCCCGGCGGCGCGGTTTGAAGTCGTTGACTTTAAGGTCGGAATTTAGAAGATTCTGACTCGATAGTCAAGCGAAATTTTACGGGTGGACAAATTCCTGGGATTGGAACTGGATAGTCTCAGCGACGTTTGAGGGGCATGGAAGAATGATGTTCAAAAGCAGTCGGATCGGAGTTTTTCGGGCGGACCAGGCTTGACGGGCTGGGCGTCACAGGCCAGGACGCCCAGCGTCAAAAAAGAGCCAGCTTATAGCCAATAGGTGTAAAGTTTATCACCGAAAGGCGGTTTCAGGCAAAGGCTTCTCCGGGGGGTTCCGGGGCGTCGGTCATTATCCCCTTGGCGAAAAGATGAAAAATGGCGTCGTCGTAAGCCCCGGCGGGCACGTCCTTGTGGTGCTTGAAAAGGTGGTGAAGGCCCTCGGTTGCCCCTATTATGATGGACGCGTGCACCTTTGGGTCAACCTGCCGGAAGCGCCCCATTGCGATGCCCTTTTTGATGTCGCTCACCACCGGCCCCCAGATGGAGGCGTAAATCTGCTCGCCCAGTTTTCTGAGCTTGGGGTCCGGGTCCTCCATGGCCTCCTTGGAAAGGGAGAGGATGGAACAGAATTCGCCAAGCACCGGCCAGACGAGCTGGCCGCGAATCTTGAGCCTTATGGCCGGATCGTTTTCCTTTGCTATTTTTTCCCAGCCTGTTGAAAAAATCTCGGCAAAAATCCTGGGAACGCATTCAAGGAAAAGCTCCTTTTTATCCGTGAAATAAAAATAAAACGTTCCCTTGCCCACGTTAAGGCGCTTGGTGATGTCCGAAACCTTGGTGTTCTTGTAACCCTTCTGGCGAAAAAGCCGACAGCCCAGCTCAAGCACGGCCTCGCGGGTCCGGTTGCCCTGGGCGCTTTTGGGCAGGGCCTTTTTGGATGACGGGTTTTTTACCTGGGCAGGAGTCCGGCTTTTTTCCTCCTCCATCTCCGAAAGCCTTTCCCTTATGGCGAAAAGGGGAAGGCCCTCCTCCTTGGATTCGGCTATGGCTTTCAACCGTTTAAGGTGGGTTTCGTCGTAATAGGACATGGTTTTGCCGGTTTTCATGGGCGGCGGAAGAAGCCCTTCCTTGAGATAAAAATGGATGGTGCGGCGGTTGACGCCTGAGAGCTTCTCCAACTGCCCTATGCGGAACCATTTCGGGGGCGAATCCATAATTTTCTCCTGTTGTATAAAATAGGCTTACTAACTTCTTACTGTTCATAATCTGTTTTCGAGTCCCACGCAAGTCAAATTTTCTGGAAATGATTATAGCCATTTGAAATCATGTAATTTTTACGATTGTAAAATCATTCTGTCCACATGCTGCTATTCCCGGCATCAATCCTGTTGACCCGCTGTACGAAATTTGATTGACGTAAAGGTCGAGTTGCGATAATCGCACGAATATTGGATTTCTACTGATTTTTTTCACCGTTGGTTCCCTGGCTTTAGGGGCTCATGAAATCCGCCTGGATCATCTGCGCAAAGCGACTCGAAAGGAGAGTCTCATGCTTGAAAACATAAGGCTTCTGAATCTTCCCGAAGCAAAATACGCAAGGTTTGTTCTGGATGCGGAAAAATGCAACGGCTGCGGCAGGTGCGTGAAATCCTGCCCGATCCAGCTTCTGGAGCTTTTCGAAAAAAAGAGCCGCCCCAACGGGCGCTACGATCATTTCCGCTGCATAACATGCCAGAACTGCGCGGCGGTATGCCCCCAGGGAGCAATTAACATAGAAGGCGACTACAGGGTGGAAAAAGGCTTTTGGAAAAACGATCACCTGTTTTCCGGCGGGAAAACCCCGCCCGCGCCCATCGCCGGAATGGAAAAGACGCCCTTTGATGAAATCGAACCTCTTCTCACGGAAACGGAGAAGGTCATATACAAAAGGCGCAGCAACCGCATGTACCGTAAAAAGCCCGTTTCCCGCGAGATGATAAGGCGGGTCATCGAGGCGGGCCGCTTCGCGCCGTCGGCGGGAAACAACCAGCCCTGGAAATTCGTGGTTGTGGACGACCGGGGCCTTATTGACCAAATCAACGAAAAATGCAAAAAAGCTCTTTACTGGGTGTCCTGGCTCACCCTGCCGCACCCATGGATCAACAAGAAGACGCCGGGCGACGCCAAGGCCAGCCTCGCCCCCTGGCAGCAGGCCGTGTTGCCGCTCCTGATAAAACTCAAGACCGGCGAGATCGAGCCAAGGGCGCGAGGCGGCATAAACGCGGCATCCTCCGACCCCGGTTACGACATTTTTTTCGGCGCGCCCTGCCTGGTGCTGTTGCTGGCCGATAAAAGGGGCATCGGCGACATTGACCTCGACATCGGCATTTGCGGCCAGAACATGGTTCTTGCGGCCCACTCCCTGGGGCTCGGAACCTGCTACGTGAGCCTTGCCAAGGCCATCAGCTTTTTTCCCGACTTAAAAAAGATGCTCAAGATCGAAGAGCCGTTCAAGATCATCACCAGCCTCGTCATCGGCTGGCCACAGGGCAAAATTGACAATATTGTAAAGCGGGAGGAGGCCAGAATCGAGTTTATCGAAAGGCCATGATCCTTTCGTTTCGCAACCGGAAAGGAAGATATCTTGGCCATCATGGAGATTCTCAAAAAAAACGGGGCGGGTCACAGGTTCAGGTTTTTCCGGTTAGGCGGTTTCGACCAGGTGATGCTGGATTCGGGGCGCGACATCGCGGCCCTAAAAGAACTCGATCCCAAGCTCTGGACAGCCCTGGCCTGCCCGGTGAAGGGCTTGGAATTCGATGAAGAGACCCTATCCCTCATGGATACCGACGGCGATGGGCGCATAAGGGTTCCCGAAGTCATCGAGGCGGCGCGCCTGGCCTCATCCCTTCTGAAAAACCCGGACGATCTCGTAAAGCGCCTTACCGAGCTTCCCCTTGATTCCATAAAAGACGACACCGAAGAGGGCAGGGCGGTTCTCGCGAGCGCCAGGGAGATACTGAAAACCCTTGAAAAGCCCGACGCCACATCCATCAGCGCCGAAGACATCGACGATGTCGAGGAGCTGTTCGCCAAAGCCAGATTTAACGGCGACGGAATAGTGCCGGTTTCGTCGGTTGAAGATCCAAAGGTTGCCGCCGCCATGAAGGATATTCTGAACTGCGCGGGAGGCGAAACCGACCGCTCCGGCGAGCTTGGCGTAAGCCGGGAGCTTTTGTATAATTTTTTCGATGAGGCTGAAACGTTTTTGACCTGGCGGGACGAGCTGGACAGGGAAAACGGGGCCATTCTCATTCTCGGAGAGGAAACCCGGGCCGCCCACGCATCATTGACGGCTGTCAAGGCGAAGATTGAAGACTACTATATCCGCTGCCGCCTTGCGGGCTTCGACGCCGAGGCGGGCGCGGCCCTGAACCTTACCCCCGCCGATTACGAGGCGATATCGGGCGAGGAGCTTTCGGCCTCCCTTGCATCCATCGCCCGTTTCCCGCTTGCCCCAGTGGCTCCCGGACGCCCCCTGCCGATGTTCGAGGGAGTCAACCCGGCGTTTCTGGCCGCCATGAAGGATTTCTCCTCCAAAGTCGTGGTTCCGCTCATCGGTCCCAAAGACAGCCTTACCGAGAATGAGTTTGGCGATCTTGTTTCACGATTTGCCCGTTACGAGGAAACCATAGCCAAGCGCGTGGAAACATCCGTTGAAAAGCTTGGTCGCAAAAGGGTTCGGGAGATTATTGAAGGCGGGGTAAGAGAAGCCATAATTTCCTTGATCGAAATGGACGAGGCCAAAAAGGTCGAATTCGAGTCGGTCTCTTCCGTAAAACGATTGGTGCGCTACACCCGCGACCTTCACAGGCTGCTTACTAATTTCGTGTCGTTTGCCGAGTTTTACAAGGGGCTGGATACGGCTGTTTTTCAGGCCGGAACACTTTACATTGACGGCAAGGCCCTGGACCTTTGCGTGAAGGTTCACGACATGGCAAAGCACGGCGCGCTTGCGGGCTTGAGCCGCATGTACCTGGCCTATTGCGACTGCACACGCAAAGGCTCAGACGCCAAAATGACCATCGCGGGAGCGGTGACCAACGGCGACGGCGACCAGTTGATGGTGGGCCGGAACGGGGTGTTCTACGACAAGGCCGGCAATGACTGGGACGCAACCATAGTGAAGATAGTGGAGCATCCCATAAGCATCAGGCAGGCGTTTTTCGCTCCCTACAAGCGGGTCGCCCGCATGATAGGCGAGCAGGTGGATAAGTTCGCGGCGGCCAAGGACAAGGCCGTAGGGGACGCGGGGGCCGCAAAAATCGCCGATGCCGGTAAAAAGTTGGAGGAGTCAAAACCCGCGCCCAAGCCCGGAGCTCTTCCCGCCCCCTTCGACGTGGCCCGCTTCGCCGGAATCTTCGCAGCCATCGGTCTTGCGGTGGGTGCCATAGGCACCGCCATAGCCTCGGTGGTGACCGGCTTCATGGCCCTTTCCTGGTGGAAGATGCCCATTGCGTTGATCGGAATTATTCTCCTGATTTCAGGGCCTTCAATGCTCATGGCGTGGCTTAAATTGCGCCAGAGGAACCTTGGGCCGCTTCTGGACGCGTCCGGCTGGGCGGTGAACACAAGGGCCAAGATCAACATCGCCTTCGGCCACAGCCTGACTTCCCTCGCCAAGCTCCCCGCCGGGGCTGAAAGGCTTATGAACGACCCCTACGCCGAGGAGAAGCACACCCTGGCCTACTGGCTGACGGGCATCCTCATGTTGGTCCTGGCGGTGGCGGTTGTCTGGCTCAAGTGGTTCGCCGAATGACGCGGCCGGGAGAACGGACGGCTGGCGAAAAAAATGCCGGAGCCCCGAAACGTCGGGCCCCGGCATTTTTTTCCGATGGGAAAAACCACCCGTCACATGAGTTTCGAGATGATCTCCTTCATTATCTCCTGGGTTCCGCCGCCGATGGAAAGAATGCGGTTGTCGCGGAAAAGCCTCTCCACCACTGTTCCGCGCATGTAGCCCGCGCCGCCGAAAATCTGCACCGCGTCGTACGTCACCTTGTCGGCTACCGAGCAGGCGAAGTTCTTGGCCATGCTAACTTCCTTCACCATGTTCTGGCCCGCGTCGATTTTGGCCGCCACCCGGTAGGTGAATTCCTTGCTTGCGGTCAAAAGGGTGGCCATGTCCGCCAGCTTGTGCCGTGTCACCTGGAAGGCAGAAATTGGCTTTCCGAATGCGTGGCGCTCCTTTGCGTACTTCTGCGCCTCGTTGAGCGCGATTTCACTGGTGGTATTGGCCATTATGGCAAGGGAAAGCCGCTCGGTCTGGAAGTTTTCCATTATGATGTAAAACCCGCCGTTTTCCGCGCCGATAAGGTTTTCAGCCGGAACCCTGCAGTTGTCGAAATAAAGCTCTGCGGTGTCCGAGGCCCACCAGCCCATCTTTTTGAGTTTCGCCCCCACCTTGAAACCGGGGGTGTTCGTTTCGATGAGAAGAAAGCTGATTCCGGCGTGACCCGGCCCGCCAGTACGCACCGCTGTCGTTATCTGGTCCGCCCGGCAGCCGGAGGTGATGAAGGTTTTGGAGCCGTTCACCAAGTAGAAATCGCCCTCGCGCAAGGCTGTTGTCTGGATGTTGGCGACGTCCGAGCCGCCCCCCGGCTCCGTGATTCCAAGGGCGGAAATCCTCTCGCCCCTCAAAACCGGCTCCACGAAGCGCTTTTTCTGGTCCGGCGTTCCGTGGCGCACTATGGGCGGAATCGAGATCCCGTGGCTTCCCAGGCTTGCCACAAGCCCCGCCGAGGTGCATTTCATCAGCTCTTCGGTGAGCGTTACCGCGAAAAACACGTCAGCCGGTGTTCCGCCCACATCCTCAGGGTAGCAGATGGATAATATGTCCGCGTCACCGGCCTTTTTGTAAAGCTCGCGGGGAAACTCGCCCGCCTCCTCCCACTCATCCACAAAAGGGAGTATCTCCTTTTTCACGAAATCCGCCACGGCCTTCCGAAACATCTCGTGGGCCTTGGTGAAGTACTCCTGGCATCCTGCCTTGGTGCTGAACTCGAAAGACATTTTATCCTCCTGATGGGCTGTCCCCCCACGGAAAAGACAATTATAAAGACATGTTATGAAGCCTTGCCGACCACTGTTACAAGGAGCTTTGAACGGTAAATGTCCACCGGCGCTACGACTGGTTCGTCCATGGGGATTCGCCCGTTGTGGCGTTTTTCAAGCTCGGTTTTCACGGCCTTGTCAGCCAGGTTGAAATCCTTCATTTTTTTCAAGGGGCAAAGCTTAATGCCAAGCGTCCTGTCATAAGCCTTCCACACCAGTTCGGAGCAGTAGATGCTCTCATCGCTCCACTGGAAACGGGCGTCGTAATTTTTGCCGAGAAAAGTGCGGGCGGATGCCTTCAACTTCCTTACAGCCGACGCCTTCAGAAGCTCTTTCACGTTTTTCAGGCGCTTCACCTCGAATTTTTCCCCTTCCCCCCTTTTGATCCAGTCCTTTAAGGGCATGACCCTGACCGGGCCTACCGCCTCGTACACCACCGGACGCCCCTTTTCGATGAACACAAGCCCCATATGGCTCAAGGGGGAGGCCGTGGCCGTCTGCACCAGGCGGCTTTGGGATGATTTTGAGGTCTGGAAGATTATGTCGCCGTCAATGGGGAGGTAGGAAGGAGCCCCGGACAGCACGGGAGCGGCCATGAGAAAGAGAAGCGCCGCAAGCGCAATCAAGGCGGCGATCATTCTTTTGCGGATTTTCACGTAAGTTTCCTCCTTGGGTTTTTCAGGGAGACGGAAGAAGCCTGAGCTTTGAAAAGACTCCGGGCAGAAGAGCCGCGTTTACCGCCGTGGCGTTTGCTCCCATGCCAAGGGCGAGCTTTTCGTCAACTGCGGCCCCGCCGACGAAAACAAGGGTTTCCGGGCATTCCCTTCGGCACAGCGCCACGGTCTCCCGCATGGCGTTCAAAGGAGTGGACATCATGGCCGAAACCGCCAGAACGTGAGCTTCCGTTTTCTTCACCGCATTGATGAAAACCGCAGGCGTAACGTCGCGGCCAAGGTCAGTCACCTCAAAACCATAGGCCCGGCAGACAGCCGCCACCACGTTTTTGCCGAGGTCGTGAACGTCGCCTTCCGCAACTCCTATCACCATGCGGGGCCGATTTATCAGTGAAGGCCCGGAGTCGGGCAGATCGGAAAAAGCGTCCATCGCCTCGTTCATAAGATCAAGGCAGATCAGAAATTCAGGGATTGCAAGGCGGTTTGCCGAAAATTCGCCCCTGGCCACTTCGATGCCGCGTGTGAGGGCCGCCATTGCATCATGTTTGGGCATGTCAGCATTTTTGGCGGTGATGACAAGGCTGTCCAGTTTTTCCGAGTCCCTCAAAGCCACGGCGCGGGCGATGTCGGAAGAAACAGCTTCATACGAAACCACTTGTTTCATAGCTCTCTCCTCACGACGTTGCGGCCCTGACCAGGGCCAGGGCGTTCACAAGGGGGACGTTGGGGGGATACTCGCAGCCGGGGGCAAGCACGAAGCCGCCGTTTTTTCCGAAAACGTCGATTTGCCTTCGGCTCTCGTCCATGACCTCTTGGGGCGTTCCGTGAATCAGGAGGGGGGTGGGAACGCAGCCCACAAGGGTGATGGAGTCGCCGTAGCGCTCCACGAGGTCGCGCTCGGTTGCGCAGTCGTCCGGAAGATGGGCGAAGCTGATGAGTTCAGGCTCCATGCTTCTTATCTGGGCGTCGAAATAGATGCCGTGGCCGCAGTTGTGGATGCCCACGACCCTGCCGTTTCGCTTGATGACCTGGGCGATTTCCCTCGCAAAAGGGCCTTCGATTTTCTCCCAAAGCTCCTTGGAAAGCCCGTTATAGGAGGCGAAAAGGGTGTCTATGGCGATTGCGCCCACGCCCGCGTCGCACTGGGCCTGGGTGAATTCGCAAAGGGTCTCGGTTATCGCCTCAAGGGCCTTCATCACTTTTTTGGGGTGAAGCACGCAGTCTTTAAAAAGGTGCTCGGCCCCGCGCATCATGGCCAGAACCCCAAGCGGCCCGAAGACGAAGCCGCTCACCATATAGGAAAATCCGCAGCGGGCGACCATTATTTCGCACAGCTTCACGAATTCTTTCATCCGCTTTGAATTTTCAAGCAGGACCGGGCGGATTTTTTCGTAATCGTCGGTTGATTTGACCACAGGATCGCCGTAGTCGGGACGGGCGGTGGAATTGAGCGGATAAATTATCTTCTGGCCGAAGCCCTCGGCTTCCACCGAAAGATCAACGAGAAGCACCGCCATGTCCCCGCCCAGGAGATTAAGCCCCGCCATGAAGCAGTCGGCTGCTGATTCCGCTTTTTGGGAGTAATCGGGGAAGCTGATTCCGAGAATCTGCCTGGATGCGGCATTGGCCAGGGGCGTAACCGGAACCCGGTCGGGCGATTTGTGCCTTATGCAGCATGTGAGGCGTTCGAGATTGGAAAGGGTGGAGAATTTGCCCCGCAGACTCGCCGCTTCGGCGAAAAAATCCAGCATCCGGGGCGGAAAATCCCCCAGGGCCGGGGGCCTGCCCGCCTTCAAATCGCGGGCGATGCTTTTAAAATCGATCATGGACAAGCCCCCCATAATGGAAAACCCCATGACTAATCGGACTGCTGCCCGGAGGCATTCACATGCAGACCGGATAAAAACGATGAAGCGCAAGGAAGAGTGAAGCGGGCGGGGAGGAATAGTACTTGCCGTACATGACGACCCGCCCGCTTTGCTCTGACACAGCGATTCGCGTTTTTAGTCGGTCTGCACGGGGGCGGGAGGTATGACCAAGGCTGTGCCCGTGCCGATCAATTGATCCTTCTGGTTGGTCCAGGAAAGATTGAGACGCACCCAGCGCTTTTTTTCGAGCTTTTCCACAACTTCGGCGGAGGCTGTCACCGTGTCGCCGAAGTAGGTGGGGCCGAGAAAGCGCGTGTTGATTTCAAGGGCCACCGTGCCAAGGCCCGGAAGCTTCATGCCCAGAACACTTGCGATGAGGCTCTGGGGAAGGGCTCCGTGGGCTATGCGGGTGCCGAAGGGCGTAAGCTTTGCGAATTCCTCATTAAGATGCATGGGGTTGAAGTCGCCCGAAATGCCCGCGAAAAGGTAGACGTCGGTCTCTGTGATGGTCTTGGTGAAACTTGCGGACATGCCGATTTCAAGCTCGTCGTAGGTGTAGCCCACCTGGAATTTGGGCGGGAGCGGCCTGAAGCATTCTATGTCCATGATGGTGTTGGTGGTCTTTTTGGCGAAGCGGGCCTTGACCCTCTGGCCTTCCTTCATCTGGCTGGCGGCGATGCCCGTCACTATGTGGGCGAAGGGCGTGTCGGCGCCGTCCAGCTTGATGAGGGCCAGAATGTATGGCGGCGCAACGGGCTGGTGCGGCTCGGCGTAGCGGATGACGGTCCAGTTGACCACCGTGCCGGTGTCCTTCAGTTCAACCCAGTTGTCGCCGGTAGGCGACAGGCAGACCTCGCAGTTTTTGCGGGGCGGAACGAAAACCTTGTTGCACTTGTCGCACCTGACTCCGAGAATCTGTTTCTTGTCCCTAAGCGTTGTGATGAACTTCGACCCCGTGCTTCCCGCAAAATACTGGTAGGGAAGGGCGAGCTTGCCAGCCACCACGAAGCAGTCTCTATGTTCCTGACTCATGTCATTTCCTCCTTTTAACAGCCGTCCCCAAAAGGCTTGGATTACAGCCTGGATAAAAACGATGAAATGCAAGGAGAGCGATAAGCCAATGAGCAAGCGTACTGAAAGTACGTGGCGGAATTGGCTTTGAAGCTCTGGCACTGTCAGTTCGCGTTTTTAGACGGGCTGTCAGTCAATTAGCGTAAAGTACTTTATGTCCGTTATCGCTCCTTTGCGCTTGTCGTCCCACACGGGTTTCACGCGCATTCCCTTTTTGGCGCGGCCTATGTCGTCCGGGTTCAGCTCGTGCCAAAGGGTTTCGTGGTCCTTGCAGCCGTCCAGAAGGATGTGGGCGGCGCAGTAGGGCGTCTCGCGGGTGTCGCCGGTGAGAGGGTCGGGCGAGGCGTAGAAGGCCACGTCCGTGATGGTGAGGACGCCTTCCGGGCCGACCTCCACCCAGTCGGTGGCGCGAACGCGGCACTCGGCGCAGGCTTCGCGGGCGGGAAGCTGGAGGCGTCCGCATTTCGGGCACTTGTTGGCGATTATTTTCTTGTCCTTAAGGCTCCTCAGGAATTTTCCCATCACGGGTCCTGTGGAGAACTTCTGGGGAATGGAAAGGACCTGCTTGAGGACGATCAGCTCATCCTTGGGCTCGTCGGCCGCAGCGCTTGGCGGGGCGTACTTCTTGAAGAACTTGGTGGCCTTTGTGAGAAGTCCGAAATCGCCCTCAACCTTTAAGCGCCCTGAGGTGAAGGCGGTCATGCCGTCCAGTTTCCCAAGGGTAATGGCGATCCAGTCCTTGGCCGAGCAGGTTGTGGTCACCTGGGGATCGACGATGCCGGAAAGAACTTTGACCGCGCCGTCCTTCACCGACACGGTGTACTCGCCGCCGCCCGTGCCGGTGATCATATAGCCGTAGTTGGCGGTTATCCCGGCAACGCCTTCGGGGTTGACGCGGGACTCCATTGTTCCGAAGATGTCTGCCACGGTGGCTTCGGCAACCGGGGCGGGCGGAGCGTATTTCTTGAAGAACTTGGTGGCCTTGGGAAGAAGTCCGAAGTCTCCCTCCACCTTCAGGCGACCTGAGGTGAAGGCTGTCATGCCGTCCAGTTTTCCAAGGGTGATGGCGATCCAGTCCTTGGCGGAAACGGTGGTGGTGACGCCGGGATCGACTATGCCGGAGAGAACCTTCACCGCGCCGTCCTTCACCGAAACCGTGTACTCGCCGCCGCCCTCGCCGGTTATGATGTAGCCGTAGTTGGCGGTGATTCCGGCCACGCCTTCGGGATTGACGCGGGACTCCATTGTTCCGAAGATGTCGGCAACCGTTGCCTGGGGGGCCGCAGCGGGCGGCGTGTATTTCTTGAAGAACTTGGTTGCCTTTGTCAGAAGGCCGAAATCGCCCTCAACCTTGAGCCTGCCGGATGTGAACGCCGTCATGCCGTCCAGGGTTCCCAGGGTTATCGCTATCCAGTCCTTGGCAGCCACCATGGTGGTGACGCCGGGGTCGACTATGCCGGAGAGTACCTTCACCACTCCGTCTTTCACCGAGACCGTGTACTCGCCGCCGCCCTCGCCGGTAATTATGTAGCCGTAGTTGGCGGTGATTCCCGCCACGCCTTCGGGGTTGACCCGGCTTTCCATGGTACCGAAGATGTCGGCCACTGTTACGACAGGGCCTCCGGTTTTCTTGGGCCGGGGGGCTGTTCCGTATTGGCGAAGTTCCTTTTTGAGGGTCTTGCCGACGGCGTTACGCGGCATGTCCTCGTCCCACAAAAAGGTGACGTATTTCGGGACCTTGAAGGACGCCAAGTGCTTTTTGCAGTGCTCGATGATTTCCTCTTCGGTGATGTCGTCCTCGCGCGGCACTATGAAGACCTGGACCTCCTCGCCCATGGTCTTGTCGGGAACGCCAACGGTTGCGGCCTCGGCCACTTTCGGGTGGCCCATCACCACGTTGTCGATTTCCTTGGGGTAGATATTCTCGCCACCACGGATGATCATGTCCTTTATGCGGTCCACTATGAAGATGTAGCCGTCATCATCCTTGTAGGCCACGTCGCCCGTGTGCAGGAACCCGTCCTTTATGGTCTCTGCGGTTGCTTCCGGGCGGTTGTAATAGCACTTCATCACAACGTCACCCTTTATGCAGATTTCGCCCGGAACGTTCGGCGGGCACTCTTTTCCGTCCGGGTCCAGGATTTTCACCTCCTGGCCGGGAAGGGCCAGGCCGATGGAGCCGATTTTGCGCACGCCGTCGCGGGGGTTGATGGTGGAGACGCAGGTGGCCTCGGTGAGTCCGTAGCCTTCGACTATGGGGATGTTGAAGGTGGCCTGGAATTCGTTCATGGTCTCGGTAGAAAGCGGGGCCGCGCCGCAGACGCCGAACTTGAGGCTTGAGAGATCGAACTTCTGGCGACCGGGGTCTTTTAAAAGTATCTGGTAAACCGCCGGGACCGCGCTCCAGAAATTGACCTTGAACTTATCCACCACCTCCCAGAATTCGGACGCCGAAAACTGCTTCCGAAGCACCACCGTGTTTCCCTTCTGCATGGAGGAGCTTGTGGAGAGCATGGCGTTCACGTGGAAAAGGGGCAGGAAGATGAGAACCACCATGCCTTCTTCGGTGTTGAGCGCCGCGTTCACTCCGTTGATGTCGGCGAGAACGCTCTTGTGGGCCAAAAGCACGCCCTTGGGGTTTCCGGTGGTGCCGGAGGTGTAGAAAATGTAGGCGTCGTCGTCGGGCGCTGCCTCGCAGACGACAGGGGTCTCGTCGCCTTCGGCAAGGAGGGCGTCGAAATCGAGGTGGCCCGGCAGGATTTCCCCGTTAACCTGGATGACGGTTTTGAGATTGGGGCAGTTGGGCCGGATTTCCTTCAAAATATCGAGATACTGGTCCTCGATGATGAGGCCGGGGCCCTGGGAGTCGTTCAACAGATACTCGACTTCCTTGGCCTTCCACCAGCCGTTGATGGGGCCCGCCACCGCGCCAATCTTCATTATGGCGAAATAGCTCACCAGGGTGTAGGGGCTGTTCTGCACCAGGACATGAATGAAATCGCCCTTTTTCACGCCGTGCTTTTTAAGGGCGTTGGCAAGGACGTTCACCCTTCGCCCGAATTCGGCGTAGGTGACGGTCTCGTCGTAAAAGCGAAGGTAGGGCACTTGGGCGTACTTCCTGACCGCCTCGTCCAGGTAATTTCCAAGATTCATGTTATCTTCCTCCCTTCGCCTATTGGGGAACTTCGCTGGTTAAAATGAACAGGACCGTCCACATGGTGCCGCCGAAGCCCGATGCAAGGGCCTTGTTGACTTCGTGCGGAACCTGGTGCTCCCCGGCTGTTCCCATTATCTGCATGGCGGCCTCCGCTACCCTCACCATTGCCGTGGCCCCGATGGGGTTGGAACCGATGACGCCTCCCGACGGGTTTATGGGCAGTTTCCCGTTTATGGCGATCTCGTCGTTTTCCACCATTTTCAGGTGCTGGTCGCCTTCGAGAAGCAGGAACTCCCGCAGCCAGTCGGTGGCCCACCAGGAGGAGGGGTCGTACATCTCGAAAACGTCGAATTCCTCAACCGGATTTTTCACGCCGTTGCGCTCAAAGAGCTTTTCGGCGGCGTATCGCATGGTGGTCTTGTATGGGGCATCGCCGAAGATGCAGAACATCTCCTCCCGGTGGACCGTGATGTGGTCCTTTATCCATGCGGGCCGCTTGCAGAGCTGTTTCGCCTTTTCCTCGGAGGCGAAGATCATGGCGCAGGCCCCGTCGCTCTGGGAGCACATGTGGATCATGCGAAGCTCGCCCACCAGGGCCGGGGAGTTGACCGCAAGATCGTCGGCCTGATCCATGGTGAGGCCAAGGCGGCGGTGGGCCTTCCTGTTTTTCATGCAGTTTTCATCCATGAGGATGCGGTAACGCATGGAAACCTTCTTGGCCCTCTCCTCGCCGAACTCCTCTATCATGTCGGCTGCAGTCATGCCGGTGAGAGCCCCGGTCTGAAGCTGGCGCGCCCACAAGGGATCCGCCATATTGGTGATGCCGCCCGTGGTGTGGCCTTCCTGGAGCTTTTCGAAGCCGATGGCCAGCACTATGTCATGAAGCCCGGAGGCAACCAGGGCGTCCGCCGCGCAGACCAGGGTCGCGCCGGTGGTGCCGCCGGTGGTGACCCGCAAGACTTCCTTCCCGCGCGAGCCCGTGCCGAGGGTGTGCCAGAGGTCCGGCTGATGGACCATTTCAAAAAGCTCCATGTTGCCGTGAACCACGCAATCAACGTCATCCATGGTTATTCCGGCGTTTTTGAGGGCCTCGGCCACTGCCTCGAAAATCATTTCAGGCTGGTTCACTTCCTCGCGGTGGCTGGAAAAGACCGACATGCCCACCCCCACGACGCCCACGTTGCGGTTTTTCTTGTGTTTGCTCATCGTTATTCCTCCTAGTCCTTTGATAAAACCGCAACGCCATGGAACTGCCCCGCCGGCCCCATAACTCCGTGGGCGAGCGCCTTCTTCACTCCCGGAATCTGCCTGTCCCCGGCCTCATTTTTAAGCTGCACGGCGGCTTCCGCCGCGCGAACGAGGCCGCCCAGCATGAGGGGGTTTCCGGCAAGCATCCCGCCCGAAGGATTCACCCGGTCCTTGCCTCCGTGTGCCAGGAACTTCGGGCCCTTTCCGGTTTCGGCGAGCCCCAGGCCCTCAAGCCACATGGGCTGCTGGTAGGCGTAGTGATCGGACACCTCGAAGATGTCGATTTCCTTGGCCGGGTCGGTGATTCCAGCCCGCTTGTAGGCGCGCTCCGCCGCCTTTTTAAGAGCGAAGTTGTCGGCGATGTCCCGGTCTCCCAGAAAGAAGCCGTCCATGCAGTTACCCAGGCCCGTGACCCAGACCGGGTTCTTGCAGAGTTTTTTGGCGCGTTCCTCGGAAGCGAAGATCATTCCCACAACGCCGTCCGATACCGGGTAGGCGTGAAGCTGGCGGATGGGGTCGGCCAGCATGGGGGAGGAAAGAACGTCGTCCATCGAAACAGGCGCAAGGTCCTGGGTGTGCGGATTTCTCTTCGCGTTCTCGCGGCTTCTCACCACGATTTCGGCGAGTTCTTCTTCGGAGACGCCGGAAAGTTTTCCGTAGGCCCTTGCCTGGAGCCCCGCCGCCGCCGTGAAATCAAGCCCCACAGGCCTTGTGTAGAATGGGTCGAAGGCAAGGTGCGTCACCATGTTGCGGCTCTGGCCCTGGGATTCCTTCGAGTGGCCCAAAACCAGCACCACGTCGGTGTAGCCGCTCATTATGATGCTTGATGCGTAGTAGACCGCCTGGATGCCGTCCTGGGCCACCTTTTCCTCGCAGCGCATGTGGCCGCCCAGAACATCGGTCATGCCGTTGTCCGAAATGGTGCGGGCGTCGAAAACGTCGTCCGAGCAGGAGACGATGACGTTTATGCCCGTGTCTTCGGCGAAGTCGAGGCCGGTTTGCGAAAGGAGCGATTCCAGTACGGGCATGGCCATGCCCTGGAAGCGCTCGTGCCAGGTGTTCCGTTCAAAGGGACCTTGCGCAACCGCGCAGATGCCGACTTTGTTCATGGTTGAACCCTCCGAAGCCTTTTATGCCAGTGATTGAAAAATGGCGCGGATTGTCGCGCCCTTCCGAAAAAATCTTCGTGGCTTTATGCTATTCTCAACTTTGCCGTAAAATGGACAGGAAACTTTTACCCTGGGAGCGCGGGCGTCCCGCCCGCATTACGCTGCAAAAGCGGGCGGGACGCCCGCGCTCCCAGGAAAAGCGCTTTGCTGAAAATAGTTCAGAGCCACAAAGATATTTATCTGTGCCTTCTCGATGCGAAGCAGTTCCAGAAATCCCCGTTTTTTATGGCCCGCAAAATTGCGTCCTTGTCGCGCGGGGCGTCCATCTCCACCCAGGCGCGTCCTATCATGTGGCGCTCGTGGGAGTCGTCCGTTGCGATCTTTTTAAGCCATACTTCTGGGACGTCGAATTCCTTCGTGTAAAAGCCCCTGGTGGTGATTTCAACCGCATCCAGGCGCAGTTTTTCGGAAACTGCCCTCATGCGCTCGATGGTCTGGGGAACCGGAAGCCCAAGCTCCGACGGATGGTTGAAAACGTGGAGAACTTCCCGGTCGCCCTGCACCCGGTTTATGTGGATGTAGCCCTTCTCGTGGAACATGATCTCCTCGCCCAGAAAAATTATCATGTCCGTGCGAAGGCGCGAAACAACGTCGTAGCAGCCCTTGCGCATCAGAAAATCATGGTCTGTGAGGGCCATGAAGTCAAAGCCCTGGGCCTCGTGGGCTTCCACGGCCTCCTTTATGGACAGGGTGCCGTCCGAGCAGGTGGTGTGTACGTGGAGTGCGCCTTTCAAGTGCATGGCTTTACTCTTTGCACAGGTTTTTGACGCCGCCCACGATGAAGGCAAGGGCGTCTTCCGCCACGCGCTGAAGCTCGTCCGACCTGTCGTTCCAGATAAGATACTGGTAGGCCACCTTCTCGTACATGCCCACAATGGACACGGCCATCACTTCGGTGGAAAGCCCGCTTCTGAAGGTCACGCCAAGTTTCTTGGAAAGCCGCTCAAGGGCGCCGACTATATCGGCGGTGAACTTTTTGAATATTTTTTTCCGCATGGCCTCCACGGCCTGTCCCTGGCCTACGGATTCCCGGAAAAAAATGGTGATCTTTTCCGGGTGCTTAACGCAAAACTGTGTGAAAAACGAAAGGCCCGCCTGCTCGAAACCAACGAGTGTCGCGTCAGAGCGGATAAATTCGCTTCCCACAAGCTCCCTTATGCGAAAGCCGATGTCGGATAAGAGCTGGACCAGAAGGTCTTCCTTGTTCTTGAAGTAAAAGTACAGGGTGCCTACCGAGACCTCCGCCGCCTGGGCGATCCTGTCCATGCTGGTGGCGTGGTAGCCCTCTGTGGAAAAAAGGTTTTCGGCCACCGACAATATCGTTTGATACCGCTGCTCCCGCTCCCTCTGCCTGCGAAGGGCGCTTGTTGAAACCGTTCCGTTTTTTGCCGCTTCAGTCATTTATGAGTCCGTTGAAAAAGGCTTGATATGAAGCCTGGATGTCAGTTGTTGAGTTTTGGCGATGAAACGCTAAGGTTCGCGAGCGGCGCGGGGAGGAGTAGTACTTTTCGTACATGACGACCCGTGCCGTGATGCGTGACACCGCCATTCGCGTTTTTAGACGGGCGAATGGTTTACCTGTATCCGAGTTCCGAGTCGCCGATTTTAACCCGGCAGATTTCCGTGGAAGTCCCGGCGATGGCCGTATACTTGGCGTTCCTGTAGGCCCGCTCCGCCGCGTTGGGGATGGTGAAGCCCGCGCCGCCCAGAATCTGGAGGGCGTCCGAGGCCACCTTTTCCGCCGATTCCGAACAGAAGACCTTGGCGCAGAGGATGATGTCCTCCGCTTCCTTGGGTGTGGTTTCCGCAACCCAGGCGCTCCGCATGGCGAAAAGCTCGCCGGTCTGAAGCGAGGTCAGCATCTCCGCCAGCTTGAAGGCCACCTCCTGGAAGGCGATGACCGGCTTTCCGCCGCTCTTGTGTTCCTTGGCGTGCTTTTTTGCGGCCTCGAAGGCGGCCTTCATGGCCCCCACGGCGGCTCCGGTGAGGACCTGGTTTTCGAACATCCGCACCGCCGAAAGCGCGGTTTTGGCGTCGTAAGGACCAAGGAAAGCGCCCTTTTCCACCTTCACGTTTTCAAGGGTGAGGCTCGCTATCAGGGCTCCCTCGAAGCCAAGGGTGGCGTAGGGGTTTCCGATGGTAAGGCCAGCAGCATTTTTGTCCACAAGCGCGAAGCCCACCTTGTCGTCTACCCGGCAGGCGACGGCGATCACGTCCGCAACGCCCGCGTTCACCACGTAGCTTTTCGCGCCGGAAACCACGTATCCGCCGCCGTCAGCCGTGGCCGTGGTGGAAAGCGGCTCGTTGTCCACGTTCATGGAGCTTTCCGAAAGCGCCAGCGCACCGACGAGTTTTCCGGCCAGAAGGGGCGCGAGGTATTTCGCCTTCTGGGCGGCGTCCGCGTGATAAAAAAGGATGCGCCCGAAAACCCTGGCGCTCATTTCAACAGTGAGATAGAGCGAGGGGTAGGCGGCGGCGAAGCGCTCCTGGGCTGCGGCCAGAATGACCGGGACGCCCATTCCCTCGGTCTTTTCCAGGCCGAGCTTAAGATATTCGGTGGCTGCGAGCTTTTCCAGGATGGCGGCCAGGGGCTCGGTCACGCTCTTTCCCGCCATGGGCTCAAAATCGGTCATTATTGACTCAATCTGGGTCAAAAATGCCTGTTCCTTTTCGTTGAACTCGAAGTTCATGTTATTGCTCCTTTATATTTGCTTCGGTTCGGCTCCCGCCTGTTCAAAGAGCCCACCAAGATGTTCAAATGCGCCGCCCGTAGAGGCTGTCTCAAAACGATGAGCTGCAAGGCGTGCGATAAGCCAATGAGTCAAGCGTACTTTTCGTACGTGACGGAATTGGCTTTGAGCACAACACAGCAGATCGCGTTTTGAGGCGGCCTCTACAGCATCTTTGAGATGATCATCTTCTGGATGTCGCTGGTGCCGCCGCCGATGGGGGCGAGGCGGCTGTCCCGGAAGCAGCGCTCCACGTCGTACTCGTGGCAGTAGCCGTAGCCGCCGAAAAGGAGCATGGCGTCGTTCATGGGATTTAGGGTCCAGTCGCCCGCAAAGAGCTTGGCCACTGCGGCTTCCAGGTGATTTAAGGGCTTTCCCGTGTTCTTGCACCAGGCGATGCGGTAAACAAGGGCCTTGGCCGCTTCCAGCATTATGCGGATGTTGGCGAGCTTGTGCTTGGTGGCCTGGAACTGGCCGATGGGCCTGCCGAACTGCACGCGGTCCTTGGCGTAGCGGGTGCATTTTTTAAGGAGATACGCCCCGGAGCCTATGAAGGGGGCAAGAAGCGCCGAGCGGTCCCATTCAACGGTGCCCATTGCCATCAGAAAGCCCATGCCTTCCTGGCCAAGGAGGTTTTCCTCCGGGATGGCGCAGTCCTGCATTATGAGTTCCGAGGTCTGGGACGTGTGAACGCCCATTTTGATGAGGGGCGGGCCTGCGGAAAATCCGGGGGTCCCTTTTTCGATGATGAAGGCAGAGATTCCCGCGTGGTGGGCCGCCGGGTCGGTCTTGGCGTAGACCACGGCCACGTCTGCAATGGGGCCGTTGGTGATGAACATCTTGTTGCCGTTTAAAATGTATTTGCCGTCCCGTTTTTCGGCGGTGGATGTCATGGAGGCCACGTCGCTCCCCGCGCCCGGCTCGGTGAGGCCCATGCAGCCTATCCACTCGCCGCTTGCGAGTTTCGGGATGTATTTTTTGCGCTGGGCGTCGTTTCCGTGGCGGAAGAGGGTGTCCGCGCATAAAAAGGTATGTGCGCCGTAGGCCAGGGTGAGTCCGCCGTCAACGCCCGCTTCCCCCAATGCTTCGCCAGCCAGCACCGTGGTGATCACGTCCGCGCCCTGGCCGCCCAGTTCCTCGGGGAAATGCAGGCCAAGAATGCCGAACTCGCCCATTTTGCGGAAGGATTCGAAATCGAACTCGTTTTTAAGGTCGTGTTCCTGAACGCGGGGGACGATCTCCTTTTTTGCGAAGCGGATGACCTCCTCCTTGAACATCAACTGATCCTTGGTGAATTGAAAGTCCATGACGCCTCCGGGATTAATTATGGAAAAGCGGTGAGGGCGGCTTTCCGCCTGTTTTGGGGGACAGAGGAAACCGCCGAAGTGAAATTAAGTTCATTTATTGAATCCGGTTCAAAGAGTAAACGAGCTTCAAAATAATTGCAAGAGGATTTTTAAGGTGGTTCCCCCACACAGAAAATTTTTCAGGATACAGTTGGGACTTGATATTCAAAAAAATCCTTAGTATAAAATAGTTATTGGAAAAGCGAGTTGGAACAAAATAGGATAGAAACATCTGTACGAAATCGTTCCATAATCATAACCGGAAAGGAAGGAAGCTTGAGAGTCTAATTTGAAGTTTAACTTATCGAATTCGAGGACCTTGCCGACAAGTTGACCTCCTTATCTCATTGTGGGATATGTCTATGGCCAAAACGGCAATTGATAAGCTGAAATAGACAAAAAAAGCCTATAAGGAGCTAAATCATGAGAGCTTTTTTGTGTCATTCAAAAAAAGAAAAGGCATTTGTTGAAACCTTGGCTAACAGATTAAAGCGTCGCAATATTATTCTCGATGAATATTGTTTTGAAACTGGTCAATTATTGATTGATGAAATTCGTTCAAAACTTAAAGAGACCAGCATTTTCGTTTTATTAGCTAGTAAAAATTCATTGCAATCATCTTGGGTAAACTTTGAAATAAACTATGCTCAAGAGTTGTATTCATTAAATATTATTAAGAAAGCAATTGTAATAATAATTGATGATACAGAAATTGATAATATTCCAGAATGGATGAAACATATAATAATTGAAAAAGTTACGAACCCTGGTAGAGCATCAAGAATAATTGAATCAAGTTTAAATAGATTACTGGATATGGGAAAAACATTTAAATGTCTTGGTAGATCAAATTTACAAGATTCATTTTCGGCAAGTTTGCGAAAAAGAATTGGCCATGAATATGAAAATTTAATTATACTTGGTGGCTTACCCAATGTAGGCAGAAGAACATTTTTGACAAAAGTAGCCAAAGACATTATTTCGCAAAATCTTGGTCCACAGATAGTGTTAGACCCAGATGATGGGATGGACAGTTTATATATGGCATTAATCGATGAATCAGGTGAATTATACTCAAAAGATCAAATTAATAGTGAAATGAATAGATTTCGAAAACTTAATTTAAAAGATCAAATAAATGAAATTGCTTTATTGCTTACATCGACATCTGGAAAAAATGAATTGCCTACAATTATTGACAATGGAGCATTAACAGATTCGCTATCTAGATATACTAATGAAGCTATACAACTTTTTAAAAGTTTATCAAAATATAAAGAAAAATATTTTGCTGTAATTCATCAATTCAGACCAACTATTGAAGATAAAGATTGGAGTTTTTTAGACCCCATATATTTAAAAGTTCCGCCTATTGATTTAGAAAATACCAAAACCTTAATTTTTTTATTGTTTAAAGATGCGAATATCGCTCTAGATGAAGAACAAATTCAAGAACTATCATATTACATGGCTGGATTTCCACCTGCTGTATCACTATCAGTAGCTTATGCAAAACAATACACTGTCGAGGTTTTATTTAATGATAAACAATTTTTATCTAATCTGCAAATCAAAGCTTATGCGCCAATAATTGAAAAATTAATTCTACATGAAGATGAAAAATTTATATTAAAATATATCGCCGAAAATTCAGCTATAAGCTATCAAACACTGCAGATAATATCACGCTTTAAAACCGAAAGATTAACCGAAATTATTAAAAAGCTTATTAATTTTTGCTTAATTTATGCATTAGAAGAAACATTTATAATTGCATCACCAATAAAATCTACTGTTAATAGAGTGTTAGGTAGAATTAGCCCTGAAAAATATAATGAAATATTATCAAATTTGAAAACAAACATATGGGATATAATCAATACATCGCCAAGAATGGATGTAATTGATTGTACGATACAAGCAAGTATAAGATCAGAAAAAGGAATTAATGATGATTTCAAATCTTTTGTTATTCCATCAATGTTGCTGAGAAATGCAAGGGATTATTACAATATCGGTGGACAAAAAGAATGGATAATTGCTAAAAATTTATTAGAAAATGTATTAAAAATACAAGAATACAATCGAAAGGCAGCATCATTATTATGTAAAACCTATATTAGACTGGCTGAATGGGATAATGCAAAAAAACTTTTACAAATTATTTGTGATAAAAAATTTGATGACTGTCTTTATTTAAAAGGTTTTTTTCATTGGAAGAGATACGAATTCGAAGCAGCGTCGAAATATTTTAAGCATGCAATAGATGCAGGAAATAGATCTGTTGCTACTTATCATGGTTTAATTCATACACTTATAGCATCAGGACGCATTAAAGATGCAAAAAATACGATTGAAAGCATTAAAGGCCAAAAGGCTGAAAACCCATTACTTCTCGATTTATCAGCTCTAATATATATTAAGCTCGGGCAATATGATAAAGCAATTGAAAAATTAGATTTATTAAAACGCGCTGGCGACGATAGTAGTTATAATCATAGAATGTCGATATTTTATTCTTCAAAAGGCTTTTATGAGGAAGCGTTAAGTTTCGCTGAGAAAACATCAATGCAATATACTCCTAGATTTGAGAATTTGTCAAATCTAGCTGACATATATATAGAACTTTCTAAATATGATGAGGCACAAAATCTGATTGAAAAAATTGAAAAAAAATTTGGTCCGAGGCCTGATAAAAAGGATGTTGTCAACGGATTAAAATGTAAATTATATGTTTCTAAAGAAAACTGGAAAGAAGCTTCAAGATACTGGCGTATAATTGAAGGTAAAGATATAATGGTACATCAAAAATTGAGATGTAGGATATTACATCAAATTATACATGATACAGATGTTGGAATTCATGATCGAAATAAAGCCAAAGATGAGCTTGATATCTTAAATTCTCGAATTGACGATGCGTTAGATTATAATATATATTCAGAAGCTGCAGATTAGATAGAAAAACTCAAGAGTCGAGCCGACCCTGCCCCTCAATGCGCCTCTGCCCAGTTTTCGCCCTCGGCCATGTTGACGGTTAGCGGCACCAGAAGCTCCATCGCCCCTTCCATCAAATCCCGCACAAGGCTTTTCGCCTCTAAAAGTTCATCCGGCGGGGCCTCGAAAACAAGCTCGTCGTGAACCGTAAGCAGCATGGCGGTTTTCATCTTCCGTTCGATAAGGGCGTTCTGAACCCGGATCATTGCGATTTTTATGATGTCCGCCGCCGTTCCCTGGATGGGGGTGTTGATGGCTATGCGCTCCGCCGCCTCGCGCTCCACCCGGTCCTTGCCGTTTATGGCGGGCAGACGCCGGATGCGGCCTATGAGGGTGGTGGTTTTCCCGGTGGCCCGCGCGGTTTCGATGGAAAGGTCCATGAAGCGTTTCACGCCCTGGTACGTTAAAAAGTAGCGCTCGATGTAGCGCTTGGCAAGCGACTGGCTGATTCCAAGCTCGTTTGAGAGCTTGAACGCCCCCATGCCGTAGATGAGGCCGAAGTTGATGCTTTTCGCCTGCCGGCGCATCTCACCCGTCACAAAGGCCGGGTCGAGGTCGAAAATTTCGCTTGCCGTGCGGGTGTGCACGTCCTCGTTTTTTTTGAAGGAGTCGATCAGAACCGGGTCGTTCGAGCAGTGGGCCAGGACTCGTAGCTCGATCTGGGAGTAGTCAGCCGAAAACATCACCATTCCCTTTTCCGGTATGAAGGCTTCGCGGATGCGTCGGCCTTCCTTTGTGCGGATGGGGATGTTCTGGAGGTTGGGGTCCGAGCTTGAAAGGCGGCCCGTGGCGGCCACGTTCTGGTTGAAGGAAGTGTGGACCCGGCCCGTATGCGGGTTCACCAGGGAAAGAAGGGCGTCGGCGTAGGTGGATTTGAGCTTGGCGAGAGTCCGGTAGCGCAGCACCTGGGCCGGAAGCTCGTGGCTGGGCGCAAGCTGCTCCAGAACCGCCGCGTCGGTGGAGTAGCCGGTTTTCTTCTTGGTCTTTTTCTGGGTGGGCAGGCCCAGCTTTTCAAAGAGCACGTGGCCGAGCTGCTGGGGCGAGGCGATGTTGAAGGGGCCTCCGGCAAGCCCGAAAATCGCGGCTTCCACGGTTTTCATCTCCGCCTCGAACTCGCGGGACAGGGTTTTCAGATGATCGGTGTCAACCCTTATCCCCTTCATCTCGATATCCGCCAGAACCCTCACCAGGGGCATTTCCACTTCCGCGAAAAGGCTTGAAAGGCCCTCGGCCTCCAGCATGGGCGCGAGCTTTTCCTTGATCTGCAATGTGATGTCCGCGTCCTCGCCCGAATATGCGGTGGCCTCCTTTACGGGCACGTGGTCGAAGCCTACCTCCCCCTTGCCCTTTCCGGCCACCTCCTCGTAAGGGATCATCCTGTGGCCCAGAAGGTCGGAGGCAAGCCTGTCCAGGCCGTGGGCGCGGGAGGAGGGATTTAAGAGGTAGGAGGCGATCATGGTGTCGAAGGCTATGTTTTCCACTTTAAAACCGTGTCGAACCAGCACGATGAGATCGTACTTGATGTTCTGGCCCACCTTTTTGATGCGCGGGTCGGCAAATACCGGGCCGAGAATCCGGCGAGCGCTTTCAAGGCCCGCCTGCCTGGGGGCGGCAAGGGCCGTGTGATCCACCGGGACGTACCACCCCCGGCCCGGGCCGGTGGCGAGGCTGATGCCCACCAGGGCTAAACTCGGCGCATCGGGAAAGCTCGGCGGCAAGGGCCGTAAGGGCGTCCTCGTCGGTGATGCTCACGTATTCCGGCGGGGGGAGGACGGGGGCGGGCGGCGTTTCCGCCATCACCGCAAATTCCGCAGCGAGCTTTGAAAACTCCAGCTCCTCGAAAACCGGCGCGAGTTTTTCCCGGTCAGGCTCCCCCGGCTTGTGGGATTGCCGCGAAAACTCCACCGGAACATTGGTATCGATGGTTGCGAGTTTAAGGCTCAAAAACGCGTTTTCCCGGCTTGATTCAAGGTTTTCCTTCTGCTTCTTTTTGGTGATCTTGTCGAGGTTTTCGTAAACACCTTCAAGGCTTCCGAATTCCTTTATAAGCGCCATCGCGGTTTTTTCGCCGATTCCCGGAACGCCCGGAATGTTGTCGGAACTGTCCCCCCAAAGGGCCAGCACGTCCCGGAAACGCGCGGGCTCGAAGCCAAGCTCGGATTTGATCGTCCCGTAATCCTTGAAGGTCTCCTTCATGGGGTCCATTATCGAAACGCCGGGGGCGGCAAGCTGAAGAAAATCCTTGTCGCCGGTTACGTAAACCACGTCAAGGCCGTGGCCAAGGGCCTGTTTCCCAAGGGTTCCGGCGATATCGTCGGCCTCGAAGCCTATGAGTTCGATGTATGGAATGGAAAGCGCCCCGGTGATGGTGCGCACGTAGGGGACCTGCATGGCAAGTTCCGGGTCCATGGGCGGCCGGTTGGCCTTGTATGCCTCGTACATTTCGTGCCGGAACGTGGGGCCTTTGGCGTCGAAAACCACCACGGCGTAATCCGGGCGCTTGTCGCGCATGAGCGCCAGGAGCATCCGGGTATAGGCGAAAATCGCGTTTGTGGGAAAGCCCTTCGATGTGGAAAGCCCGCGCACCGCGTGATAGGCCCGGTGGATGAAGGCGGATCCGTCTATGATGTAAAATGACTGGGGCATGAATTGGGGCTCGCTATTTTGGGGTGCGTAATACTTGCGGTTGATTCCAAAATTCCTATCATCTATTGTCTGCAATCTCAAGAACGCGATGCGGAAGGGCTCAAACAGGAGGGCAGGGCGCTTGGAGGATGACGGAATGGACGAAAACAGGCCAAAAGACGAGGTTTCGCCGGTCAGGGCGGAAAAGGGGCGGCCCGGCAGGCGGGCCAGGAACCGGGTCTGCCAGTTGTGCAAAAAGGAATACCTTTTCTGCTGGACCTGCCGGTGCGGGTTCGCCATGTGCCAGCCCTGCATGGACGAGAATTTCTGGACCCTAAGCTGCAACGGCATCCAGTGGCAGTGCCCGGAATGCTCACAACTTAACGGCTACGGCAACCAATAGCAGGCTTCCTGAAAATGTAAGTTTCATGGTCATGAAAAAAAATGAAGGAAAGGAAGAAGAAGCATGGAGCGCAACAGGAAGAATTACGGATAAGGCTTTGATCCGTCGCTTTTGTTTAAGGATCAGGACCCGCTTTACAGATCGTCACACGTCAGGCCTTGCCAGCCGTCCGCCCCAAAGCAAGCACACCCCGCCTTCCCTCGAAGCCCGCCAGACGATTTACGCTGAAAATGTTGCGATAAACATGTCGAATATGGTAGGCGCTGATATCTTGAAACAAAATTGCTACCGCGCTCTTGCCGGTTCAAACGGGCACGGGAACAGGCAAGAAGTATGTATGTCCTGACGTTTTCGTCCTGAAAGCATAATGCAAGGACGCGAATGATTGATCACCTGCTGTCGCGCGGGCATTGACGGTGAGTTTCAATATCTTCGGGATGGTGTCTTATAACCGGTTAACGAAGAGGAAATCTAAATGAGCCTTTCCTTCCTGTTTTCCCCGCTTGGCATAATAGTGATCTGCTTTGCCGCTCTTTGCATTGCGGCCCACATCATAACCTCGCGCTCCCTTCACAACATCGGGGAAAACGAGATAGGACTCGTCATTAAGCGCGTGGCGGTCAAAAAACTGGAAGGAGACAACCCCATAGCGTTCAACGGCGAGGCGGGGTATCAGGCCGAGCTTCTAATGCCGGGCCTCCGGTTCATGCTCTGGCCGGTGTACGCCGTTGAAAAGCATCCCTGGGTGCAGGTCCCGGCAGGCCAGATAGGGGTTGTCATAGCCCAGGTGGGCTCCGAGCTTCCCATCGGGGCCAAGTCCGCCCAATACAAGCGGGAGTTCGGCGATTTCAGAAACGTCAACACCTTCATTAATAACGGCGGCCAAAAAGGCATACAAAGGCCGGTCCTTTCCCCCGGTTCAACGATTCCCATACACCCGGTGGCTTTCCTGGTGGTTACAGCCGATAACGTTTACGGAGTGCCCATTTCCGAGGAACTGAGGGCCGGGACCTCCAGAGACGGCCATCTAAGCCCGGACGCCTTTGGAATAGAACCGGCGCGATTCAGGCTCACCGTCATCGAACCCCAGAAAGACGGCAATCCCGGCGAGGTGACGGACGTTATAGGAATCGTCACCGTGTTCGAGGGAAATCCTCTGCCGTCCGGGGATATCGCAGGCCGACTGGGCGGTTTCGATGACATGGAAACCCTGGAAAGGGAGGAAAAATCGGACGCCCAGCTAATAGAGGTTCTTTTGGGCAACAAGAACGATCTCCATAACAACTATCAGGATTTCCAGGCTTTTCTCGATAACGGAGGCCGCATAGGGCTTCAATACGACGTCTTGATGTACGGGGCCTATGCCTTGAATCCCTTTTTGGTGAAGGTGGAAACTGTGCCCATGACAGTGGTCCAGCAGGGGCAGGTTGCGGTTGTGAAATCCTACGTGGGCCAGGCCACCAAGGACACCTCCGGTGAAAATTTCAAGTTCGGCTCCCTGGTGCGCCCCGGTCACAGGGGAATCTGGCAGGAACCGCTCAGAACAGGCAAATTCCCCATCAATCCGCGCTGCTACAAAGTTGAGATAGTCCCCACTTCCATTCTTACCTTAAACTGGGCGGCGGCGACATCTGCGGCGCACAACCTTGATTCCAAACTTTCCCAGATCGAGGCCAAGAGCAAGGAGGGCTTTGTTTTCAAGATCGATCTGCAGGTCCAGATTCACGTGCCGGATACCAAGGCCCCGAAGATAATCTCCATGGTGGGAACAATGCAAAACCTTGTGAACGAGGTCTTGCAGGCCGCCGTGGGAAACCACATGAGGGATAAGCTCCAGACCCTGGCTGCTGTGGATTTCATCTCCACCCGCCAAGAGGTTCAGAGGCAGGCATCCGAGCACGTGACCATGCATCTTGGCAAGTACGAGGTTGAAACCAGGGGCGTATATATCCAGGACGTCGTTTTTCCGGCTGAACTCGTGAAGGTTTTGCAGGATCGTGAAATTGCGGCGCAGCAGATAGAGACCTACAAGCAGGAAAAGCTCGCCGAGGACGAAAGGGTGGCCAGGGAAAGCTCCGGGGCCAGGGCCGACAAGCAAAAGGAACTGATAGGCTCTGAGATCGGAATAAAGGTCAACGAGAACAACGCGAGGGCGCGCACTGCCCAGGCTGACGGCGAGGCCTATTACATAAGGGAGACGGGCAGGGCCAAGGCCGCCGAGGTGGAGGCCACGGGGCTAGCCCAGGCCAAGGGCTACGAGGAGCAGGTGAAGGCGATGGGGCGCGACGGCACGGCCCTTATAAACGTCATACGGACCCTTGCGGAAAACCAGATTTCCATAGTGCCCCAGGTTCAGGCGGGGGGGGCTTCGGGCGGCGGAGGGGCCATAGAGGGTCTGGCGGCGGTGCTCACGGGCTTTTTCGCCAACAAGATCAAGGGAGATCAGGCCGAAAGCGGGGGAGAATCGTAAGGGCTGGCCCAATGCCCTGCGGCAGTTCTATCTTCGTATACCCTGGGTGACTAAGAAAGGTTAAACCGGCTGGCAATTTCCGAAAGCCGGTTTTTCCTTTCCTCCAAATCCACCGGATCGATCGGTACCTGCAATCACGCCGGTGATCCGCATTTTTTTTGAGTGCCTGCCTTCTGTGGAATGCTTTCAGGACACCGTGCCACAGTTGTTGAAAGAATGCACGATAGGCGTTACCATGAAGGCCTCGTTAAGGAGGCAGGTGATGAAAAATTTTTCAAAACGTCGGCATTTTGGCCGTCATCCATATTTATTCCATATACTTGCGATTTTTCTGGCAGTGGCGCTTTCGGGCTGCGCCAAAAGCATCGAGCCTATAAGGCCGCGCGAATTTCAGTCCCCGGCGCTTCCGCCGCCCCAGGCTTCCGTGGCCAACATGGCCATTTCCATCCCCATCGATGTCTTAAAGGCTCTCCTGGAAAGCAAGGTCCCACAGAAGTTCAGGGAGTCCGGGGTGGTTTCCAAACAGATAAGCATCGGCACCGGGGCTGGCGGCCTGACAGATATTTGGCCCATAGACGGGGTTTTCAAGGATGACATAAAAGTGGCGACGGTCAGCGCCAAATGGAGGGCCGATGTAAGGCGGGGCGATTTGACGATATCGGTGGATGACAACCGGGTTTCCATCGGAACCAGGCTAAAGGGCTCCATCACTGCGGAAAAGGCGGGTATCCGCGAAACTGCAGACGTTATCGCGGACCTTTCGGCAATCTCGTCAATCGCCGTCACGCCGGACTGGCGGCTTTGCACGAACACGGTCGGGGATTTCCTCGCCCAAAAAGCCGAGTTCAAACTTTTCGGCCTGATCCCGGTTAGCTGCCAGGGGCTTCTGGAAGGAAAGGTGAAGCCCAAATGGAACGAGGCGCTCGCCAGATTCGACCTGGAAGTTCCGGAAAAGGTGCAACTGAGGCCGCAGGCCGAAAGAATCTGGGAGATGTGCCGCAAACCCCTTCTGCTGGCAAAAAGCCCGGAGACCTGGCTGGTCATAACGCCGAATCATTTCAGCTACTCCGGTTTCGGCCAGGATGGGGACGCGGTCAGAATCCTTGTGGGCTTGAACGCGTTGGTCTCGACCTTTGTGGGGCCATGCCCGGCAGACCGGGAAGTCGGCCCCCTGCCACCTCTTCAAAAGGGCGAGGTAAAGCCCGGTTTCGTGATTAACGCGCCGGTCAAGCTCCACTACGGCCAGGCGCGGGAAATAGCGGGCAAGGTGTTGGTCGGGCGAAAGTACAAGGTAAAAAAGAACGTTACGGTGACGCTCTCCGGCATCGACATTTACGGCAACGGCCCGGCGCTCGTGGTGCGCGCAGATTTCCTCGCCCGTTCGCCCGGAATGGCCTTCGATACCAAGGGAAGCGTGTTCCTTACCGGCAAGCTGCGCTTCAGCCCGGAAACGTACCGGCTCTGGGTGGAGGAGCTCGACTACGACCTTGATACCTATAATCTTCTGGTCAAGACCGCCGATTACCTTCTGCATGATGATTTTGTGAAAAGCATACAGGGTGAACTCAACTGGGACATCAGGGCGGAGGTTGCGAAACGGCTTTCGATGCTCAACAGGCATCTGGTAAACTTGCGCATCAAAGACGGCATCGCTCTATCGGCTCAACTGGATCAGGCCGACATCACATATCTTGCAACGGCATCGGACGGCATTCTGGCCACTGTTGCGTTCAAGGGCAAATCATCGCTCACCTTCAGCGCTCTGCCGCAATAAATGCACAAGGCCGCGCTGGCCGGTATGGCTTGGAGCATGCCTTACAAGCCTTTTCAGGCCACCACCGCAGTCTGGACAGAACCGATTGTGGTACAGATTTTACTGGTGCCCGGAGCCGGAATCGAACCGGCACGATTGCAAGAATCGAGGGATTTTAAGTGCTTTGGCGCGGTGAATGATTTCAGATGGTTATAGCGGCTTGGGTGCCTTTTGGGTGCATCACCACTTGAGTTTCTGCATCTCCTTGGTCAAAGTCTCCTTTAAAACCTTGGCGTAAATTTGTGTCGTTGCGATGCTGGAATGGCCCAAAACTTCCTGGACCATGTGGAGCGGAATCCCGGAAGAAAGCATCTGTGTGGCTGAGCTGTGCCTTAAATTGTGGAAATGGACGTTTTCCATGCCACAGGCGCGGGCAATGTCTTTAAAATGATGGGTGACAACATCCGGGTGAACCTGCCAGAAGACCGGGCCGATATGCTTGACATCTCCCATCGCTTCCAGCGCCCCTGACAGCAGAGGTACGTGCCGCTCCTTGTCGCCTTTGCCTATAATATGGACAAGGTCTCCTTTAACGTGCTCCCACCGCAGCCCGATGATTTCCACGCGACGACAGCCGGTCCACACGGCGAAACGGATTATGCGGGCCATCTCCGGGTCATGGATTTCGGCATAGGCGATTACCTGTGCGATTTGCTCCGGGGACAGGATGCCTGGATACCTGGAAGGCTCCCTGACCATCTTGGTCTTGACGGGCTTTTCCAGGTACCCTGCCTCCTCGGCGGCATTGAGGCAGGCCCTGATGTGGCGGAGATAGGAGTTGAGTCCTGGCTTGGATACGCCACGGGCGAGACATGCGCGGACGAACTCGTCCAGTTTCGCTTTAGTCACAGCTTTAATTGCGATGTCGTGGCCGATCACATCGCCCAAAAGCCCCAGGACCATACGGTCTTTTTTGAGGGTGCCGTCAGCCAAGTGCCCCCGGCTTTTGAGATATTCCTCTCCCCATTGCCGGAGGGGGATGCGGGCGGATTTGTCCAACTGGAACAAACGACCCTCAAGAGCCTCTTTTTGCATCTTGCGGAAGGCGGACTCTGCCACCTTGCGGTCCGAGGTTTTGAGGCTGATTTTCTGGCCTCTGCGAACCTGGACGTACCATATGCCGTTTCGTTCAAAAAGTCTCATGGAGGGAAAGGTAGCACGAAGACTATCTGTTGGGCAAGAAGGATTCATTTGCGCATCCTGCGAAGGGCGTCCTGCGCCACAAGATCCGCTTCGCCCTGGTATTGTGCCGCCCTGTCTCCGTGATACCGGTCAAGGCTCCTGGTGTCCACCCACCACGAGCGCCGGGCGTCGTCCTGCTGGTTCGCCTGATAACCCTTTACCATGCCGGAGCGGATAAGCTCTATCACGCGCCTTTCGCCCATGCCGAACAACGGCGCTGCGGCGGCAACGGTACTCCAGACCGGTACTAAGGCTTTTTCAAATATCGTCACGGGGCTTGCTCCACCTTAAAACCCACAACCCTTATTAATTCCTCGCGTCATTTGTGCATGGCTCAGCCCTATGACAGAAGTCTTATGCCCGTATAGCAGTGGCGGCGGCTCTCGGTTCCACCGAATGGGACCGTTATCTTTTTCTTGCTCACCTTGGGCATGGCGCTTAGAAGCTGCAAATTTAGCTGAACTTTGCCCAAAGGCCTCAAGCCGCTGTCTTCGCTCCAAGCCTTGTACGCCCGATAAAAATCATCACTCGGCACGCTTGCTTCCGGGTCCAGGTGGGTTTTCTCATCCAGAAAGTCCAAAAGCGGATTCAAGGTATGCATAAAGCTGTTCGTGTCGTTTTCAACAATCTTTCCAAGGTTCAGGAAGCCGCCCTTCTTGTTTAAAATTGCAGCCCCCATGACCATCCAGGCGAATATCCCGGCGGATTCTTCACGTACAAGGTGCTCAACCAGGCCCCTGTCCATTTTTGAGTCAGGAATCCTCTGGTCGAAATATAACACCAGAATTTTTCGTTTGAAGCCTTCAGTCTTATCCGAGACGGCGGGTGGGTTGTTCATGGCGAACATGAATTTGACGCAGCTTTTGAATTCGATCCGCTTTCCGAATTTTTCCTCCCCCGATATGGAGTCGCCGGATATGACCTTCTTTAAAACCTCCGTGCTTTGCGCCTCTTTGGTTTCCATTTCAGAGGCCACAGAAAGCAGCTTATTCTGCAAGGACAGAACCGAAAATGGTCTGCTGAGCTCGCTCAATGAGACAGTACAAACGTTTTCAGGCCCAAGTATCTTTTCCAGCACGGAGATGACCGTGCTCTTGCCATTGGCTCCGGTCCCGAAAAGGAACAGGGCCTTTTCAAATTTTGTATGCGGCAAGAGCACGTAACCCGAAAATAGCTGCAGCAAAGCCGCCCTTTCCGGGCTTGTCGGAAAAATTTCCTGTAAAAATTGTTCCCACCTGGGGCACGTTGCCTCAGGATCGTATTCGACAGGCAGTTGCACCCGGCTGCCGTACTTGGGATCGTGAGGGAGCAAAACGTCTCTGCTCTTGCCTTTGAACTCCAAATAGTCGGCCTCCATATTCACCATGCCGTTTTTGCAGTTGATCAGGTTGGGATAATCGGGCCACTCCTCCTCTTCCTGGCCTACCTGTGCTCCGAACACTCTTATAGAACTGTCCAGATGTGGAGCCTTGCAGAGGTTTTTCAGCGAATGCGCCACTGCTTTTTCTATCACGGTCTCGGAAAGGATTTTCCAAACCCCATCTTTAAATTGATAGAATTTTCCGTTGGTTTTAAGGATGGGCGCAAAATACAGGGAAAGGTATTGCGCCATCTTCATTTCAACAAAGCTGCCCCTTTTGCGTTTCCCTTCAGGCCCAAGATCGAAAAATAATAGCGGGTCAACTTCTTTGGGTGTCGGAATTGAAGGCAGGGCCTCAAAATCAACGTCAAATAGGTTGCTTTTGTCAACATTTCCCGCCGATTCACAAATCGCCGCAGGCTCATTGCCGGAGCGGTCGCGCAACATTCGTTTTTTGCGTTCCGGTTGCCAGTCAGGGTCGTATCCGTCACAAAAACGCGCCAACGGGTCATCGCCGGATATGGCCGTTCTGGCTTCCTTCCAGGTTTTGCCTGAACAGCTTTGATGAAAGCAGGCGTAAGAAAGATAGGGGGGCTCAGGAGATCCGATTATGGCGGCCTTGCCGTCCGTATGCTCAGGATCGAATACGCAGTTTTCCAGCAGATAATACGTCGCGGCCCCTTCCTGCTTGGTGCCTCTAAAAGTGACACCGTAATGATTCAAATAAGCGGGAATATTTATCGGCCCAAGATTTCCGTCTTGAGGAAGAGACTTGTTTTTTCCGGGTGACGATGGCTGACGTTGCCGACCCTTTCCTGCAGCAGTCGGAGCCGTGGCGGCAAGTCGCTCCAACGCATCTCTGTCTGATACGGGGACATCCCCAAGTACCAGGGGGGCACCTTTAAACAGGGAGCTTATGCGGTGTGGCCTGCCGGGGGTGTCATCACCCTTGCACGCCATCGTGCCGTATAGCTTCCATATTCGGGCAGCGTTTCCAACGGTCACGTCCACCTTGACATCCGTGCTGTTGAACCTTGAGGCAAGAGCAGCCAGGGCGCGCGCTATCAAACCGTTTGCCCGGCCGCATACTTCGGGCTCATTGGGCAGGTCGGGAAGCCGGTAATTCAGATGGTGCTTACGTCCCGAGCGATCAAGTTCTTCAATGTATGTTGAATTTTGACAATTTTTGGTATATTCTACTATACGGATTTCTGAGCCTTCCTCTCCCAGCCCGCATAATTTTCTTATGTTTTAAGGAGAGTATGCTCAAAAGAAATATTGAAAAGTTTTAACTCTTCCCACGGGATGGTTCAGAATATGCAATCAGATTTTCTTTTTGAAAATGAAAAGATCGATTTTACTGTGGAGAAAGGTCCGAACCCAACTCAAGCAAGTGACGATGCTTTGAACGAAAGATACAACGCTGGCGCTGTCCGAATAGTTACAGAACAAGCGAGGTATCCATTGCCTCAAATTCCGCAAATGGTTGCGAGTTCAGACTATCGGCTCGACCCGGATTTCCAAAGAAGACATCGGTGGGACAACATAAAAAAATCTCGCTTGATTGAATCATTCATCATTAACGTACCGATACCCCCAGTATTTTTGTATGAAGTAGGCTATGCTAAATATGAAGTAATGGACGGATTGCAGCGATTAACTACTATTAGCGATTTCTATCAGAGCAAATTGATATTGGCGGGTTTAGAAGAATGGCCGGAATTAAATGGCCGAACATATGAGACTTTACCAGAAGCTGTTCGGCGTGGTGTGGATCGCAGATATTTATCTTCAGTGGTTCTGATGCGCGAAACCGCTAGTGATCCAACTGAAGCTCAACGCCTAAAGCAGTTAGTATTCGAGCGGATCAATAGTGGTGGTGTAAGCCTGTCCGACCAGGAAAGCCGTAATGCAATATTCGATGGCAAGATGAACCGGTTGTGCATAAAGTTGAGTCGAACCCCTGCGCTTTGTCGAACGTGGGGAATTCCCGAACCTGATGAGACTGAGTTGGCGGGTGGAGAAATTAATGAGATTACCCGTGAAAATGATATTTTTCGTCGAATGGATGATGTCGAGTTGGTTCTTCGATTTTTCGCGTACCGTCAACGACTATTGAATCAGGATGGGCCATTAAAAATTTTTATGGATATTTATTTACAACGAGCAAATCTCTTCACCGAAGAAGTTCTTAGCGCGTTGGAAGGTCTCTTTAGAAATACGATTGACTTAGCATGTCAACTTTTGGGTGAAGAAGCATTTTTTCTTTGGCGTAAGCGAACAACAGGATGGCTGTGGTATAGACGCCCTACAACTGTCGTTTACGATCCATTGATGTTCGCTCTCAGTCAATTTCTTGATCGAAGCGAGAACTTAATCGCCAAGAAAGATGAAATAGTCAGAGCAATTAGGGACCTTTATGAAACTGAGAATAGTCAATTCCAAGGACGTTATACAAATCGTGAGAACCTAAGAGTTCGTAATGATCTTTTTTTTAAACTCTTTGAGAGCATTTTATCGTGAATTATGCAGCGCTCTCCACTGCATTGGCTCGCTTGGATGATTTGCGATGTTTTTCAGAATTATCCGAGAATAAGATTACGGCGGTCAAGCATTTATTGACTCTTGATTTAAATGTTGCCGGTCCTGCATTCGAATGGGCAAACAAAATTTCAAATTTTTCTCCGGGTAGGACTTACGACTATGCCTGCTCAATAGTCCTTCTCTATGGGGTATTGGAGCGCTTCATTGAGGAAATCGCTGAAGAGTTCATTACTAATGTAGTAAAAGTGGCACCTACATATGATGCCCTACCCGATAAGCTCAGGGAAGCTCATTTTGATCTAACTGTAAGCCACCTTCAGCGCACACGTGGTAGTCGCTATGATGGGCGCTATGATGCGATTCAAATTGTTGATGCTTTTTCAGGATGTCTCTCTGGAAAAATTCCTTATAGGTTTATAGTTGAATCTATGAGGTACCATACCTCAAATTTTAGGGTTCCAATGGTTGATGAGTTTTTTGGGCGTATAGGTATAGAGTCAGCAAGTCGCAGATGTGTTAAAACTGATGAGTTTGATGCTTTTCTCAAATCATATGATCGTATTGCGTCGAACGAACGACCAGAAACTGTTCTTGACTTGATTAATGATCTTGTAGTGCGGAGAAATGAGGTTGCACATGGCGATACATCAAATGTGCTTGCTCATAGTGAAATTATCCCATATTGTGATATGCTAAGCGCGTATTGTAAAGGCCTTACAACGGTGATCAACCAAACTTTCATAAATTATATTGCAAAATATGGCACTGATCATGGATTACCAATTGCTGTTTATAATCATAACATAGTTTGTATTTATTCTCGTGGTGTTGAGTTGATACCTGGATCGCTACTATTAATCAAAAATTCAAGTAACAATTGGTATTCGGTTAAAGTAATGCAAGTACAAGTCAATAGTGAAACAGTCACAAATGCTCCAGCCGGGATAGACACACCGGTAGGGCTCAAGATTGATGGAAAATGCAAAAAATCGTACAAGATTAAAAGTATTATTTTCTGACATATTGAATTCTTTTCAATACTCTCGCCTCTGCAGCATATTAGCCTAAAGTTGAGCCTCAAACTGTAAAAGTCAAGGACCTGCCGGACAGTTGGCCTCTCGGGCGAGTGGTTTTAGGCGGCGACCCCGGAGAGTTCCTCCCGCCGCTTTTTGCCGATCAAAAAGGTCTCGATTGGCCTTCGTCCCATGTTCCTGTAGCCTCTG
>JACRLG010000027.1 GCA_016235345.1 Deltaproteobacteria bacterium | reverse complement strand
TTTGTCCAAGGAAGAAGGCGGGCGTCACACCCCGTTTTTCAACGGTTACCGCCCCCAGTTCTACTTCCGCACAACGGACGTGACCGGGATCGTGACCCTTCCCGAAGGCGTTGAAATGGTCATGCCCGGCGACAACGTTTCCGTCACCGCCGAGCTGATCACCCCCATCGCCATGGAGAAGGAACTCCGGTTCGCGGTCCGCGAAGGCGGACGCACCGTGGGCGCTGGCGTGGTTGCCGAGATCATAGCGTAAGCCATAAGGACGAAAGCCATGTTGATGAACGAGAAAATCCGAATCCGGCTTAAGGCTTACGACCACAAGCTCCTGGATCAATCCGCGAGCGATATCGTGGAAACGGCCAGGAACACCGGGGCCAAGGTTGTGGGACCGATTCCGCTCCCCACCCGCATAAGCAAGCACTGCGTGCTTCGTTCGCCCCACATAGACAAGAAGAGCCGGGAGCAGTTCGAGGTTCGCACACACAAGAGGCTTCTGGATATTCTGGAACCCACTCAGCAGACCGTCGACGCGCTCATGAAGCTGGACCTCTCCCCCGGTGTTGACGTGGAGATAAAGGTCTAAAAGCGGTTCCATTCCCCGCCTCGTCCGAAAACCTTTTTTGTTGTCGGCGAAAAAAACACGCGGGTTTGACGTTCGAGTCGGTTGGGTATTTCGGGAAAGCCGGCGAAACCGGAGGAGAGGCCATGTTGAAGGGGCTTTTAGGTAAAAAACTGGGAATGACGGGCATCTTCGCCGAAGACGGGCGTCATGTTCCCGTGACGGTGATCCAGGTTGGGCCTTGCGTGGTGACTCAGATAAAGACAAAGGCCACCGATGGCTACGACGCCATACAGGTGGGCTTTCTTGAGGCCAAGAAGCAGAGGGTTAACAAGCCTGCGGCGGGTCATTTTGCAAAGAGCGGCGGAAAGCTTTTCCGCGTGCTGAAGGAATTCGGAGTTCTCGATCCTTCGGCCTTCAACCTGGGCCAGGTGCTCACAGCCGACATTTTCGCCGTAGGCGAGAAGGTTGACATTGCAGGTAAAATCAAGGGACGCGGATTCCAGGGCTCGGTGAAGCGCCACGGATTTGCCGGCGGACCCGACAGCCACGGCTGCATGCATCACAGGCGTCCGGGCTCCATCGGAGCATCGGCCTGGCCGAGCCGGGTTGTCAAGGGCAAGAGGCTTCCGGGGCATTACGGAGACACGCGGCAGACCACCCGCAACCTCGTCATCGTGGATGTGCGTCCGGAACAAAACCTGATTCTCGTCAAGGGAGCGGTTCCGGGATCGGGATCATCCTTCGTGGAGGTCCGCAAACCCAAGTCCGCGTTCTGGTGAAAAAGAGGCGAGGTTAGTATGGCGCTCACAGATGTTTACAGCAAGCAGGGCGAGAAGGTCTCGGAAATAGAGCTTTCCGACGATGTTTTCTCGGTCGAGATCAAACCCTGGATACTTCATGAAGTTGTGGTGGCCCAGCTGGCCGCCCGCCGGCGCGGTACGTCATCGGTCAAGAACCGCAGCGACGTAAACGCAACCGGCAAGAAACAGATGAAGCAGAAGGGATCGGGCCGCGCACGCAGAGGCGAGCGCTCCAGCCCCATCATGAGGGGCGGCGGCTCGGTTTTCGGTCCGCATCCCAGGGACTACTCCTATACCGTGCCCAAAAAGGTCCGCCGCCAGGCTCTGGCGATGGCCCTTTCCTCGAAGCTCGTCGATCAGACGCTCAAGGTCATTGATTCCCTCTCTTTGGAGCGCATCAAGACCCGCGACGTGGCGGCCATCTGTTCGGCCCTCGCGCTCAAAAAGGCTCTCCTGGTGGTGAACGGCAAGGACGAAAACCTGGAGCTCTCCGCCAGAAACCTACCGAACGTGAAGGTGTTGCGGGTTGAGGGTCTCAACGTGTACGACATCCTGCGTTACGACCACCTGATTCTGGACGCCGCAGCCATAGACGGCATCCGGGGGAGGTTTGAGGCATGAATGCATACGCCATTATAAGGCGTCCGCTCATCACGGAAAAGGGCACCAGGCTGAAAGACACCCACAACCAGTACGTCTTTGAGGTGTTGCCGGACGCCAACAAGGTGGAAATCGCCCGCGCGATTGAAAAGATTTTCAAGGTCACGGTCAAAGACGTTCAGACATTGAACGTCAACGGCAAGGTCAAGCGTAGGGGACGCACCGTTGGAAAAAAGAGGGACTGGAAAAAGGCCGTCGTAAGACTGGCGCAGGGTGCCAGCATCGAATTCTTCGACGGAGTGTAGGAAGGGACTTATGGCTGCCATCAAAAAGAACAAACCCACCTCTCCGGGCAGAAGGTTTTTCGAATTCGCTAATTTCGAGGAACTCACCAAAAAGGATCCGGAAAAGGGCCTCCTCACACCGCTCAAGAAAAGCGGCGGCAGAAACTGCTACGGTCGCATAACCTCGCGTCACAAGGGCGGCGGAAGCAGGCGGCACTACAGGATGGTGGATTTCAAGCGCAACAAGAGCGGAATTCCGGCAAGGGTCGCAGCCATCGAATACGATCCCAACCGTTCATCCCGGCTCGCCCTCCTTTTTTACGCGGACGGCGAAAAGCGCTACATCCTCTGCCCGGTGAACCTGAAGGTCGGCGATACGGTGATGAGCGGCGCAACCGCCGACATCAAGCCGGGAAACGCGCTGCCCTTGTCCAACATTCCACTGGGCACACTGATTCACAACGTGGAGTTGAAGATCGGAAAGGGCGGCCAGATTGTCCGTTCCGCCGGGACCTTCGCCCAGCTCGTGGCCAAGGACAACGACTACGCCCAGGTAAGGCTTCCCTCCGGTGAAGTCCGTCTGGTGCTCACCCGCTGCATGGCCACCATCGGTCAGGTGGGTAACGTCGAAAGCGAAAACCTTTCCTTGGGCAAGGCTGGCCGGGCACGCTGGCTCGGCAGAAGGCCCAAGGTGAGGGGCGTTGCAATGAACCCGGTTGACCATCCGATGGGCGGCGGTGAAGGCCGGTCGTCCGGCGGCAGGCACCCGTGTTCACCCTGGGGCATGCCCGCCAAGGGCTTCAAGACCAGGAAAAAGAAGCCTTCTGACAGCCTCATCGTCAAGAAGCGCAAGTAGCAGTCTTCACTGTCCCGAACCCCGTGGAAAGTTAACGGGGGAGTTCCGATGCGTTTTTTCCTGCCTTCGGGTCGGCGGAACGGAAGCGAAAAATCGGGACATTGTCGGATCATATGAACCTTTAAGCAGAAGACGGAGGCGGCCATGCCGCGGTCGTTGAAAAAGGGGCCCTTTGTTGACGATCACCTGGTGAAAAAGGTGGCCGCGGCCCAGGATACGCAATCGAAAAAGGTGATCAAGACCTGGTCCCGGCGCTCAACGGTCCTGCCTGAAATGGTCGGACTCACCATAGCCGTGAACAACGGGAAGAAGTTCATCCCCGTGTTCGTTACGGAAAACATGGTGGGCCATAAACTTGGCGAGTTTTCTCCCACGCGGACCTTCTACGGCCATGCTGGGGATAAAAAGACAAAGGCGTCGGGTAAAAAATAGGCCCCGCCGAAGGATGGGTGAAATGAAGGTAATGGCTCATGCCAGGTTCATCCGCGTATCGGCGCAGAAGGCCCGCTGGGTGGCCGCTGTGGTTAAGGGAAACGCGGTTGAGAAGGCAATCAACACCTTGAAGTTCATGCCGCAAAAGTCCGCAGCCATAATCGGCAAGGTGGTTCAGTCTGCGGCGGCCAACGCCGAACAACAGGGCGGGGACGTTGACAAGTTCAAGGTGGCGAACATAATCGTCAACCAGGGACCCAAGCTCAAACGTTTCAGGCCTCGCGCCCAGGGGCGGGCCAACCGGATTTTGAAGCCCATGGCCCATATAACGGTGATATTGGAAGATTAGTACCAAAGGAGGACCATTTTGGGCCAGAAGGTAAGTCCAATCGGATTGAGGCTGGGCATCGTCAAGACCTGGAATTCCAGGTGGTTTGCCGGCAAGAAGCAGTATCCTACCTATATTCACGAGGATTTCAGGATACGCCGTTTCTTGAAGGCCAAGCTGAACCACGCCGGAATATCCAAGATCGAGATAGAACGCTCGGCCAAGCGCGTCCGGCTGATAATATTCGCCGCAAGGCCGGGTATCGTCATCGGTAAAAAGGGCTCGGAGATCGAGCTTCTGAAAAAGGACCTGGAAAAGCTCACGGTTCAGGACGTGCATATCGAGGTCCAGGAAGTGCGCAAACCCGAGGTGGACGCCCAGATGGTGGCCGAGAACGTGGCCGGCCAGTTGATTCGCAGGGTGGCGTTCCGCAGGGCAATGAAACGCGGCGTCACTTCAGCCATGCGTTTCGGGGCCCAGGGAGTGAAGGTCATCTGCTCCGGTCGCCTGGGCGGCGCTGAAATGGCCCGCCGCGAGTGGTATCGTGAAGGCAGAATGCCCCATCACACGCTGAGAGCCGACATCGACTACGGGTTTGCCGAAGCCAAGACCACATACGGCATAATCGGCATCAAGGTTTACATTTTCAAGGGAGAAATCCTGGATAAGGGTGCGGTCCTTTTAGAAACCGCGTCCTGAGAAGGGGCCTAAGGCAATGCTAAGTCCCAAGAAGGTCAAGCACCGCAAGGTGCAAAGAGGAAAAATGAGGGGCACCGCATGGCGCGGAGGCGACCTCAATTACGGAACATACGGGCTTCAGGCCACCGAGTGCGGCGCCATCAGCTCCAAGCAGATTGAGGCTGCCCGTATCGCCATGACCCGTCACGTCAAGAGGGGCGGAAAAATCTGGATACGGATTTTCCCGGACAAGCCCTTTTGCAAAAAGCCTCTTGAAACCCGCATGGGCAAGGGCAAGGGAGCTCCTGAAGGCTGGCAGGCCATAATCAAGCCCGGCAGGATTCTCTACGAGATGGACGGCGTGAGCGAAACGCTGGCCACGGAAGCCCTGCTTCTGGCCAAGCACAAGCTTCCCATCAGGACCAAAATAGTTGCTCGGAGTAGGATGTGATGAAAGCCAAGGAAATCAGGTCCCTGACTGCGTCGGAAATCCAGGCCAAGGTTGCGGATGCGTACCACGCCCTTTTCAATCTGAGGTTCCAGCATGCCACAGGCCAGCTGGAGAGCCCCATGAAGTTGAGGCAGCAACGCCGTGACCTGGCCAGGCTTCAAACCATACTCAAGGAGAAGTCCGCGCAAGGGGCGTCCTTGAACGAGGCTGAAAAGAAGGCGTGACATGAAAGAGCGCGGATCCAAAAAAAGGTTGATCGGCACGGTGGTCAGCGACAAGATGGATAAGACCGTTGTGGTGCTGATTGAGCGCACGGTGCTGCATCCCGACTACAAGAAATACGTGCGCCGCCGTAAACGTTATTCGGCCCATGACGAGCAAAACGCCTGCAAAACTGGAGACAGGGTGCTGATTACCGAATCGCGCCCCCTATCCCGGACCAAGCGCTGGCGCGTATCCGGGATCGTCCAAAAGGCGGTGTAGGAAAGGGGGCGTTTCATGATCCAGATGCAATCGAAGCTCACCGTGGCGGACAATTCGGGCGCCAAGGCGGTGCAGTGCATAAAGGTTCTGGGCGGGTCCCAGAGGCGGTACGCCACCCTTGGCGACATCATAGTGGTGTCGGTGAAGGAGGCCATTCCGAACTCCAAGGTCAAAAAGGGCGACGTCATGAAGGCCGTGGTTGTGCGCACGAAAAAAGAAGTGCGCCGCATCGACGGAAGCTACATCCGTTTTGACGACAACTCGGCCGTTTTGATCAACCAGGCAAGGGAGCCCATCGGAACGCGTATTTTCGGCCCCGTGGCCCGCGAGCTCAGGGCCAAGCGTTTCATGAAGATCGTTTCCTTGGCGCCGGAAGTTCTCTGATCTGCGGCGTTCCTTATAAGAGGGTGTTATGGCAAACGAAACAGGTCCCATAAAAAAGGGCGACAAGGTCAAGGTCATCGCCGGAAACCAGAAGGGCAAGATTGGTACGGTGATGAAGGTGCTCACGGACAAGGGGAGCGTGATCGTTGAGAATCTCAACAAGGTCAAGCGCCACCAGAAACCGGGAGGGGCCATGCGCCAGGGCGGAATCATAGAGAAGGAAGCCCCCATCAATGCTTCCAACGTAATGGTTCTCTGCGGCAAGTGCACCCAGGCCGTCCGTGTGCGCTACAAGGTGCTGGAAAGCCAGGAAAACGGCAAGAAGGTCAAGGTGCGTGCCTGTGCGAAATGCGGCGAGCATTTGGACTCCAAGTAACGGGGCGAAAGGTTTTAAAAAATGTCGTACTTGAAGAAGGTGTACGAAACTGAAACGGCCCCCAAGCTTGCGGAAGAGTTCGGCTATAAGAACAGGATGCAGATTCCCAAGCTTAGCCGCATCGTCTTGAACATGGGCCTCGGTGAAGCGGTGGCCAACGTCAAGGTGATAGACGCGGCCATGGTGGAACTCACCCAGATCGCCGGGCAGAAGCCAGTGGTGACCAAGGCCAAGAAATCCATCGCGGCCTTCAAGATCCGCCAGGGAATGCCCATCGGACTCATGGTGACCCTCAGGCGGGACCGGATGTACGATTTTCTGAACAAGCTGGTGAACGTGGCCCTTCCCCGTGTGCGCGACTTTCGCGGCGTTTCCGCAAAAGCCTTTGACGGCAGGGGAAATTACGCCCTGGGCATCCGCGAGCAGATAATTTTCCCCGAAATCGATTACGATAAGATCGAAAAAGTCCGGGGTCTCAACATTGCCATAGTCACCACCGCCGAAACCGACGCGGAAGGCAGAAAGCTCCTGGAGCTTCTGGGAATGCCCTTCCGCAAGTAGAAGCCTGGGCTGTGACATATTTTAGGGTAAAGAAACGAAAGGAAGAGGGTTTTGGCTAAGAAATCCTTAAAGGCGAAAGCGGCCCGCAAACCAAAATTTGCGGTCAGGGCCTACAACCGTTGCCCCTTGTGCGGCAGGCCCAGGGCGTTCATGCGCCAGTTTGGCGTCTGCAGGATCTGCTTCCGGACCCTGGCATCCAAGGGCGACCTGCCTGGCGTTACTAAGTCATCCTGGTAGGATAACGCCTTCGGAATTTTCCGTTTAGATGGAGTGCAATATGGCAATCACGGATCCCATCGCCGACATGCTCACGCGCATCAGAAACGGCTCCAAAGCCCGTTTCTCAAAGGTAGACATACCGGCCTCCCTTGTGAAGGTTGAGATTGCGCGGGTTCTGAAGGACGAAGGTTATATCAAGAATTACAAGGTCACCGCCGACGGCAAGCAGGGCGTGCTGCGGGTTTATCTCAAGTACAGCGGAACCCAGACGCCCGCACTGAAGTCAATCGTGCGCATATCCAAGCCCGGTCGGCGGGTGTACGTGGGGCGCGATGCCGTCAAGCCCGTTCTGAACGGATTGGGCACCGCCATCCTGACCACGTCCAGCGGGGTGATGAGCGACAAGGATGCCCGCAGGAAAAACGTGGGCGGAGAACTCGTGTGCAAGGTCTGGTGATCTGACTTTCCAGACACCCACGGTTAAGGCGGCGTGGCGGTTTTCAACGGAAAGAACCGTACCCGCTGCCGCGTTAAGGAGGCGACATGTCCCCGGTTGATGACAAACCGACAGATATTCCGGAAAAACTGTCCCGGATAGGCAAGAAACCCATAAGCATACCGGTGAAGACCACCGTCAGCATTGACGGGGCTCTTATCACGGTCAAGGGCGCAAAGGGAACGCTTGCGCGGGACCTTCATCCCAACGTGGATGTGGCGGTGGAAGGCGATTTCATAGTCGTCCGCCCAAGGGATCCCGGACGCGAAACCCGCGCGCTGCACGGCCTGACCCGCGCGCTTGTGGCCAACATGGTGACGGGCGTGAGCCAGGGCTTTGAAAGGATTCTTGAGGTCAACGGAATAGGCTACAAGGCCGAAGTTTCCGGGACCACTCTGTCCCTCGCCCTGGGTTTTTCGCATCCCATCCAGTTCCCGCTTCCCGATGGGATATCCGCCACGGTGGACAAGAAGAACGCCATCACGCTCACCGGGATCGACAAGGAACTTTTGGGACAGACCGCATCGGCCATTCGCAGGCTTCGTCCGCCCGAACCTTACAAGGGCAAGGGAATCAAGTATTCCACGGAGAAGATCATGCGCAAGGCTGGAAAAACAGGCGGAAAGGGAAAATAAGTCATGGGTAAGGTCAAGGATAACATCGTCGCCCATGCCAAGCGCAAGAAGAGGGTGCGGAAGAACATCGAAGGCACCTCCGAGCGCCCCAGGCTATCCGTATTTCGCAGCGCCCGGCACGTTTACGCCCAGGTTGTGCTGGACACCGAAGGCCGGACCCTGGTTTCCGCCTCCACCCTGGACAAGGAAGTGCGCGACCACGAAAAGTTTGAAAACAAGGTGGCCGCAGCCGAGTACGTGGGAAAACTCGTCGCCCGGCGTGCTCTTGAAAAAGGCGTGTCCAAGGTGGTCTTTGACCGCAACGGATTCCTGTATCATGGCCGTATAAAGGCCATTTCCGCCGGTGCACGCGAAGGCGGACTAGATTTCTGAAGCAAGGAGACGCTAACTTGAAGCCAAGCGCAAATGAAAAGAATTATATCGACAAGGTCGTGCATATAAGCCGCGTGGCCAAGGTGGTCAAGGGCGGACGCCGCTTCTCGTTCTCAGCCGTTGTGGTTGTGGGGGACGGGGAAGGCAGCGTGGGATTCGGCCTGGGGAAGGCCGGGGAAGTCCCCGAAGCCATAAGGAAGGGCGTTGAAGCCGCAAAGCGTGCAATGATCCGCGTGCCCGTGGTCAACAACACCATCCCCAGCGAAATTCTGGGCCATTTCGGCGCAGGCAGGGTTCTTCTGAAGCCCGCCTCCCCCGGAACCGGAATCATCGCGGGCGGTGCGGTCCGGGCAGTGGTGGAAGCCGTCGGCATCCACAACATACTCACCAAGTGCATGGGCTCCAACAACCCCCACAACGTCATCAAGGCAACCATCGAAGGGCTCTCCAGGCTGGAAAGCCGCGAGGCCGTGGCCAAGAGGCGCGACAAGAGCGTTGAGGAGCTTTCCATATAGGAGGGCATCATGGCTGACAAAAAAATCGCCGTCACCCTGGTAAAGAGCATGATCACCAGACCCGAAAAGCATCGCAAGGTGCTTCGGGGAATGGGACTTACCAGGATGCACCGCACGGTCGTTCTTGAGGACACCCCCTGCATCCGGGGCATGATCCATAAAGTCTGCGACATGGTGAAGGTCACGGAGGCTTGAGAACAAGATGAAACTGCACGAGCTGGCTCCCCCTGCGGGAGCGAAGAAAAACAGAAAGCGCATTGGCCGTGGGCCGGGCAGCGGCACCGGAACCTTCGCGGGCAAGGGCTGCAAGGGCGCCAAGGCCCGTGCTGGCCGCAACACCTGGGTGGGTTTTGAAGGCGGCCAGATGCCCCTTCATCGCAGGCTCCCCAAGCGCGGCTTCAAGCCCATCGACAGGAAAATCTACGCCATTGTCAACGTGCGCGACCTGGCCCGTTTTGAGGCCGGCTCCGTGATCGACGAAATGGCCCTTTACGACGCGGGCCTCGTCTCCGGTCGCCCCGACGGCATAAAGATACTGGCCGACGGCGACATCAGCCACGCTGTCACCGTGAAGGCCGACAAGTGGTCCAAGGCTGCATACGACAAGATAGTGAACGCGGGCGGAACCATCGAGGCTTCAACTCCACCGGTCGAGGCGGAATAAAGCATGGTCGGCAGCGGATTCGGCAACATACTGAAGATTCCTGAGCTGAAGCGCAGGATACTGGTGACCCTGGCCCTTATCGCCGTTTACCGCGTGGGTGTTCACATACCCACGCCAGGAATCGACGGCACGGCCCTTGCCAGCTATTTCGCCGCTCAGCGGGGCACCCTACTGGGGCTTTTCGACATGTTTTCGGGCGGCGCGTTCGAGAATCTGTCGGTTTTCGCCCTCGGAATCATGCCCTACATCAGTTCTTCAATCATCCTTCAGCTTCTTACGGTGGTCGTACCCCACCTTGAGAGGCTGTCCAAAGAAGGCGCTGCAGGACGCAAGAAGATTACCCAGTACACCCGTTACGGAACCATCGTTCTGGCCATCATCCAGGGATTCGGCATAGCCGTGGGCCTGGAGGCCATGAAGGCGGCGTCCGGGGCTTCCATCGTTATAGAACCCGGCTGGGGTTTCAGGATAATGACCGTCATCACGCTCACCTCCGGCACCGCCTTCATTATGTGGCTTGGTGAGCAGATAACGGAAAGAGGCATCGGCAACGGCATTTCGCTTATAATTTTCGCAGGAATCATCGCAAGGTTTCCCAACGCGGTGTTCAAGACCCTTCGCCTTGTGCAGAACGGCGACATGTCGGTGTTCATCATGCTTTCCATCCTGGTAATCATGGTGGGAGTCATTTTCATCATCGTTTTCGTGGAATCGGGCCAAAGAAGGATTCCGGTGCAGTACGCCAAGCGGGTGGTGGGTCGGCGAATGTACGGGGGGCAGAGCACGCATCTGCCCTTGAAGATCAATTCGTCGGGCGTCATTCCCCCCATCTTCGCTTCGTCCGTGCTCATGGTGCCAGCCACCATAGGCAGTTTCGTGGACGTCGGCTGGCTGAAGGTAGTGGCCGAGCACATGATGCGCGGCTCCTGGGCCTATCAGGTGCCTTACGTTGTACTGATCGTGTTTTTCTGCTACTTCTACACTGCGGTTCAGTTCAACCCGGTGGACGTGGCGGACAACCTCAAAAAGCACGGCGGATTCATTCCCGGCATCAGGCCCGGAAAGAGCACCGCCAACTATATTGACAGGGTGCTTACGCGCATTACCCTTGGAGGTGCATTTTACGTTTCCGCAGTGTGCGTGCTTCCCTCGGTTTTGAGCATCCAGGCCGGGGTTCCGTTCTACTTTGGCGGAACGGCCCTCCTCATCGTGGTTGGCGTGGCCATCGACACCCTGAGCCAGATGGAAAGCCATATGATAACGAGAAATTACGACGGCTTTCTGAAAAAGGGAATGCGGGTCAAGGGGCGTTCGTAAGCAAAAGATGGTAATTGTAAAATCCCCCAAGGAAATCGAAAAGATGCGGGTGGCAAACCGCATCGTGGCCGAGATTCTGGGTCGTTTGCGGGAGGAGGCGAAGCCTGGGGTAAGCACCCTTGAGCTTGACGCTCTCTCCGAAAAGCTGTGCAGGCAAAACAAGGCCGTGCCCGCGTTCAAGGGGTACAGGGGTTATCCGTTCTGCCTTTGCGCCTCGGTCAACGAACAGGTGGTGCACGGGTTCCCGGCGTCCCGCCCCCTTTGCGAGGGCGACATCCTGAGCATGGATTACGGGGTGTCCTACAAGGGTTTTTTCGGGGACTCGGCCATAACCATAGCCATCGGCGAAGTATCTGAAGAAGCCCGGCGGTTGATCAAGTCAACCGAGCAGGCGCTTCTTGTCGGCATTTCGCTTGTGGAAGAGGGAAGACGCCTTTCCGACATCTCCCACGCCATTCAAAAGAGCGCGGAAGGCGACGGATTTTCGGTGGTCAGAAAGTTTGTCGGCCACGGCATTGGCCGCAGCCTGCATGAGGACCCGCAGATTCCCAACTACGGGACTCCGGGCCAGGGGCCGGTCCTAAGGGCCGGAATGACCCTTGCGATCGAGCCCATGGTCAACGCGGGCGGGCACGAGGTGGATGTTCTTTCGGACGGATGGACGGCGGTGACCAGGGACGGTTCGCTGTCGGCTCATTTTGAGCACACTGTTGCGGTCACGGAAAACGGTCCGCTCGTTTTGAGCCTCATTGATTAAGGAAGAAGGATGTCCAAGGAAGAAGCCATAGAGGTTCAGGGCACGGTTACCGAAACGCTGCCTAACGCCATGTTCAAGGTTCAACTGGAGAACAAGCACATGGTGCTTGCCCATATTTCGGGCAAGATGCGCATGCATTTCATCAAGATTCTTCCCGGAGACAAAGTGACGGTTGAACTTTCTCCCTACGATCTGACACGGGGGAGGATCACCTACCGGTCCAAGTGATCCGGGCCGTTTTCATGAAGGGGAGTTTACAATGAAGGTTAGAGCATCCGTGAAGAAGATTTGCCCGAAATGCAAGATCGTGAGACGGAAGGGCGTCGTCCGGGTGATCTGCGAGAACAGACGCCACAAACAGAGACAAGGATAGGCATCCATGGCACGCATCGCGGGCGTTGACCTGCCGAAAAAAAAGCGCATCGAGGTAGGACTCACCTACATCTTCGGAATCGGGCGTTCCACGTCGAAGAAGATCCTTGACGCGGTGAATGTTGACCCCAACACATCCACCGACGATCTCACCGAATCCCAGATCAACGAGATTCGTAAGGTTCTTGACGGCGAATACCGTGTTGAGGGTGAATTGCGGTCCGTTATTTCCATGAACATAAAAAGGCTCATGGACTTGGGCTGCTACCGGGGCTTGAGGCACAGAAAAGGCCTTCCCGTAAACGGGCAGAGGACCAAGACCAATGCAAGGACCAGAAAAGGTCCGCGCAGGGCCGCTGTCAAGAAAAAGTCGGCAGCCAAGAAGAAGTAACGGGCAAAGGGCCGGGCTTTTGACGCCGGTTACACCCGAAAACCCGCAGTCATTTCGTTTCATGAACTGGCTGCGACAAAAAAATCCGGAAATCACTTAAACCGGACAGACGCCGTCAAAATCGATGATTGGCGTCATCATGTGCGAAAGGCGCTCGAAAAGCCATGGCCAAACGCAAGGTCAGCCGTAAAAAGGAAAAAAAGAACATTCCGGTGGGTGTTGCACATATCCAATCCACCTTCAACAACACCATCGTCACCATCACCGATCCCACGGGAGGCGTGGTGTCCTGGTCATCGGCAGGAGTCGCCGGTTTCAAGGGTTCCCGCAAAAGCACGCCCTTCGCGGCCCAGATGGCCGGTGAAGACGCCGGCAAGAAGGCCGTGGAACAGGGAATGCGAACGGTTGAAGTTTATGTCAAGGGACCGGGATCAGGGCGGGAATCGGCCCTACGCAGCCTTCAGACTGCGGGACTTTCCGTGACACTCATCAAGGACGTCACGCCCATCCCCCACAATGGCTGCCGTCCCAGGAAGAGACGCCGCGTTTAAGGGGCTTCTTCTTTCATCGGACAAAGGAACCACGAATTACTACGGAGGTTTGGGGTGGCACGTTATACCGGTGCAGCCTGCAGGTTATGCAGGCGTGAGAACCTGAAGCTTTTTCTCAAGGGTGACCGCTGTTACTCGGAAAAATGCGCATTCGACCGCAGATCCTTTCCACCCGGACAGCATGGTCAGCGGCGTACCAAGGTTTCCGACTACGGCATCCAGTTGAGGGAAAAACAAAAGGTCAAGCGTATGTATGGCCTGACCGAAAACCAGTTTCATCTTACCTTCGAGAAGGCGGACAGCCAAAAGGGCGTCACCGGCACCAACCTTCTGGTCTTTCTCGAAAGAAGGATGGACAACATAATTTTCCGGCTTGGCTTCGCCAATTGCCGGAATCAGGCCCGGCAGCTCGTCCGTCACGGTCATTTTCTCGTCAACGGCAAAAGGGTGGACATACCGTCCGCGCTTGTAAGGGTCGGCGACAAGATTTCCGTGAAGGAGAAGAGCCGCACGACGGTCGTAATCGTTGAAGCGCTGGAGGCTGCCGTCAGGCGCGGCGTTCCCCAGTGGCTCGAACTGGACAAAGAGCAGTTTACGGGAACGGTCAAGGCTTACCCCATGAGGGAAGAGCTCACCATGCCCATGCAGGAACAGCTTATCGTGGAATTGTACTCCAAGTAGAGCCTGTTTCTGGTGCGAGGTGTTCTTTTTTGCGGCCTGGCCGCATCCTTCAACTTAAGCCTTGCTTATGGCCTTGCCAGTCGTGGCGCCGAAAGCCAATTTTGTGGCCGGCGTCATGAAAACCGTCAAAACAAGCCTTTTGAACGGGCTGATAAACTGCGGAGAATGACATGCCAAAGGAGCTCATGAGCATGAACTGGAAGGAGCTGATAAAGCCCCAGAAGGTTCAAGTGGAAAGCACGCCCACGTACGGGAAGTTCGTATGCGAGCCGCTGGAGCGGGGATACGGCCTTACCCTTGGCAACGCGCTTCGCCGCATCATCCTTTCCTCGCTCCACGGCGCGGCCATAACCTCCATCTACACCGAAAACGTCATGCACGAGTTTACGGTGATTCCCGGAATGATGGAGGACGTCTCCGAATTCATCATGAACCTGCGGGAAGTCCGGCTTTCCATGAACGACGCCGGCCCCCGCAAGCTCATCCTTGAGAAGCAGACTCCCGGCCCGGTCCTTGCCGGTGACATCTCAAGCCCGGACGGCCACGTCACCGTGCTCAATCCCGATCACAAGATCGCCACCCTTTCCGAGGGGTCGAATCTTCGCATCGAGATGAACTGCAAGCTGGGCAAGGGCTTTGCGCTGGCCGAGGCAAACAAGGACGAAGAAGACCCAATCGGCACCATCGCCATCGACTCGGTGTTTTCACCCATACGCCGTGTCAACTACGTGGTGGGCAACGCCCGCGTGGGTCAGAAAACCGACTATGACAAGCTCACCTTCGAGGTGTGGACGGACGGAAGCATCCGGCCCGAGGAAGCCGTGGCCTTTGCCGCGAAAATCCTGAAGGACCAGATTTCCATCTTTATCACCTTCGAGGACGAAGGCGAACCCGAACAGGTGGTTTTCCGCGAGGAAAGCTCCAACCCGGTTTTCAACGAGAACCTGTACAGAAGCGTGGATGAGCTGGAGCTTAGCGTAAGAAGCGCCAACTGTCTAAAAAACGCCGACATACACAGGATTTGGGAACTGGTTCAGAAATCCGAAAACGAAATGCTCAAGACGAAGAACTTCGGACGCAAGTCCTTGAATGAAATCAAGGAAGTTCTTTCCGACATGGGCCTTTCCTTCGGGATGAAGCTGGAGGGGTTCGTTCCACCTGAAGAAAAAGAAATCAAAGGAGATTCGGCGAACCCATGAGACACAGGAATGCCGGACTAAAATTAGGCCGCTCGGTAGCCCATCGCGATGCCCTTTTCAGGAATCTCGTGACTGCCCTTTTCGAATTCGGAAAAATCCGCACCACCGACGCCAAGGCCAAGGAGCTTCGCCGCTGGGCCGACCAGATGGTCACGCTGGCCAAGAGGGGCGATCTTCACGCCAGGCGTCAGGCAATGGCGGTGATACGCAAAAAGGACATCGTCCATCATCTTTTCTTCGAGGCATCGGGCCGCTTCGGCCAGGTTGACGGCGGATACACCCGCATCACCAAGATCGGCTTACGCCCCGGAGACAAGGCGCCCATATCCCTGATCGAACTCGTGGGCGAGCCCATAGAGTTCAAGAAGGAAAAGCGCAACAAGACCTTTGCCGGGCGCAAGAAGGCCGACAAGAAGGCCGCAGGCAAGGAAAAGGCCCCGGAAGCTCCGGCCAAGGCCGCAGAGCCCGTCGAAACCCCGGCGTAACACCGGTGGCATCCGCAAGCCCCGTTGACCCGAAAGGTTGACAGGCCGGATTTTTTGGCCTTCAACCGGTCCGGTCGGCATGGCCATGCGGACGCGAAAAATATGTGCAGAGCGTGACAAGGGGCGGCGAATTCGCCGCCCCTTTTTTGATGCCGTTCCATCCGCCGCTTTCCGGCTCCGTCCGTTCAAGCCCCCAAAGGTCCAGGTTCCGCCCCGACATTTTCCTTCCAGTATCCCAAGAAGACAAAGGATGCCCGGCCATGATGCCAAAACTCGCCAAGCGGCCCCTTGCGTTCCTTTTCTGCGCAGCCTTCATCCTCTTTTCCTCCATCGTCCTGGCCTCGGACGAGGCGGCAATAAAGCCCCTTTTCCCGGTGGCCCTTTCCCAGGACATCCCGGAGGCGAAAGCCTCCTTCGAGGAGATCAGGGGGCTCATTCTTAAAAATTACTACAGCCCAACCCTCACCGAGGACGCCCTCTATTACGCGGCCATAAAGGGGATGCTGAGGCACGTGTCTCCGCCGGAGCACCCGGACTTGGCCCAGTTGTGGACCCCGGACCAGTACGCCCAGGTTGTGGACAGCTTGAAGGGCGAGCAGGTTTCCATCGGCATCCGCACAACCTTCAACCCGGTGGAGGGGAGCCTTACCGTAAGTGAGGTCATGCCCGATTCCCCGGCTGACATGTTGTTGAAGCCCCATGACCGGATTTTGCGCATAAACGGCCAAAGCCTTGCAGGAAAGAAGATTACCGAGGTCTCGGAGCTTCTGGACGGCCCGGAAGGAACCCAGGTGGCCCTTACCGTGAACCGCGATATACAGGTCTTCGAGGTCACCTTGAAATGCCAGAAAGTGGCCACCCAGAACCTGGTGGTCACCCTCTTGGATGCAACCACCGCCGTCATGGAGCTAAAGAAATTCACCCTCGGAATTGCCGATGAAATGAAAGCGGAACTGGACAAGCTGGCAACCCAGGGGGTGAGCAGGCTGATTCTGGATTTGAGGGGCAACGGGGGCGGCATTTTCGAGGAATCCCTAAAGGTCTCGGAGCTTTTTCTGCCCGCCAAGTCCATCATGATCCGCGTGGTTCAAAAGGATTCAAAGGTCCGGGCAGTGGCCTCGTCCAACGAAAACCCCGCAAGGTTCACCATGGCCGTGCTGATCGGCAGGGGCACGGCCTCGTCTGCGGAAGTGGTGGCGTCGGCGCTCCAGGATCACGGCAGGGCCTTTCTGGTGGGCGGGCGCACCTACGGAAAAGGCGTTTTCGAGACAACCTTCGCCACTGATAATGGCTATCGGGTGAAATTCATAACCGGGGCCATGTACTCGCCCAAGGGGAGAAGCTGGCAGACCAACGGGCTCTTGCCGGATTTTCTGGCCGACACCGATGAGCGCACCACGGCGGCCCTTTTGAAGCTGGACCCCAAGACCCGCTATCCCAGGGACGTGGCCATGATAACCGCCGTGAAGCTCCTGACGAGGTAGCCGGAAGGGGGAGGTGACAATCCTCAAGTTGCCGCTGGATGCAAAAGGCCGGGAACGACATCGTTCCCGGCCTTTCTGCTTTCCTGGGGGATGAAAAAGGCGGGCGCCCCCGGTTTTTGGAAGGCCCCCGCCCTGGTTACGGCAGTTGACGAGAAAAGGTTCAGTCTTCCACGGTGATCCTTATCACCTTTACAGGCGTGACCGGGCGGTCGCTGCGGTCGGTGGCCACCTTGCCGATTTTCTTTATGATGTCCATACCCTCGGTGATCTTTCCGAAAACCGGGTGCCTGGACGGGCCGGGGGCGAACCAGTCGAGATAATCGTTATGGACCAGGTTGATGAAAAACTGGCTTCCGCCGGAGTTGGGGCGGCCCGTGTTGGCCATGGAAAGGGTGCCCGGCTCGTTGCTTAACTTGGCGTTTTCGGGAAACTCGTCTTCCACGCATCCCCAGGGAGGGCCGCCGGTTCCGCAGCGCGGGCTTTTGGGATCGCGGCTTTCCGGGCATCCGAACTGGAGCATGAAGTTGTCTATGATCCGGTGGAAGTGAAGGCCGTCGTAAAAGCCGCTTTTGGCGAGCTTGATGAAGTTTTCGGCGGTTTTGGGCATGAGGTCGGAATAGATTTCAGCCATGAAATCGCCCATTGTGGTCTCGAAAAGGGCTATGGGGTTCGCCACTGTCTCTTTCTCCAGGTCTTGATGTTTTTAAGGATGTCCCGGCGGGCAGTTCAAATGCCGCACTGGAAACGGTTACCATATCATTTTATATACTTCAACTGGCCGTCTTCCTCGTCGTCGAAAAAGTCTTCGTCTTTGGGAGCAGCAGGGGGGGCCGGGTCCGGCTGAGCGGGCTCGCCTTCATCGCCTGCCTCGACAGGGGCGGCATCGTAAGACTCGCCAGGGGCGTCCATAGGCTGATCCTCGTCCGCGTAGGGGTCTGGCGGATACTCGGAAGGCTGATAAGCCATGCCCAGTTCCGGGTTGTGGCGTCCCACCTTCTGGGCAGCTCCCGCCTTGCCGTTGGCCGGGGGGCGCTTGACCTCGAAATCCACCGTGAGGTTTTCCATGCATTCGGAAAAATCGAGACCCGGCACCAGGTCGGTGAGATGGAAATAATAGTCGCCGATTTCAGTCGAGATGAAGCCGAATCCCCGGTCGTTGAAGAGCTTCTTTATCACGCCCGGAATCCGGACTGCGGGCGCGGAGGGCATGGGTGGAAGATTTTCCTGGCCGGGCTCGGCGGGCGGGGGCGCGTAATCCTGGTACCCGGCGTAGCGCTGGCGGGAAATCTCCTGGCGGCAGATGTCGCAGTAGAACTTCTGGTTCTTCCTAGGGTGGAAGGTGGTCCAGACCAAAGGATTCCCCTTGTGAACGGGGCTCTCGCACTTCAACTGGTGGCGCTCCCACTTTAGCTCCAGTTTCTGCAGAAGGTCATCCAGCCAGATGATGTCGTAGTCCTTCACCCGCGCGTCGTCGTGCGGATCGGCGAATTCCGGTGCGCAGGAGTTCTTTATGCTGGCTATTGCCACACGTTTTCCGAGGCGGCGCACGCTTTGAAGCATGGGCATGAAATCGCGGTCGCCCACAACTGCTATGGCTATGTCGTAGGCCTGGGGAATGGCCGCGTAATAGAGCATGTTGGTTGCAAGGGCTATATCGACACATTTTTCCTTGGGCTCGAAGGTGTCGCCGGGGTCACGGTCGGTCTTCCTGAGCCTGCGGCCAATGTAATTTATGGGGAAAACCTCGACCTCGTAATGGTATTCCTCCTTCAGCATGTCGAAGAAATCCTTGCGGCGCAAAACCGCGTCCTCATCCAAGGGGTTGTAATTTATTGCATAGCTTGCAAAGAGGTAGGTGCGAACAACGTCTATGTCGGCTTTTCCAAGGTATTGGCTCACCTCCTCGGCGAGAACCGACGGCAGCTTTCCGAAATCCACCCTGTAGCTGGCGTCCCCGTAGGATTCACTTAGCCTTCTGTTATTTGCGTACAACCACGTACCGTCTATGAAGAGCATTATCTTGGCCATGAAAGCCTCCTTTAGTGAACGTATTTGCCTTCAATTGCATTGATGAATAAGTCAGTGGGATGTCCGTTCAATCCGCCGCTCCCCAAAGCGGCATCTCATCTTATACAGATTCCGCTTAAAATGCCCGGCCTGAAACAAAAGAATCATGATTCGAGGCGCACGACGCCCCTTTTTCGGTCTGACGTGACCTGCACCTCCTTCATTATGTCGTACAGTTTTCTGGCCTCCTTTATGGGTCCTATGACCAGCGGGGCGTTCGGTTTTTCGGGAGTAAAAAAGGAAACCGAGCCCACGCCCAGCACTTTTTCGAAAATGGTCTGCTCGAAACGGATGTCGCGCACCCGCCACATGTCGATGTTAACTATGCTTTTGGACAAAATTCCTGTTTCGCTCTCAACGCGCTCCCCGGTGACCCTGAATGACCTGGATTTCCACTGGAAATATTTGGCCAGGAAATATCCCGCCCAGGACAGGATGAGTATTCCCGCCGCGTAATAGCCAAGTTCGCGCTTTGACCCTTCCAGCATGAACAAAAGGACCAGGGACATGATGAAGACGAAGATTCCGTAGGCATAAGGTCCCAGAAGCAGAACCTTGGAAACGTTGCCCTGGTAATAGACTTTGCTGTCCCCGCCTTCGGCCTGCCTGCCAGCGCCCGCCGCGCCTTGGGCGGCTTCCTGGGCCTTGTCCAGGAACTCCCCGCAGAACCTGCATTTGACGGCGCTCATTTTTATGGTTTCCCCGCAAAGGGGGCATTTCTTTTCGTCAGGCTGCATCACTCTCGCTCCTTTATATCAAAAAATTCAACAAATTAAAAATCGCGCCCGGCTAAAAACCCGTTCATCCCACCCCATACCGGCGCACGGGAAAAGGCTTTGGTCCTAAGAGTTTATCCCTAAATAAGATTGTGACAGCGAGATTGCGGATTCGCCCAACCAACAAGGCGCATCTCCTCACGGCATAGCGAGCGATGCCGTGAGGAGGGCAACACAGTTGGTTGGGATGAAGCCACAATCGAATGTAAATATTATTTAGGGATAAGCTCAAAAGGTCAGGCGGCTATTTCGCATACCCCGTTTTTGGGAGCCGCCACGCCCGCAAGAAGGAATGATGCGGCCACGGCCAGACCGGCTCCGGTGAAAAAGGCCGCAGGCATTCCCAGGGTTTCGGACAAAAGGCCGAAAAGAATGCTTGCCGGAAGCGCGGTTATGCCCACGACTCCGTTATAAAGGCCAAAGGCCCTGCCGCGCGCGTTCGGAGGAACCAGATCGGCCACCCAGGCCTTTTCGCAGGGCTCCGTGAGCCCGTAGTAGAGGCCGTAAATCAGGAAGATCGTAATCACGCCGACGGTATTATCAATGACTCCCATGGCGGCGTAGACCGCCGCGTAGAGAATCCAGCCGGAAAGAATCATCCCCTTCCGGCCAAGCCGGTCTGAAACGCGCCCGCCAAGATAAGTGGAGGCCATTTTGACAACGTGAAAGGCCGACCACATGAATGCCACGCCCTGGACCGAAACCCCTGCCCTGGAAAGCCTTAAAAGCAGAAAGGCGTCGGTGGAGTTACCCAGGGTGAAAATGGCCAGGGCCGCCAGAAGGCGCTTGAAATCGGGCGTGAAAAGCCCGCCCGTTTCGCCTGACTCCGTTTTTGCGGCCTTGGCCGCCTTGGCGGTTGCCGCCGTTTTCGGCGTTTCCCGCACGCCCGCAAGTATCAGGGCTATCACCACCACTCCGGGAAGGGCCGCCCACAAAAAGACATGCCTCATGGACATCCCGAAGGCCCCCATGAGAAGGGCGGCCACCAGGGGGCCAGCAACAGCTCCTGCGTGGTCCATGGACCGGTGGAAGCCGTAGGCTTCGCCCCTTCGTTCGGGCGGGGCCGCGTCGGCAATTAAGGCGTCCCGAGGTGACGAGCGTATGCCCTTGCCCACGCGGTCGGTGAACCGGAGAACCAGCACGAAGGGCCAGGAAAGGGCCAGCCCCACCAGGGGCCGGGCGATGCTTGAAATCCCGTAGCCCAGAAGAACCAGGCCCTTGCGCTTTTTGAGCCTGTCCGCCCAGTACCCGGAAGCCAGTTTCAGCACCGATGCCGTGGTTTCGGCGACTCCTTCAATAAGGCCCAGAATGGCCGGGCCGGCCCCCAGAACCCCGGCCAGGAACACCGGCAGAAGGGGGTAGATCATCTCCGAGGAAAGGTCGGTGAAAAAGCTCACCAGCCCTAACACAACCACCGTGCGCGGTAATTTACCCGCCATTGCACCGGTGGTTTTCATTCGGTCTTCCCCGATTTGACTATCCTCGCCCAGGCGTCCTTAAGGCCCACTATCCTGTTGAAGACGGGAGCGCCGGGGCGGCTCTCGACGGGATCGGTGAAAAAATAGCCCAGCCGCTCGAACTGCACCCGCTCGCCCGGCCCCAGGGCCTTGAGGGATGGCTCCAGGCGGCAGTCCGTAAGGGTTTCGAGCGAAGCCGGGTTGATGCAGGCGGTGAAATCCTCCTCCCCGTCCGGGTCGGGCCTTGTGAAAAGGTGATCGTAAAGCCTCACCGTGGCCGAAAAAGCTGTGGGGCCCGCCACCCAGTGCAGGGTTGCCTTCACCTTGCGGCCGTCGGGAGCGTCTCCGCCCCGTGTGGCAGGGTCGTAGGTCGCCCTTATGGCGGTTATGGCCCCGGTTTCGGGGTCCTTATCCACGCCCGTGCATGTTATGAAATAGGCGTAGCGTAGCCGAACCTCCCGGCCAGGGGAGAGCCGGAAATACTTCTTGGGCGGCTCTTCCATGAAATCCTCCGCCTCGATGAAGATTTCCCGTGCAAAGGGGACCATGCGGCTGCCCATTTCCGGGTTTTCCGGGTGATTTAGGCAGTCGAGTTCCTCAACGGAATTATCCGGGTAGTTTTCGATGATTACCTTTATCGGCCTTAGAACCGCCATGGCGCGGGGGGCCGTTGGATTCAAGTCCTCGCGGATGCAGTGATCCAGAAGGGCGGCATCCACGGTGCTGTCTCTTTTGGCCACGCCGATTTTTTCGCAGAAGGAGCGAATAGCCGAAGGCGGAATCCCGCGCCTTCTCACCCCTGAGATGGTGGGCATGCGCGGGTCGTCCCAGCCGGAAACCCTGTTCTCTGAAACTAGCCTGATGAGCTTTCGCTTGCTCAAAACCGTGTAGGTGAGGTTGAGCCGGGCAAATTCTATCTGGCGCGGGTGGCAGGGGGCCGAGACGTTAGAAAGCACCCAGTCGTAGAGGGGCCGGTTGTTCTCGAACTCCAGGGTGCAGACCGAGTGGGTAATGCCCTCAAGGGCGTCCGAGAGGCAGTGGGTGAAATCGTACATGGGGTAGATGCGCCACGCATCCCCTGTCCGGTGGTGATGGGCTGCCCTTATGCGGTAGATGGTGGGGTCACGCAGAATTATGTTTCTTGAAGCCATGTCGATTTTGGCTCTCAAGACGTGGGTTCCGTCGGGGAATTCGCCTGCCTTCATGCGCCGGAAGAGGTCCAGGTTTTCCTCCACGGACCGGTCCCGGTAAGGGCTGTTTCTGCCCGGCTCGGTGAGGGTTCCCCGGTATTGCCTGATCTCTTCGGCGGAAAGGGAGTCCACGTATGCAAGGCCCTTTTGGATCAGTTCCTCGGCAAAGAGGTAGAGCCTGTCGAAGTAGTCGGAGGCGTAGAACTCGCGGTCCTCCCAGTCCGCCCCAAGCCAGCGGGCGTCCTCTTTAATGGAGTTGACGTATTCCACGTCCTCTTTCGCCGGGTTGGTATCGTCGAAGCGCAGGTTGCATTTTCCGCCGAACTGTCGCGCTATTCCGAAATTGAGGCAGATGCTCTTGGCGTGGCCCATGTGCAGATACCCGTTGGGCTCCGGCGGAAAACGCGTGTGGACCCGCCCGCCGTTTTTTCCGTTTGCCACGTCCTCGGCCACGGCAGCCCTTACAAAGTCGTTGGATTCGCCGCCGATTGTTTCGGTTTTGGATGCAGCCTCTTTTTCCGTTACGCTCATGTTGAAACCCGTCTCCCGATTTATCTCACGCAAAAACGCCGCGCAGAGTTGTCTGTGATAAACATTACTAACTTGTAGGCATGTAATCGCCTGTTAAATGGGTTGGCAAGAAGCCTGGATAAAAACGATGAAATGCAAGGAAGGCGAGAAGCGCGGGGAGGAATAATACTGTTCGTATATGACCGACCCGCGCTACGATGCCTGACACAGCAGTTCGCGTTTTTATACAGGCTTCCTAAGAGCCGTTGCGTTCGATTACGAGGACACTCATATCGTCTTCAAAATTGTCGCTGCCGTGAAAACGGTAAATTTCCTCCCCCAGCCTTCGCATGAGCATGTGAAGGGGAAGGTCCCTGTTGTGGGTGAGAAAGCCCAGAAGGCCGTCTGTTCCGAAACGCGCGCCTTCCTGGTTTGAGCATTCCACTATGCCGTCGGAATACAGAAAGAGCCTGTCGTTTTCGTAAAGAACCATGCTGGTTTCGGCGAAATCCGCATCCTGTACAAGCCCGACCGGAAGCCCGCCCGCGCCCACAAGGTGAGGCTCGCCCACGTGGGGCACGTAGGCCGGATGCGGGTGGCCCGCTTGGGTGAAGCAGGTCTCGCCGGTCTCCTTGTTGAGGACCCCATAGATCATGGTGAAGTACTGCTCCATGAGGGCGTTGGTCTGGAAAAGCTGGTCCAGCTCGCGCACCACAGAGGCCGGAGAGGTCATCTCGTGGCCCGGAAGATCGCTGGTACCGCCCCTGAGCAGGTTTTCGTGGAAGGGAAGAGACGATATGGTCTTGGAAACCGCCACGGAAAGCATGGCAGCCGGTATCCCGTGGCCCGAAACATCCAGGAGGTAGAAGGCCAGGTGTTGGCTGTCCACCGGGAAGAAGTTGAACATGTCCCCGCCCACCACGTTGCACGGAATGAACAGGGACTCGAAGCTGTACCCGTAAAGGTTGTTGGTGGAAACGGGCAAAAGCCCCTGCTGGATTCGCGCCGCCGCTTCCAGGTCGCGGGTGATCACGTCCTGGGCGCGGCTTAAGCGCTGGTTGGTCTCCCAGAGCTCCTTGTGCCGAAGCTCAAGGCTTTCCTCCAGTTGGCGTATGCGTTCGGCCACCAGGATTCTGGCCCTGATTTCCTCCGGGCCGAAGGGCTCCAGGACGAATTCGTCGGCTCCGGCCTCCATCGCCTGGAGAAGGTCGGCCTCCTTTTCCTGGCTTGTAATGAGAACCACGTAGAGGTAGGACGAAAGACCGGCGGCCCTGATTCGCCGGGTGAGCTCCAGGCCGTCGATTCCCGCAAGCGCCACGCTTGCGATAACCAGCCATATCCCGTCGTTTTCTATGATGTCCCAGGCGCTTAAACCGTCGGAGGCGGGCGTGATCTGGTAGCCCCAGTTGATCAGGCACTCGGACAAGCTCCGGCGCTTGTTTTCATCAGGCAGGGCTATCAGTATTCTGGGGGCTCGCATGGCAGATTTTCGCTATATATTTTTCGGGTTGCCAAAGCCTATATTGATTAATCGAACGATGAACCGGTAAGAATTATTTCATGCGTTGACAGATTTGCCCGGACCTTGCAGGGGCCGGTTCAACATCGTGCCTGATGCGCCGATTTTTTCGCCTGTGAGAATTTGCACGGATAAGCCTTATTCCCGTCATCTTTCCATGCTATCAGACTAAGGCGTCCGCGTCAACGGCGGTGACCTGCGATTTTGCCTCCAGGGCCGGGGGGGCTCGATTTTAATGATTACCGGGCGCAAAAAGGCCTGCCTAAACCTGTGGTTCAAATTCGGGAGCAAAATTTTGGACACGATCCATACCTTGAAACTCGGCATGGCCAGGGCCTACCTTTTAAAGGGCCGGGCCGGATACGTTCTGATCGATGCGGGAGTCCCCGGCGCGGGCGGACGTATCGTTCAAAAAATGAACGATCTTGCCATACGGCCCGACATGCTGAAACTCGGCATCGTCACCCACGTTCATTACGATCACGTGGGCGGGCTTGCCGGGGTGGTTAAGGCCAGCGGGTGTCCCGTGATGGTTCACGAGGCCGGGGCCGATGCCCTGGCACACGGGGAAATGTCGATTCCCGGCGGGCAGATTTTCCTCACCCGCCAGTTGGTGCGGCTGGCCCGAAGGTTTCCGTCAGTCACGGCCTGGGTGACCCGCTACGAGCCGGTGAGGGCGGACCTTTACGTAAACGAAGAAACATCCCTTGAGCCCTGGGGCTTTTCGGCCAGGGCCATTCCAACTCCGGGCCACACGAAAGACTCGATCACAGTTCTCACGGACGACGGGCGGGCCTTTGTGGGCGATCTCGCCTATAACGAGCTTCCTTTTCTGGCCAAAACCCGCAAGCCGCCCTTTGCCGAAAATATAGATATATTGCACAACAGTTGGCGGCTCCTTTTGGACAGGGGGGCGAGAATCATATATCCCGGTCACGGCGAGGCTTTTTCAGCCGATGAACTCTAAGGCAGAGCCTTCACCTTACGGGGCGATAGCGCGGGAGCAGGTTTTCCGGCGGGGTTCCCAGAAGATAGCGCCATAAAAGGTTCTGGTTTCTGAGCCAGGCCATTAACGCGCCTTCCTTTTCAAAGCGGCGGGCGCTGGTCACGGCGCTGCCCTCTGCCATTACGAAGCGCCCGGCCTTTTTGAGGCGGAGGGCGAGTTCGACGTCTTCCATTATGGGGATTTCGGCAAAGCCCCCCAGTTTTTCGTAAACGCTCCGCCGGACAAAAACCGCCTGGTCTCCGTAGGGAAGCGAGAAAAGCCGGGTTCGCAGGTTGGCCCCAAGCCGGATGAGGCGAAGGGCGGGTGAGATGGGCCTGATGTCCAGCCGGAAGGCCCCGAAAACCGCCCCCTGCCTTGAAAGCGCCCTTTCGATAATGGCCTTGAAAGCGCCCGGAAGCAGGGTGTCCGCGTGCAGGAAAAGCAAAACGTCGCCGGTTGCGAGCCTTGCGCCACGGGCCATCTGGATTCCGCGACCAGGAGGGGAGATCACGACCAGTGGCGTGAAGGAGCGTGCAATGGCGGCTGTTCCGTCGCCGCTTCCGCCGTCGGCCACTATGATTTCGAGGCCTTTTCCGGCGAGAAAATTCAAAAGCCCCGGCAGGCGTTTGTCCTCGTTCAAGGTGGGGATGATGACGGAGAGCTTCACGGCAGAATCCCCGATAAGGCCGCCATGGTGCGCGATTCCATGAAGGATGAGCCTTTGGCGCGTTCCATCAGACGATCAAGGTCTTCTTTGGTGTCCACGTCCCAGTGGGCCGGAAGCGTGTGAAGGCTCGCCCCGGCTTTTTCCAGAATCCTTAGGGTGTCGGCCAGAACACCCCCGGTTCCCCATTCCGGGCCGGAAAAGGCCTCCGGCGAAAAGCCCTTGCTGGAAAAACCTATGAGGTAATAGCCTCCGTCGCCCGCCGGGCCGATCACCGCGTCGTGTCGCTTTAGGGCGTCCAGGGCTTCCGAAAGCGCTGATTTTGGCAGGTCGGGCGAGTCCGAGCCTATAACCACCGCCCGTTCCGCCCCGTTTAGAAAGGCCCCGGCAAGGGCGTTTCGCATCCGCGCTCCAAGGTCTCCGGGCGTCTGCGGGACAAGATCGACGCCGCCCAGCCAGGCCCGGACCGCCTCTTGTTCGCCGGGCGGGGAGAAATGGACCTGGAAGGCGAAACCGGTTGATTTCACCGTATCCATCACATCCTCCGCAAAGGCCCTGTAGATTTCGGCAGCGGCCCTGTTTCCCATCGTTTTTCCGAGCCGGGTTTTAACCTCTCCCGGCCTTGGAAGGCGCACGAAAACAAGGATGATGTCGGAATCAGCCATGATGGGCTAACCTGTGAAAGGGGCTTGCCAAAGAACGCATTGCGTATTATTTTTAGCGGACTTTCAAGTGCTAATCAATAACCTTAAGGGAAAGGCCCCATATGCCCCCGATCAAAATTTACACTCTTAGCACGTGCAGCCATTGCAAGAGCGCCAAGGCCCTTTTGAACGAGTGTTCGGTACCTTTTGACGCGGTTGACGTGGACAGGCTGGACGGTGACGCCAGGAAGGAAGCCATAGAGGCGGTGCGGGAGGTGAACCCCAACCTTTCCTTTCCCACTTTAATCATCGGCGACACCGTGATAGTGGGCTTCAAGGAAGAGGCAATAAGAAAGGCCTTGGATCAATGACGGACGCGGAAAAGCTGTATGAAACCCTGAAAAAAATCCAGGAGCCCAAGGGGTATTTTTTCAACCCGGACAAAAAGCGGGTTTTCGAGGTCCTGGAAGGGCTCATCGAGAACAAGGCCCGCTTCGGCTACATGTCCTGCCCCTGCCGGCTTGCGTTGGGCGACCGGGAGATCGATTCGGACATCTTCTGCCCCTGCAAATACAGGGCGGATGACGTGGCCGAGTTCGGAAGCTGCTACTGCCTGCTCTATGTCTCCCCCGAAGTGGCCGAAGGCAAAAAGGCCCCTGATTTCGTGCCGGAACGGCGGGTTCCGAGGTTTTAACCCAAGGCTTGAAAAATAAATGGGCGGGGCCTCTTGGCCCTGCCCCCTTTTTACAGGCGCTAAATGCTGTTGGGGAAAAGCTCTGCGAAACGAAGCTATTTGGAGCGCATCCATAAATGGCGGCAAAATGTTCAAAAATTTTCGGATTCATTGAATTGCTTTTTTCGATTTTTACCGGTTATCTCAGCATCACGGCGTTGATAGAATTACTCATACCGCCAGAGCATATTCATATGTGTGAAGGAGCATGGACGTGGGTATTTTTTTTCGCATTTACGCCATTGACAGTTTCGTTAATTTTTTCCGGTTTGGCGCTTTTGAAAAATTATCGGTATAAATGGTTTTTACAGCTTTTGCCTTGTGTTGTAATAGCCGGAATAGCTGCATTTATAGCTGTTGGATAGGGCATAGCATTTGGCTGCAAAAGCCTTTTAAGGTTTTCAATCGTAAGGCTCCTGACTGTCCTTCCCGAATGTTTCCGCAAAAAGAGTGTCGGCGGTTTTTTCAACCTGCGTGTGGATCTTCTCGAAATCATCAAGAAGTTTTTCGCCAAGGGGGGTCAGGGCCGAGCCTCCCCCCGACGCCCCGCCCTGCCTTTTGATCAGAAGGGGGGCTCCCAGCCTTTCCTCGGTGGCGGAAATTCTGGCCCAGAGCGCCCGGTAGCCGATTTTAAGCTCCTTGGCCGCCGCGTGCAGGCTGCCGTGGCGTTTTATGGCCTTTAACATCCGCAGCCTGCCGAAGCCTATGACCACCTTGCCGTCGGCGTCCTCTATCCAGATTTTGGATCGTATCGCCAGATTCTCTTTCATGGGCAAACCCGATTCCATCCGGCCAAAAAGATCGGTTTGTGTCCGCTTTCAAAAATATCCCGCCAATTCAAGCGGCGCGGAAGGCTTGGCGGTTACTCTCAAAAAAGAACCTCTTGCGCTGGCGCGCCCCGGCAACGAAAAAGCCTTGGCCACCAGGGGCTATACCCTCATGGATGACACAGCAGTTTGCGTTTCAGGCAGGCTTCTAACCCCCGTCAGCCTGCAAGGCCGCATCTATCTGAGTAGAGAGCCCTTCCGGCACCTCGTAGCCGTACTTTTTGGCCTCATCCCTGTGATGGGCCGCTTCCGCCGCGTTGCCCTGCTCAAGGAGGGCCAGGGCCAGGTTGGCGTGGGCCACGGCGAATTCGGGGGAAAGCTCCAGGGCCTTGCGGCAGGCCTCGATGCTTTCTTCAATAAGGCCCTGCATGAAGTAGGCGGAAGCAAGCGACGTGTAAGCCTGGATGAACTTGGGATTATAGGCGATGGCCTTACGGAGCGCCCGCTCGGCCTCTTCCACCTCGCCCTTTTGAAGCAGGCAGAAGCCGATGTTGGCCCAGCCCACGGAAAAACCGGCGCGGGAGTTGACGCCCATGCGGTTGTATTGAAGGCAGCCTTCAAGATCGCCGCGATGCAAGGCTATGGCCCCAAGCTGTGCGTAGGCTTCGGCAAGGTTGGGGGAGTTTTCCAGGGCTTCCTGAAGGTGCTCTATGGCCTCCTCAAAACGGTGCAGGCCGATGAGCCCCACTGCAAGGTTGTAGCGGGAATGCCCGCAGCCGGGGTTCAGGTTGACCGCGTCCTGCCACTTGGCGATGTATTCTTCAACGTTTTTGGGTTTTTCTTCCATCTTAGTCCGTCCTTTGGGCGCATCCCGGTTTCAGGGTTCAACCCGTTGATTTTTGAAAGGAAAGGCCGCTCCATGCGCCTTCATCGCGCCTTTCGGACAGCCGCAAACCTGCTGTCTGAGCTTTTGCCTCGTAATTATCCGCCTCTTCGGGGTGAAGGCCCGAAACCACCAGAAAGCCGCCCTTATGGAGCTTTTCCGAAAAAAAACCCGCCAGGGAAACAAGCGTTGGCGCGCGAAGGTTTGCCAGAATAAGGCAGAACCCGCCGGAAACCGCCCCTGCGTCGCCTCCGCTTATAACTATTCGATCAAAAACGCCGTTTAGGGCCGCGTTATTGCGGGCCTCGGCGATTGCGTCAGGTTCCCGGTCAAGGCCGATGGCCCTTTTTATGCCCAGTTTTACAGCCGCTATGGCCAGAACCCCGCTTCCCGTGCCAACGTCCAGGGCCTGTTCGCACAGGGTTTCCGGCATGGCCACCATAACCTCGTCCAGAAGGCCAAGGCAAAGCCTTGTTGTTGGATGCCTGCCGCTTCCGAAGGAGGCCCCCTCCCTCAAAATAACCGGGATCGCGCCCTCAAACGGAAGCGAGTGCTCCATGCCCGGCCTGCACAGGAAAAGCCGCCTCCCCACCCTTACCGGAGCCGCGAAGGACGGAACAGCATAAACTGTGGCGTTTTCGCAGACATACTCAAGAGCGCCGCCGTCCACCAGCTTCTTTAGAGCGTTCCTGGCTTCCCGGCTCGAAAATCCGGAAAGCATCGCCTTTTGGATGATCTCGGAAGGCGTCGCACGCCCGGAAAGGCTTACCGCGCCCAAAACAAAGGATGAAGGCAGAGGGTTATTTTCCACCCTTTTCCCGCTCCAGAAGCCTTTGATACCAAGCCGCGAACTCGAACATGCCTATGAAGCGCTCCTCGTTGTTCACTATTCCCAGGGCCAGTTCCAGAACACCCCGGCTGAAGGCGTGGGAAGGGGCGTCCCCCTGCCTTTCCTGGAGAAACTCCCGCACGAGCTGCTGGGTGGTTCGGCTGGTGGCGTCCTTCCTTATGTCTATGGGGTCTTTGGGCACCAGAAAGGGGTCCCACTTGTCATAGCCCTTTTTAAGGATATGTGCCTGGTTCCTTGGGCGCATCTGGTCAAAGACCGCCTTTTTCTTGCCTTCCTCCTCCTCGGTCATGGCCATTTTCAGTCCCCTTTCCCGGTATCTCCGGCTTTTTGGGGTTCGCCGTTCTCCGGTGCGGGCTTTCTGATGCCCAGGTATTCGTCGTTATAGATGGTTAGAAGCGCCATCGAAAGCGGCACCAGCATGTCCGTAAGGCCGATGTATTTGGTTGGGAGGGTTTTGACGATTTCCGTCGAAAGCTCCAGAAGGCGTCCGTGGACTGCGTCCAGGTTGGCGGTGGGGTAGGGCGTCCCTTCCGCAAAGCCGCTCATTCCGCAGGTGTGGGCCTTGCCGCCGATGGAGGTGGGGATGCCGTAAAGGCGGCAGGTTATGGGGCGATGCTCGTACAGGGCGCAGCGGTCGTCATCCCCAAGAAGGGGGCAGCGCACGCGCTCCCAGGCCACGCGGGAAAGGACCTCGTCGGCCTCTCTGCCCTTTTTGACGGCCTGATAGGCTTCCTTTTTGATGAGGGCTATCTTGCGATCCGCCTGATCGGCGCGTTCCAGGATTTTTCCCTTGCTGCTTTCATCCAGCTCGCTGTTGAACTTGGAATTGATGTAAAGCGCCTCGATGAAAGACAGGTCAAAAAGGGCGTGGCAGCAGTCCGCACAGCCGGATTTGCAGGCGACGCAGTCCGGGTGGGCCTCGCTTACGCGGAGAAAGGCCGAATCCGTCTGGGCTCTAAGGGCCTCGTAACGGGCGAAAATTTCGGAAAAATCGTGATCCATTTTCTTGTGCTCCATGTTGCGGTTAAAAAACCCTTCTTAATCCCATCTTGAACACTCCGCGTCAAGAGCTAACCCTTAACCGCCCGTCTAAAAACGCGAATCGCTGTGTCACGTTTCAAAGCCAATTCCGCCACGTACATTTAGTACGCTTGGCTCATTGGCTTTTCACGTTCCTTGCGCTTCATCGTTTTTATTCAGGCTTAACACCAAGCCGTTTATAAAAATTTTACAATCGGCAAATTACTGTTTTGAATGCAAAACCCAACAATATGGCGATTTTCTTCAAAAATTTTCGCCCATGACGTTGACCGCCCGTTAAAGAAGTGGCAGATATGTTTGCCGAAAGTCTGGAAATCGTATCCCAAAATGGCAGTTTGCAATCGCGGGGCGAGCGTGTTAGCAAAAACCCTGCGAAACATCGAATCCGCCTGAAAGGACATTTTCCATGAGCAAGATTGATCTGGACGAGCTTTGTGTCAACTCGCTTCGCACACTTTCCATGGACATGGTGCAGAAGGCCAATTCCGGCCACCCCGGAGCCCCCATGGGATTCGCCGCGCCCGCGTCGGTGCTCTTCACCAGGGTTTTGAAGCATAACCCGAAAGACCCCTCCTGGCCCGACCGGGACCGCTTCGTGCTCTCCGCAGGCCATGCCTCGGCGCTTCTGTACAGCCTGCTTTACCTCACCGGCTACGACCTCGCCCTTGACGATCTCAAAAATTTTCGCCAGTGGGGAAGCCTGACTCCAGGGCACCCCGAATACCGCCACACCAAGGGCGTTGAAACCACCACCGGCCCCCTTGGGCAGGGCGTGGCAAACGCCGTGGGAATGGCCATGGCCGAGCGCTTTCTGGCCTCGCGCTTCAACCGCCCAGGACACCCTGTGGTTGACCATTATACCTACGTGGTCTGCGGCGACGGGTGCATGATGGAGGGCATCTCCGGCGAAGCGGCATCCCTTGCGGGGCACCTCGGCCTTGCCAAGCTCGTCTGCCTTTACGACGACAACGGGATTTCCATTGAGGGCAAAACCGACATCACCTTTACGGAGGACGTGGCCGCGCGTTTTACAGCTTACAAATGGCAGGTGATAAAGGTGGCCGACGGAACGGACCTTTCCGCCGTTGCCGCCGCCATTGACGAGGCGAAGGAGGACAAGGACCGCCCCTGCCTCATAATGGTAAAAACCCACATTGGCCACGGCTCCCCGGCGCGCCAGGACTCCCCCAAGGCCCACGGGGAACCTTTGGGGGCTGAAGAAATTCTGATCACCAAGAAGAATCTCAACTGGCCCTACGAGGAGCCCTTCACGGTTCCGGACACGGCCCTTTCGGTTTTCAGAGGCTGCGTGGAAAAGGGCCAAAAGGCCCAGAAGGACTGGGAGGGCAAATTTGCCGCATACAAGGCGGCCCACCCGGAAATCGCCGCAGAGTACGAGGCCCTTCTTGCCGGTAAACTGCCGGATGGCTGGGACGCGGACCTTCCCTTTTTCGGCCCGGAAACCAAGCCCGTCGCCACAAGGGCGGCCTCCGGCAAGGCCTTGAACGCCATAGCCGCCAAAATTCCAACCATGCTGGGCGGCTCGGCGGACCTTGCCCCATCCAACAACACCATCATTGCTGGCACGGGCGATTTTGAGCCCCTTCATTTCGATAACCGCAACATCCGCTTCGGTGTGCGGGAACACGCAATGACCGCCATTACAAGCGGCATGAGCCTGCACGGAGGCGTGATTCCGTATTGCGCAACCTTCCTGGTTTTTTCCGACTACATGCGCCCGGCCATAAGGGTTGCAGCCCTCATGGGAATTTCGGCAATCTACGTTCTGACCCACGACTCCGTTGCCGTGGGCGAGGACGGCCCCACGCACCAGCCCGTGGAGCACGTCGCATCCTTGCGCATCATCCCACAGCTTACCGTCATCCGTCCGGCGGACGCCAACGAGACGGTGGAAGCCTGGAAGACTGCGGTAAGCCTCAAAAAGCCCGTGGCCCTCATCCTCTCACGCCAGAACCTGCCGGTTTTCGACAGGACCAGGTACTCGGCAGCATCCGGGCTTTCCAGGGGGGCCTACGTGATGGCGGACACCGCCGGGACTCCCGACGTAATCCTTATCGGCACCGGCTCGGAAGTGGCGCTTTGCGTAACGGCAGCCGACAAGCTGGCGGAAAGGGGCGTCAAGGCCCGCGTTGTCTCCATGCCCTCCTGGGAGCTTTTCGCGGCCCAGGATGAAAGCTACCGCGAATCGGTGCTGCCCGCATCAGTCACGAAACGCCTTGCCGTGGAGGCCGGGGTCACCTACGGCTGGGAGCGCTTCACGGGCTCTGCCGGAAAGGTGATGGGAATCGACCATTTCGGCGCTTCCGCGCCCGGAAACACGGTGCTGGAAAAATTCGGGTTCACGGCGGAAAAGGTTTTTGAAGAAGCCCTGAAACTGGCGGGAAAGTAGCAGTCTGTTGAAAAAGGCAAGATGTGAAACCTGGTTAAAAAGGTGAAATGCAAGGAAGATGGGCGCGGGCGGGAAGGAATACTACTTTTCGTACATTCCGACCCGCCCGCGCCCATCTGACGCGGCAGTTCGCGTTTTAGACGGGCGCTCACGCCCCGGCCTCGAAGGCCGGAAGGTACCTTTCAATTGGAACGGAAACCCCCTTCATGAGATCGAAGGTGGGCTCGGTCGCGGAAAGGCCCTCGCCGCTTCTGATGATCTCAAACATCCTCATGTAGGTGAGTATTATCCGGCGCTCCCAGGAAAAGCCCAGCCGGGCCGCCAGACTCCTGATTTCGTCCCTTTCGCCCTCAAGCTCGGCAAACCACCCGAAGGGCATCCTGTCCAGGGTCACGTGGACCTTCCCAATAAGCCAGGTTTCCCTCTCCTTTTCGTAGCGCCTTTTGGGCGAAAACCCCAGGGCCCTCAAAATGGCCTCCATCGCTGTAAAATCCGAGACCGTGACCTCCCATTCCCTGCTTACCTTGAAATCCGCATCGGCGTTTTCGGGCGGCAGCTTCGCAGTAAGACGGCATGAGCCGTCCCGGCGCAGGCGCAGAAGCCCGCCACGGGCGGCCATCTCATCCTGCTCGTTGTCCCATATCGCGTTAGTCTCAAAGGCCCTTCCCAAAAATTCAGCGCCGCAGGCAACAAGCCCGTCGCGCAGTTTTTGCGGGTCAGTGAGGTGGAACTTCACTTCGGCCTCGATAAATTCGTTCATCTGTTGCTCCTTGCTATGCCTGATATAAGGCCGCAATAAAACCCCAAAATCATGATTGCCATTGAAGCATCAACGCTGTCAACCATGAGGATGCCCATATGCTCCAAAAATCGATTTGATGCGCCCGCTTATTTTTAACGTGTGTTAAACATAACGGAATATCGACCCGGAAAAAAGATAATTTTTACATTTGCTTCTTCTTCGTGGTATTATGTTGTTGCAATAAAGCGCATCAATACTCCATGATTGATGCGTCAACAGCAATGCCGTTTTCCTGACGGCGCATGGCATGATGTAAAAATACCGGTTTTTCGGGCGTGCACATCATATCTTTTGCTCAATCATGCACGAAAAAAACGGGTTTTACACATGATTTTCCCAGGTTTGACCGGATAATCAGGGCCGCCCTTTTCCTTCAAAAGCGAGATGTGCGCAATGCCCAATTCCAGCACGCGCCCAAAAACAGCCTCTTCCGCCCTGAGGCGAAGGCTCGCCATAATAGAAAGCCTGGTTGCCGGGCTTCCCATCCTGCTTCTTCTGTATCTCAACAGGGACAACATCGCCGACTGGGAACCCCTTCGTATATTTTTCCTGGGCCTGTCACTTCTGGTGGTGCTGGCCGGGCTCATTATGATCCGCAATTTTTTCGAGAGAATAACCGTTTTCGCACATGACGTGGAGAAGGCCGCCCAAACTGCGGTGGCCGGGAACACCGCAGCCCTGGAAGCTCTGCGCGGCACACGCGAACTGGCCGGGCTGGCCGACGCCTTCGGAAGTATGCTGGAGCGCATGAAGTATGCGGACAGCAGGCTGGAGCGCAAGGTTTCGGGCATCCTGGTCCTGCGCGACATGATGAAGGTTGCGGGCGTCACCCTTGACATGAACGTTCTGTTGTCCACGCTCATGGAGCAGGCGATGATGCTTTCGGGCGCTTCCATAGGCTCCGTGTTCGCGGTGAGTTCGGACCGCCAATCCCAGGACGGAGCCCTGTCCCTGTCCTTCCGGCTGGTGGGCCACCAGGGCGTCAACAGTGAGGCCCCGCCGGACTTTCCCATAGGGGCCGACGCCCCCATCATGCGAAAGGTGGTGGAGACCGGGGCCGCCTTGCGGGTGCAGAACATCGAAAACGATCCCCGCACCCTCATGCCCAACAAGCCGCGCTACGGAATGCCCTCGTTCATCTCGCTGCCGGTTTTCGCCGGAACGGAAACAGTAGCCGTTCTCAACCTCGCGCGCAAGCATGACAAAAGCCCCTTTGACGAGGAAGACGAGCACCTTTTAAGCCTCTGCGCTGCTGAAATGGGCCTTGCCCTGCAAAACGCCCTGTTCCAGGAGCGATGGGAAAAGAGCGCAAACGACCTGGCTTCTGTCAATGACAGCCTGGCCCTTGAACACGGGATGCGCGAAACCGCCGAGGCCGAGAGGAACCACCTGGCGAGCCGCATGATCCATGCCCAGGAAATCCAGGCCCTTGGAATACTCGCAGGCGGAGTCGCCCATGATTTCAACAATCTTCTCATGGCCATCCAGGGCAACGTCTCCCTCATGCTCATAGAGGCCCGGCCCGACTCCCCGCCCCACGCCCGCCTCAAAAACATCGAGCGGCAGGTGGCCAGCGGCTCCAGGCTCACCAGCAGGCTCCTGGGCCTTTCGCGCAAGGGCCAGGCGGAAATCTGCCAGGTGGACATGAACCGGGTGGTGGCGGACACGGCGGAAGTCTTCGGACGCGCCAGGAAAGACCTCACCATCAGGCTGGACCTTCTGCCCTCCCTTCCTTCGATCAAAGCCGATCCCACCCAGATCGAGCAGATTCTGTGGAACCTCTATCTCAACGCCGGAGACGCCATGCCCCAGGGCGGGCGGCTCACGGTCCGCACGGAAACCGCCACTGAAAAGGACCTTGCCGATATTTTCGACGCGCCCGCCGGAAACTACGTGCGCCTCAGGGTCTCCGACACAGGCTTCGGCATTGTCCCGGAAGTTCTTCCCCGCATCTTCGACCCCTTTTTCACCACCAAGGAACCAGGCAAGGGCACGGGCCTGGGGCTTGCCTCGGTAAGGGAGATAGTGAAGCTCCAGGGCGGATTCATAAGGGCCGAATCCCAGGTGGGATCGGGGGCCGCCTTCGAGATCGTTTTCCCGTCCGCCGCCTGAAAAAGCCCCTGTTCACAAGCCGCCGACAAGCCACATTACGGCCACTCTTTTTCCCGACCGGGCCTTGCCCTTAAAACACCGCCTTAGCTTTTCATCCGAAAATGAGGGCGCTTTCCTCTTTCTCCGGGTTGACTTCCTTTTTCTTCGCCATTATGTTCCCCCTGGCATTTACTTAAAGGAAGGGAAGTAATAATGGAACAGATCAAAAATCAGGCACAGATAGACCCCGTGCAGCTTTCGGACGAGAGCCGCTTCGATTTTCTTTGCGACAGCAAAAACGACTGCTTCACCCGCTGCTGCCGGGGGCTTACCATAGTACTCACCCCTTACGACATCCTAAGGCTCAAAAAGCGCCTGGGCCTTTCATCCGGCGAATTCCTGTCCCTTTACTCGGTGCCGGAGCTTCTGGAAAAGACCGATCTGCCGGTGCCCGTGCTGCGCATGATGGACGACGCCGAGCGCACCTGCCCCTTTGTGCGCGAGGACGGCTGCCTGGTCTACGAGGACAGGCCCGCCGCCTGCCGCTACTACCCCATCGGCCACGGCACCCTTCGCCCCAAGGAAGCCGATCAGAACCAGCGCTTTTATTTTCTGGTAAGGGAGCCCCACTGCAAGGGCTTTGCCCGGGAAAAAAACTGGAGCGTGGGCGAATGGCGCAAGGACCAGGGCGTTGACATCTACGACGACATGAACGCGGGCTGGGCCAACCTGGTGGTGCGCAAGCGCTCCTTTCCCGACATGATAAAGCTCACCTCCGAGGCCAAGAAGATGTTCTTCCTGGGAAGCTACGACCTGGACCGCTTCCGCAGCTTCGTTTTCGACAGCTCGTTCTTGTCTGTTTACGAGGTGGATGCGGCCCTTGTGGAGGCCATGCGCAACGACGACACAGCCCTCATGAAATTCGGCTTTGACTGGCTGGAAGGGGTGCTTTTCAAGCAGGGCCCGGTGAAATTGAACGCCGAAAAAGCCCAGGCCCGGATGGAGGCCAAGCACAAAGCCGTAAACCAGCCCCACTGACCATCATCCCGATCCGAACCGGGAGCGGAAATTTCCCCTGAAACCAGACGGATAATCCGCTCCCGCTCACCCTCCATGAACATTCCGGCCCATCATGAAAAAACACGACTACGTACGGGCTTCCCCCAACACCGTGTGGCTACTCACCACGCCCCTGCGGAAGTATTTTTCCCCGGTCACATACGGTCTTCAGAACATACCCGAAGGAGGCGGCCCCTATCTTTTCGTGGGCAACCACACCATCTACGGGGTTTTCGACATTCCGCTTTTGGCCGCAGTACTTTACCGCAAAAAGGGCATCTACCTTCGCGGCCTGGGGGACCGGTTCCATTTCATGCTTCCGGTGTGGGGCGATTTTTTAAAGGCCATCGGCGGGGTTCTTGGCACCCCGAAAATCTGCTCGGAGCTCATGGAGGCGGGCGAAAACATAGTGGTCTTTCCGGGCGGCGGGCGCGAGGTCTGCAAGCGCAAGGGCGAGCGCTACAAGCTAATCTGGAAGGAGAGAGCCGGTTTTGTGCGCCTGGCTGTTGAGCACGGCTACCCAATAATTCCAATGGCCTCGGTGGGGCCGGAAAACGCCTGGTCCATACTTTACGACGCGGACGATTTTTTGAAGTCCCGCGTGGGAAAGCTCTTGGAAAAAAAGGGCATCGTCTCGAAGATCATGCGAAACGGCGAGGCCATTCCGCCCATAGCGCGCGGCATAGGCCCCACCCTAATCCCCCGGCCCGAACGCTTCTATTTTTCCTTCGGAAAACCCATCGAAACCACGCCCTTCGCCGGAAAGGCCCACGACCGGGCGGTTCTTTACGGCATCAGGAAGGCTGTGGGGGATTCCATAACCGACCAGATAGGCGACCTTCTGATCAAGCGGGAGCAGGACACCAGAAAGAGCCTCCTGCGCCGGATTCTGACCCGGCTCTGAAATCCAGGGGAAACGTATGATAGCCCATCTTGACTGTTTTTCGGGGATTTCCGGCGACATGACCCTGGGCGCGCTTCTAAGCCTGGGCGCGGACGAGACCGGGTTCCGCCGGGCCATGGATTCCCTTGGGCTTTCCGGCTTCGACATCTCGATCACGGATGAGAACCGTGGCGGGCTTTCCGGAAAACGGGTGAGCGTGAACGTAACCGAGCCCCAGCCGGAGCGCCATCTTTCGGACATCAGAAAAATAATCGAAGGGGCCGCGATTCCTGAATCAGTCAAGGCAAGGGCCCTGGCTGTTTTCACCCGTCTTGCCGAGGCCGAGGCCGGGGTTCACGGAACCACGCCCGATCACGTCCATTTTCACGAGGTGGGCGCGGTGGACGCCATCATCGACGTCGCCGGCGCGGCCTGGCTCATCGAGGCCCTTCAGATCAAGCGCCTAACGGCCTCGCCCCTGCCCATGGGGACCGGCCTCATCAAATGCGCCCACGGGGTATTGCCCAACCCCGCCCCAGCCACGGTGCGGCTTCTAAAGGGCGTCCCCGTTTACGGCGTTGACGCGGCCTTCGAGTTCGTCACCCCCACCGGCGCGGCCATAGCGTCCACCTTCTGCGAGTCCTTCGGCCCAATGCCGGAAATGACGATAAGCGCCACCGGTTTCGGCTTCGGCTCCGCCGTTCTTTCACGCGGCCCCAACGCGCTTCGGGTTTTTCTGGGCCAGCCTTCCGCGTCCCTTGACCACGACCGGGTGACGGTGATCTCCACCGAAATCGACGACATGAACCCGGAAATCTACGGGTTTCTCATGGAGAGGCTCCTTTCCGAGGGAGCGCTTGACGTGATGTTCATCCCGGTCCAGATGAAAAAAAGCCGCCCGGCGACCCTGGTGGAGGTTGTCTGCCCACCGGAACTTCGGGACCAGCTCATAAGGCTCATTCTTTCGGAAACCACCACCATAGGCGTGCGCTGGTGCGAGGCGGCCCGGACCAAGTTGGTGCGAAGGGTGGTCACGGTTTCGACTCCCTTTGGCGACATAGCCGCCAAGGAGGTGGTGACGCCCGACGGCTCCATTCGCGTCACCCCGGAATACGAATCATGCCGCAGGGCGGCCGTTGCAAATGGCGCGCCCATCCAGGAGATTTACCGGGCCGTTGCGGGTTCTGGTGTCTAATGGGGAAAAAAGTGAACAGTCATCCCGAATTCAAATATTTCATTTCAACCGGCGAAGGGGACGCGGAAGCCGACCGCGAATGGCTCTCCCGCCCGCTCCCGGTTTCCCGCCAGGGTGAGGCAGAAACAGGTGGCCCGTCCTACGCCGACTTTTTCGGGCTTTTGCAACGGATTCTGGGAGGCCCGGCCCTTCCTGCCCTGACCCTCGCCCTTGGGGGACATGAACCGGAACGGGTTGGGATCATCGCCGAAAAGCACGGGGCGCTCTATCACCCGGCGCGGATCGAAATCGAAGGCGGCGGAAAACAGGCGGTTCTGTGCGCCAACGCGGCCCTCGCGCCAATGGCCCGGTTCATGGCGAGGCGGGAGGTCGGGGTTCTCGAAAAGCTGGACGCGGCTTCAGCCTTAAAGTATCTGCCAGGGTCTTACGGGTTTTTCGAGGGCGAGTACGCTTGTCTTTCCGGCACGATTCTGATGACTTCGTGGCTCACCGGTTTTTTCGAGTTCCACCTTGCCCAAAACCCGGCAACGGGTGAAATTGGACTGAGAGTCTGGGACACCATAAAAGGCCCATATTTCGCCGACAACGCATTTCTTGACGAAGTCTATTTCCAGGCGTCCCGCATCCTTGCCTATTATTACGAGCCCGTAAGCGGGGAGCAGTTGTCCCCCTGGCACCACGCCGCCGGGGACTTCGTGGTGCGCCCGGATTCCGAAGGCCGCCCGGAGGTAAAACTCATAACCGCACGCGGGCATGACCCGCTGATTGGCGGAGAAGACGATGATCTGCCCGACCCCATGGATTCCGGCATCTATTTTTTCGTCAATACGATTCTTCGCATGAGGCTTGACCGGGAAAACGGAACGGGCGGGCTTGTTTTCGCCCCGGAGTTTTCTGTGGAAAAAATCGTGGAGGGCTTTTTTCAGGGTCTTTCCGAACGGGAAAAGGAAAGGGGCGCAGGCTCGGATTTTTCATCGCGCCTTTTGAAGCGCCTCATTGAAGCAGGCCCGGAGGGGCTGGCCGAGGCCGCGAACGAGCTTCTTTCCGCCTGCGACCCCGCTTCCCCGGACGTGGGCTTTTTGGCCCCGGAGGTTTCGGATCACTCAGGGGCTGTTTACGCGGCGCTTTTAATGATAGAAGCCGTTTCATAACCTTTTTAGGAATTGCTTTTGCGGGGGAAACTTTTTTGAAAAAAAAGTTTCCCCCGCACCCCCTTTCAAAAAACTTTATATTTTCAGAATAATAGTCCCAAATCATCAATACTTTCGAGGCTTGAATGAGATGATTGAAATATGGCCTTCACCCGCATGGGGGTTATGAAACAGCCTATAAGCAGTAATATCACATAGGTCTTTTGGGCCTGCCGCCCTCATTTTTTTCTCTATTCCTCAAAATCATTACGACAAGCCGGGCCAAGAGGAAACTTCCTGCGTCGCTCACCAGAGCCACCCCCCGGAAGGCCACCAGAAGCGCGGCAGCCGCGCCCACCGAAAGCGAGCCGTTCAGGATTCCTGCGGCCACGGTCTCGAAAACCCCTATGCCCTGGGGCGCGAATATGGCCAGGTTCCCGGCGGCCCAGGAAAACATGTAGGTCCCGGCCACGGAAATGGGCGCAAGCCTCGAAAATGCGTCAGGGAAGGCCGAGACAAAGACAGTGAACGAGGACGCGATCCCGGCCCAGAAGAGTATCATGGCTCCGCAGGCCTTGATGAACACCGCCGTGGGAAAGGGCTCCCCGCCCAGAACGAAGCGCCTGCCGATTGCGGGCAGGGCCAGAAGGGCAGCCGCCCCCACCGCCGCGCCCGCCGCCCCCACCCCGCCCCATCCTGCAAGGCCCCTAAGGCCGGTTACGATCAATCCGCCAAACAAAAAGCCGGTGGCCGGGGCCAGGGAGTTTTCCAGGAAAACGAAAAGGATGAGCCTCCGGGCTGGCGCGCCCAGGGCGTGGAAGGCCGCCACCCGGCCCACCGAGTGCCAGACCCCGCCCGGTATGTATCGCGCCGGAAGGTTTTTCGCGTGGATGTCGTAGGCCGATAGATAATCGAGCTTGAAGGAGCCGCCCGATAGAACCAGGCAGGCCATGATGGGGGCCGCGAAGTGCGCGGCGGCCCAGAGAAGGGCCGACAGGGCGAGGCGTCCCCAGAGGGCGGTTTGAAGGGTGGATGCCAGGGACTGCCGGTTCATCCATCCGGCCCACAGTATGAAGGCCACTGCAACGGGCGTGAAAAGGAGTTTTGCGACACCGGCGGCGCGCCTGAGCGGGCTTTTTTTTAGGGGGGATGACGGTTCGTCTGGCATGGAAAAGGGGTCCGAAAAAGGTTGGGTTTTCCCGAAGCTCGCTTTACGGCATATCACGCTTTTTCCGGAAAATCATCCTCCAACAGCTTGCCGGGGCTCGATCTCCGCAGTTTCCGGCGAACCGGCGTCAGTCACAGACTCAACCGCCTCCTTCCCGCCGATTTTGACGGTGAGTTCAGCGCCCAGGGCATCGGCGATTCTGAGCATCCGCTTTAGCGTAAGATTGGACCCGTCCCGCAAAAACGCTGTCACCGCCGCCCGGCTTATGCCCATGCGCCTTGCAAGTTCGGCCCGCGTAACCTTTTTTTCCTGCATCAGAGTGGCTATGTCCTCGGTAAGCTCGAATTCCAGGCCAGCCAGCCGGAAGGCGAAAGCATGCCTGGTTCTGTCCAGTTCCTTTTCAAACCAGGTCAGTTCTCTTGTCATTGCATTCCTCCTTTCATTTTTTTCCACTCGCTTCTGAGCGTCCTTGCTTTTTCCAGGTCAACCGGATTGGCCTTGGGGCGCTTTTTGACCACGCCGTGGGCAAGAAGGATCAGCCGGTTTCCTTCGTAAAAACAGTAAATCCGAACCTGCTTCGCCTTTATGGCCCAGATTCCGTCGCCCTCATAGGCGAATTTCTGTACGTTTCTGGGAGTTCCCTTAAAGGCTATAAACTGAAGTTCCTTTTTGATTTTTTCTAACAAATCGGAAGGAAGGGACAGCAAAAATTTTTTTATCAAAGGCTTTCCATCCCTGATTATTTCGTAGATGGAAAAACAATCGCCTTCAATAAGCAGTTCCTTGTCCAGTGTCACAGGGCATCCTTGTTAATTTACAAGTTAACTATTTTGGCGGCCTTTGTCAAGACACTTGATGTTTCCGATCTCGGAATACATAATCAGTACTGTTTTATCAACAATAATCTTAATTGCTGAAAAATGAGAAAAGTGGTTGACTTGTTTTTCCGATGGGTCTAGAAAACTGTGCAGTTCTTTTCGGGAATCGGGTCAATCGCAATTTTACTCGCTTTCCCCTTCATTCCGTTACCTATCTGTGGAGGAAAAGTTTATGGATTGGGTAATTCGCACCTTTGGAAGCTCGGTGGGAAAGAAATCCCTCATGGCCCTTACCGGCCTCGGGTTTCTGGGCTTCCTGGCCGGGCACATTGCGGGAAATTTCACCGCCTACCTTGGGCCTGCGGCCTTGAACTCCTACGCGGAGCATCTCCACGAACTGGCCATCGTGGTGAAAGCTGCGGAAATCGGCCTCATCCTTTTCGCCTGCGTTCACATTTCAATGGGCCTTACACTTTTTTTACAAAACATGGCGGCCCGGCCCGTTCGCTATCACGGAAAAAAATGGGCGGGCGGGCGCACCCTCTCATCCGCCACCATGCCCTATACCGGCATTCTCATTCTCGCATTCGTTACTTGGCATCTCTACGCTTTTCGCTTGAACCCGCCAGCGCCCGACGCCCTGTTTGCCTTCGTGTCGGATTTTTTCCGCAACCCCGTTAACGTCGGCCTCTATTCCGCCGCCATGATCGTGGTTGCCCTTCACGTGCGGCACGGACTTTGGAGCGCCTTCCAGACCCTTGGGGCCAACCATCCCAAGTACATGCCGGGGATCGAAAAGCTCTCCCTTGTCTTCGGCCTTCTTGTGGCCGTGGGGCTTGGGGCCCTGCCGCTTTTTTTCCTTTTCGCGGTCAATTCCGTCGCGGGCTGATCCCCCGCGCTCAAATATTCAAGGAGTTATCCCATGACGCTTGATTCCAAGGTTCCAGGCGGACCAATCGAGAGCAAGTGGCAACGGCACAAGGCGGATCTGAAGCTCGTCAATCCCGCCAACAAGCGCAAATTCACGGTGATAGTGGTTGGAACCGGGCTTGCCGGTGGAAGCGCATCGGCATCCCTTGCCGAGCTTGGCTATAACGTAAAAACCTTCTGCATCCAGGACAGCCCCCGACGGGCGCACAGCATAGCGGCCCAGGGCGGCATAAACGCGGCCAAGAACTATACCAACGACGGAGACTCGGTCTGGCGGCTTTTCTACGATACCGTAAAGGGCGGCGATTTCCGGGCGCGGGAGGCCAACGTCTACCGGCTTGCGGAGGTATCGAACCTTATCATTGACCACTGCGCGGCCCAGGGCATCCCCTTTGCACGCGAGTACAGCGGGCTTCTGGCCAACCGCAGCTTCGGCGGAGCCCAGGTTTCCCGCACCTTCTATGCGCGCGGCCAGACCGGCCAGCAGCTTTTGCTTGGCGCTTACAGCTCCCTTGCCCGGCAGATATCCGTCGGCAAGGTCACCATGTTCCCGCGCCGGGAGATGCTCGATCTCGTGGTTGTTAACGGCAGGGCGCGGGGAATCGTGGTGCGCAACCTCGTCACCGGGCAGATGGAGCGCCACGAGGCCCATGCCGTGGTTCTGGCCACGGGCGGTTACGGCAACGTGTTTTTTCTTTCCACCAACGCCATGGCCTGCAACGTCACGGCATCCTGGCGCTGCTACAAAAAAGGGGCCTTTTTCGCCAACCCCTGCTTCACCCAGATTCACCCCACCTGCATTCCGGTGCATGGCACCAGCCAGTCGAAACTGACGCTGATGAGCGAGAGCCTGCGCAACGACGGGCGCGTGTGGGTTCCCAAGACCAAGGGTGACACCCGTAGGCCACAGGATATCCCGGAATCCGACCGCGACTACTATCTTGAACGCAAGTACCCAAGCTTCGGAAACCTTGTCCCCCGTGATGTCGCCAGCCGCAACGCAAAGCTCATGTGCGACGCCGGAATGGGCGTGGGCGAAACCGGGCTTGCGGTCTATCTCGATTTCGCCGACGCGATCAATCGGGATGGCAAGGAAGTTATCCGCAAAAAATACGGCAACTTATTTGCCATGTACGAGAAAATCACCGGCGACGACCCATACACCACCCCCATGATGATCTACCCGGCCATCCATTACACCATGGGCGGGCTCTGGGTGGATTATAACCTCCAGTCCACTGTTCCGGGCCTTTTCGTACTCGGCGAGGCCAATTTTTCGGATCACGGCGCAAACCGCCTTGGGGCCTCGGCTCTCATGCAGGGCCTTGCGGACGGCTACTTCGTCATCCCCTACACAATAGGCGGCTACCTCACTGGCGGCGGGCTGGATACCATCACCACCGATCACCCGGCCTTTGTTGAAGCCGAAAAAGCGGCGTCCGCCAAAACCAACAAGCTCCTTTCCATAAAGGGCAAACGCACTGTGGATGATTTCCACAAGGAACTCGGTCTCTTACTGTGGAACAACTGCGGAATGGGGCGTACCGACGAAGGGCTTCAAAAGGCCCTGGATCGCATCCCGGCAATCCGCGCCGAGTTCTGGGAAAACGTGCTGGTTCCGGGCGACAGCAGCGATTTCAACCAGTCCCTTGAACGCGCGGGCCGCGTGGCGGATTTCCTGGAATTTGCGGAAGTCATGGTGACAGACGCCCTGACGCGCCGGGAATCCTGCGGAGGGCACTTCAACGAGGCCTTCCAGACCCCGGAAAACGAGGCCCAGCGCGACGACGAAAATTTCTGCCACGCGGCTTGCTGGGAATACGCGGGCGATGGCGCGGCCCCCAATTTCCACAAGGAGCCCCTTACGTTCGAAAACGTGAAACTCACCCAAAGGAGCTACAAGTGAGCGCACGAGACATAAATTTGACGCTTAAGGTCTGGCGGCAGGCAAGCGGATCCAAAAAAGGCGCATTTGAGACCATAGAAGCCCGCGAAATCTCAACTGATTCCAGCTTCCTTGAAATGCTGGATAAAGTTAACGAGGAACTGACCTTAAAAGGCCGCGAGCCCATAGCCTTTGACCACGACTGCCGGGAAGGCATCTGCGGCATGTGCGGCGCGGTGGTGAACGGGCGCGCCCACGGCCCGGAAAAAGGCACCACCCTGTGCCAGCTTCACATGAGGCATTTTTCCGACGGCGACACCATCGCCATCGAGCCCTTCCGCGCCCGCGCCTTTAAAGTCATAAAAGACCTCGTGGTGGATCGCGGGGCCTTCGACACCATCATCCAGGCGGGCGGCTTCGTCTCGGTGAACACCGGCTCGGCCCCGGAAGCCAACTCCATCCCGGTTCCTCAGGATAACGCCGAAAGCTCCATGGACGCCGCCGCCTGCATCGGCTGCGGGGCCTGCGTGGCATCCTGCCCCAACGCAAGCGCCATGCTCTTCCTGTCAGCCAAGGTCTCCCAGATGGCGCTCCTTCCCCAGGGACGCCCCGAAGCCGCCAAGCGCGTGCTTGCCATGCTCCGCGCCATGGACTGCCTTGGATTCGGCAACTGCACCAACGAGAAGGAATGCGAGGCCGACTGCCCCAAGGAAATCTCCATCTCCCACATCGCCCGCATGAACCGCGAGTTCTTCAAGGCGAGCTTTTTCTCGAAGGAAAAGTAAAGGCGGAACAGCAGAGGCGACACAGTAAAGGCAGAACAGTAAAAGCAAAAGATATGCCTCCGGCGGCCGGGGGAACTGCGTTCCCCCGGACCCCCAATTATTAAGCGGCGGTTATGTGCTTGCTTACGCAAGCACATAACCGCCGCCGGTTTTCAGGGCTTGGTGCTTTTCCTCTCCCCCCCCCCCCGCCTTTTTTCCGGTTTGGTGATTTTCAACAAATCCCCTTGATATTGATACGGATTTGAAGCATAAATGGGTGTATACTTTTTTATCCAGCCGGTGTTTGAACCTCAAACCGTCAAAAATTCGCCGGAAAGAAGGCCCCCGATGCCGGAAATTCTCAAAATCAGCGGGCTCGGCCCCATAAAAAACCTGAAAATCGAAGTCAAGCCCCTCACCGTGCTGGTCGGCCCCCAGGCTTCTGGAAAATCCCTCGCCGCCCAGGTGCTGTATTTTTTTAGAACTCTCCAGTCAGAATTCGATCAAAGGTACAAACGTGAAAACACGGAAGAAAAAGGATGGCAGGGAAAAATAATTGAGGAAATTTTAAATGAATTGCGCGGAACGCCTTTTTATTATTACACAGCCAAGAATACATCAATTCATTACTCTGACGCGTCAAATAATATTGATTGGCAGATAAGATGCAACGTAAACGGTAAAGTGAAACTTAACAGCGTCCTCGCAAGTCAAATGCAACAATGGGCAGACACATGGAACGAGAGGGCTTCATCAAAAGGGATTTCACCTTTTGTCAACAATGTGTTCATTCCAACTGAACGAGCTATGATTTCGATGTTTTTTAAAAATGAAATGGGAGTTGTATATAGAAATTATCTGCCGTTGCCGTTCAGAAAATTCATCACAATTCTCGATTATGCCGAAAGACAGTACGAAAAGCGGTTCATAGGAAACAATTTTAATTATCACTTTAATGATAAAAGGGATGATTTGTTTATTAAATTACGTGATTTTCAGCGAAATGCGCTCAAAGGTGAACTTTCGTATAAAAGAACGGGACAGAATAAGGGATGGGAATTCGGTACTCATATAATTGATAAGGAAATGGGCAATGTAAGTAAAATGATGCCTCTTTCGGCAATTACGTCAGGACAGATGGAAACCTGGCCTTTTTTCGCAGCAGCATCTACGGCGGGCGTTGAGTTTTCGGATACATCCTTCATCTTCGAGGAACCCGAAACCCATCTCCATCCCGCCGCTCAACGAATTGTAGTCGAAACGATAGCCTATCTCGTAAATCAAAACCGCAGTTTTTTTATTACCACGCATTCACCTTATGTGCTTTATACAATAAACAACCTCATGCAAACATTTATGAGTTATTCTGCATTTTGCCAAAAATATCCACCTTTCAGAATGGGAGAGGCACGGTGTGGCGATCATCTTGGTGCTGAAATGCCCGAAAATCATCACCTTCTCGATCCCAAGGAGGTCGCAGCATACCGTCTTACGGCGGACGGGAAGGCTGTCAGCATAATTGACAAGAAAACCGGGCTGATGGATTCCGACGAGGTTGACGCCACCGCCAACCAGCTTGGCCGCGAATTCGACGCACTTTTGGACCTGGAGGAAGGCCGTGGCTGATTCCGGGTCTGATCTGGCGCAAGCCGTGGCGCAGATGTTTCCTGGGCATGGCGTCGAAATGAAAAATTCCATAGGCGAGAAACGGCGCAACCTTACCATTACCCACGAGAAGGGCGACGAGGTTGTGAGGGTCAGGCTTGAAGCTAAGGCCGCAGAAAAAGGTGAGCGGACGGCTGACGCCATTTTCGTGTGCAGGGCAAAGGATGCGCAACATTTTGTTGTGGTTATAGTTGAACTGAAGGGTTCTGATTTCCCCCACGCCCTTTCGCAACTAGAGCAGACATCCGAAAGGTATTGCGGCAGAGGACGGAAAAAGGAGCACGGAAAGGGCTTGGGCTCAAATCACCTCAAAAGGGTGATAGGCCTTGTTTCCTGCCCACGGGGCCAGAAGGATCAAGCCAAAATCAAGGAAATGCGAAAAAGGGGCATAGATGCACTTCACTGGAAGGATTACAGAATAGACCTTTCCGTTCTGCTGAAAAAAGCGAAGTAAACGAGGTTGGCTTGGGTGGTTCTGCACATCGTTTCGGTTCACCCAACATGTTTTTTGGTGCAGAAGACTCAGTTAATAGATGGCAGCAAGCGCGCGCTTGAGCACTTCCCCGGCGGGGATTTCGGCGGCTTTGCCCGGAAGCCAGGAGAAAAAAAGAACAGGCGCACCCCTTCTGCCAAAGGTTTTTTCAGCCTTTAGCCGCGCGTGGTCGTCAATTTTGATGCACCTTGAAAAAAGAAATCGTCCTCCCCAAAGACCCACCAGATAGTTCGCCAATGCGCCTGAGGAATTTCCGCAGGATTGTTTCGATCACCAAAATCCGCTCCATCATGGGTTCCGCTCCGCAGATACTAAGAGCTTATTCGTAAATAAGCCCTGCCTTTCGTGAGGCGATTATTGCCGCAGCCAAATGACAAAGGGCCAAGTAGGAGTCGGTGAGTTTTTCATACCTGACCAGTAGTTTCCTGAAACGGTTGAACCATGAGTGAGAGACCTCGACCACCCATCGGCGGGCTTTGTATCCGGGAATAGTTTTTTTCTCACGAATTTCTTCTCCGCGCTGTTTTACGTGAGGTATGTAACCTTTCGCCCGAATAGCAGCTTGAGCAGGCTCACCGGTATAGCCTTTGTCAGCGCACAAATGCTGTTCCACATCATCGGGGCGTTCAATAATGATTTCATCCATAACCAGTTCGAGCTGGCTGACATCATGCCGATTTGCTCCTGTCACGACGATCGAGAGAGGGACACCACGCCCGTCCACCATGATGTGGCGCTTTGTCCCTTTTTTTCCCCCTGTCAGTCGGATTTCTTCCGACCGCTTCCCTAGCAAGCGGCGCTTTGACCATCGCCCCGTCAATACTTTGCCAACTCCAGGAGATGCCTTCCATTTCATCGTATTCAGCGAGGCCCGCCCGCCAAAGAGCAACAAAAAATCCTGCTTTCATCCAGCGCATGTAATGGGTGTGAATTGCGCTGGGGCTACCGAAGCGCTCTTTAGGAAGAGCCTGCCACTGGCAGCCCGTGCGGAGCACAAATACAATGGCCTCGAAAATCTTTCGTGCCGGTATCGGCTTTCTACCACCACCTTGCTTACGTTTATACACCCGGCTTTGATCCCTCTTGGCAGGCGGAACCAGAGACTCGACCACCGCCCAAAAAGAATCGGAAACTTCCCACGACTGGATTTTTGCCATAATGTCTCCATGACTATGATTAACAATGAGACATTATAGCTAAAAATTCTGTCTATGTAAATATTATTTACGAATAAGCTCT
>JACRLG010000026.1:7479-48944 GCA_016235345.1 Deltaproteobacteria bacterium | reverse complement strand
TCCAAAATCTCGTCAACTCGACTCTTCTCTTTGGCCATGGTATCCTCCTCCCTGATGGGTTCATACCACAACCAGTTACACAGATAAATTTACACTCTCCTTGTGTGCGAACGAAACGGGCATTGGAGCGTTGAAAGAAAACAGCTAAAGGAGACATCATGTCAAAAAATTTTGAATTCAAAGACCTTGAGCAATCATTGGCGCAAGCTGATGAACTCATAAGACAGATTAATTCTGATTTCCTCAAAGACATGGATGAGGATCGCTGTATGCAGTTTGAAAAACATGCTCAAAACCTGGAAAAGATAAAATCCGAGGTTAAGGCTAAAAGCGGGCAGGAGGGGGAGTTTAAAGTCAACTCCGGCGTCGAAGGCGTTCATGAGGCAATCCAGGAGATGGTAAAGGCGATGAATGACTTGAAAAATCATCATTTCTGATTGCCTTCAAGTCTTTTGAGCCTGGTACCATGTGGTGTTAAATCAAGAAACGGATTTTGTTTTGGTTCAGCCTGAATTGGACAAATCCGATTTCAGTTTACTCTACTTTTCGGAACCCGATGCCCGAAAAAATAGCTCCCGACGAATGCCGATGCTCCTCACCTAAAGGTATGAGTTTTTGAGGAGATACTGATGCGCAATTCAATCTGGGCGTAATCTACTCTCAAGGTCATGGCGTTCCTCAAGACTATGTTACAGCCCACAAGTGGTTTAATTTATCGGCGGCCAGATCACCAGCCGGTGAAGACCATGATGATGCCGTTAGGCAACGCGATCTTTTAGCAGATATTATGACCCCGGCCCAAATAGCCGAAGCCCAAAAAAAGGCGCGGGAGTGGAAGCCGAAACCGCCCGAACATTCCAAAGAGTGACCTGACCCTAAAATCCCGGCGCGGGCCTTGGAATTTTTGAAGTAAGGAAATGCCGGATCACCCGGCGGGCAAATCACCTGCAAGCCCCTGACGTTTTTAGCCTGCTTGACCCATTCCCGAAGCCTTAAAGCCTGCCCACGTTGACCACAGGCGGCCACATTCCAGCATCAATACACCCGAAGGCGCACAGGGAAGGATGCCCCGGCTTTCGGTAGTGCTTTCCCTTGGCCGGATCACCGGAACCTTTCCACGGCCCCGGAAGGGATCACCCGGACGTCGTTGACTTCTGGCAGGAAGGGAAGCCTTATTCCCTGCCCGGCGACTCCATCACAATTGAGGCCCCCATGAGGATCACCCGGACGGGTTCGCCCTGGCCGTGGTGGTGGTTCTGAAAGGCTGGGTAAAAAGCTGGGTAAAAGGCTGGGCAAAAGATAGGATTCAAAAAAAGCTGGGTAAAAGCTGGGTAAAACCATTTTCCGGCAAATTTAAGAAGCGCCAAAATGAAAAGGGAACCAAGCTAAAAGCCTGATTCCCTTTGGTTTTCTATGGTACGCCCGGCAAGATTCGAACTTGCGACCTACGGATTCGTAGTCCGGCACACTATCCAGCTGAGCTACGGGCGCGTAAAAACTTGCCGTTTCTATTATCCGCCCGGGATTTTGTCAAGCACAAATAATCCGAATAGCCAATTTGATGCAATGCAGATGCCGATTTGACGGCATCCAAAATGATAATTCATCTGCCTGACCGGCTGTGGTATAAACCAGCCAGGGAGAAGAACACCAGGGCTTAAATGAGGGCCGGGTGCGAGGTTGGAGGAAGCGCATGAGGGTTGACGCGTCAGGCGCCTGACCCAGGATATGCCGACGAGGCTCTTTGGGGGCCGCCCCAGGACGTCTCAAAGGCAGGTTCACCTGTACTATGAAAGGGGCCGGGCTTTACGGCAAGCGCCTGAGCCGGGCGTCACACCGCCATGCTCCGGAATCCCCCTTTGGGGGTCTTGCCTCGCTGGTCATAATGCGTGATCTTTCAAGGTTCTTCAGCTTAACAACTGAGAGGGACGAGAACATGTATCATTTTCGCGGATTGCGGCGCATCGTCTTTAAAGTTGCCGCACTGTCGCTGCCGGTATTGATCCTGGCGAGCGCGGCTGGCCGGGATGCCCTGGCCGGAGGCTCTCCCTTGGCGCTTGTGCCGGAGCCCAGGTTCGAGTTCGCGCCGGTATTGGACGGAACTGAGGTCACCCACGATTTTGTCGTGAGGAACAGGGGAGGATCGAGCCTCGTCATTAACAGGGTCCATACGGGCTGAGGGTGCGCAGCCGCTTATTACACGCGGGAAATCCCCGCCGGGGGCGAGGGAAAGGTCACCATCAAGGCACTGACCGCAGGTTACGGCGGCAGGAAATATTCACAGGTTGCGCAGCTGGATACCAATGACCCCAAAAATCCGGCAATCAGTCTTTTCATTTCAGGAAACGTAACGGTCTTTGCCGAAATCTGGCCGTCGATGGTGAAGCTGGAGGGCGTTGCGGGTTCAAGGCTTGCCCAGTCCCTGTTTATAACTCCCGTCCATCCCTTCCGCGTGACCGGGGTGTCGGCGTCTCCGGGGCAGAGAATAAAGGTTGAATATAAGGAGGTAAAGCGCGGGGGCAAAAGGGCCTACGAGGTTCGGGTGGCCAACATCAGCGAAACACCCATGCAGTATTTTGAATCAATTGTGGTGCGCACGAATTTGAAGGAAAGGCCGCAATTTTCGATACCCGTCCGCGCGAAAATCAAGCGCCCGGCGGGAAGATCAAGATAAGTTTTCCGGTCCGCAACAAGCCGCGCGGGCCTGTTGCGGACCGGCCAGCTAATCGAGCCCCACCCATGACATGGCCGGAGCCTGGCCGTAAACCAGTTCGGCTTGGCTTTGTCCTTCGCTCACCTTGGTGAGCCGCACCCTTCCCACCTGGGGGCCGGGCACACAGTAGGCGTTGTCGCCCGCGCCAACCAGCATGTTGCCGGGGCCGAAGACAACCAGGCAGGCGCCTTCCACAAGGCCGCTTTCCGAGCCCGCCGCTATGGTGACGCCCTTTGGGCTGGATTCGGTGATGAAGGCGGTCCAGGGTATGTCAAGAAGGGCGGAGGCCACGGCGTCAGCCGCCACTGTCGCCAGTTTTTCCGAGACGATGGCGAGGCATTGATCGGTGGTCTTGGGCGCGTCGGCCCCGGTGAGTTTCTGGGAAAGGTTGGTGTCTAAAATCTTGGTGAGGGTGCGGGTTTCATAGACCCAGATTCTAAGGTGGAGGCTGGTTACGCACAGTTCCTCGCGGAAACCGTAGAGCCCGTGCTTTTCCGCTGCAGTCTCCGGGTCCTCGAAGCATCCTATGACGACCGCCGCCACGCCCTTCGCCGCAGCGTCCTCAAGAAGGGCCAGGGGGTTGACGCAGCCGGTGGGGCCGATTTCCTGCTTGCGCGCTCCGTCTTCAAGGCCGGGATCCGCAGTGTATCTTATACCACCGGCCTTTTTGGCGATTTTTTCCCGCATTAGCTTGTAGAAGGCTTCTCCGTTAGGCGAGCCGTCGGGAACGGCCCCGGAAAAGGGGGCCACGAAGACGCCCATTTTCAAGCCTGCCTGGGCGATGGGGGCGCAATCGGTTCCGGCAGGTATGACCTGGGCCTTTTTCCCGGCGCAGGAAAAAAACGGGAACACCGCCATGACAAGGATCAGTGCAGTCAGAACGCGCAGGTTTTTCATTTGAAAGGTCCCGGTTGAGACGTTTGAGTGGTGGAAAATGCAATTATGCCGGTTTCCCGGCGAATTTTTCATGCAATGGGAGAGCATGACAGGGCACAATGCCGTGCCGGGCGGTGACTACGGTCTTGATGCCGCCCCTGGGGGTGAAATCGCCGGTGACGCTCATCCACTGGGGATCGACCGCATCAACCAGATGGTCCAGGATTCTGTTTATCACGTGCTCGTAAAAAATCCCCACGTTCCGGTACTGCAACAGATAATACTTGAAGCTCTTGAGTTCCACTATCCGTTCGTTGGGGCAGTAAACAACCGTTATGATTCCGAAATCAGGAAGGCCGGTCATGGGGCAGACAGAGGTGAATTCCGGCTGCACGATTTCCACAGTGATGTCCCTTTTTCCGGCGTACTGGTAAGGTACGGCCAAAAGAACCGCCAGGTCGACGGTATCGGGTGAGGCCGGATTCAGGGAAAACGTTTTTTCCATCAAATTCTCCGCAAAAAAGCGCAGGTCGTCCCCAAGACGTCTTTTTTTCAAATCGCCGGGACTGACACAAAAAAAGGCTGGGTGAACCCGCCATGCCCGCAGGACCACCCAACCAGTCTATATACCCTATCCGGGCCATTTTGCAACATCGCTTTGATATTGCAAACGAAATGCCTTCTCCCCTTCCGTCACGGGCCGGGGCAAGCAGCCTTGCCGTGCCTTTTTGTCTTCAACACCTTACCATCTGGCGCGGGCCGGGGCAATCACAAGCGATGAGATGCAAGGAAGGCGGGTTCGGGCGGGGAGGAATAGTACACAAGGTACATGACGACCCGCCCGAACCCGCCTGACACAGCAGTTCGCGCTTGTGATTGCCCAGGCTAGGTGCCCATGTTCCAGGATGAGAGGTAATGGGACTGCTCGGCGGTGAGCTCGTCTATCGCAATCCCCATCGCAGTGAGTTTTTCCTTTGCGATGGCCTGATCGATGGCAAGGGGCACGGGGTAGACGCTCTTTTCCAGTTTGGCCGAGTTCTGAACCATGTATTCGATGCACAGGGCCTGGTTGGCGAAGCTCATGTCCATGACCGAGGACGGGTGCCCCTCGGCTGCGGCCAGGTTGATGAGGCGTCCTTCGCCCAGAAGATTGATCCTTCTGCCGTCGGAAAAGCGGTATTCCACCACGAAGGGCCTTATTTCGCGCTGGGCAACGGCCAGGGACTCCAGTCCGCCGATTTCGAGCTCCACGTTGAAGTGGCCGGAGTTGGAGACGATTGCGCCGTCTTTCATGGCGGCGAAGTGTTCCTTGCGGATGACGTTGATGTTGCCGGTGACCGTGCAGAAAATGTCGCCGATGGGGGCGGCTTCGGCGATGGGCATGACCGAGAAGCCGTCCATTACCGCTTCCAGGGCTGCGGTGGGGTCGATTTCGGTGACTATGACGTTGCCGCCCATGCCGCGCGCGCGCATGGCAAGGCCCTTGCCGCACCAGCCATAGCCGCAGACCACGAAGCGGCAGCCTGAGATAAGGCGGTTGGTGGCTCTTATTATACCGTCTAGAGTGCTTTGGCCGGTGCCGTAGCGGTTGTCGAAAAAGTGCTTGGTGCGCGCGTCGTTGACGGCGATAATGGGGTAGCGCAGAACGTTGTCGGCGGCCATGGAGCGTAAGCGGATGACGCCGGTGGTGGTTTCCTCGGTGCCGCCCACCACGTTTGCAAGGAGATCTGTGCGTTCGGAGTGGAGTATTCCCACGAGGTCCGCGCCGTCGTCCATGGTGTAGTTGGGCTTGGCGTCCAGGATGGCGTTTATGTGGGAGTAGTAGGTTTTGGTGTCCTCGCCCTTGATGGCGAAACAGGGGATTTGGTCGTTGACCACAAGGCTTGCGGCAACCTCGTCCTGGGTGCTTACAGAACCGGCATGCTCTGGTTGGCCCACTCGATTCTGAGCTTGCCGGATTCGGCCAGACCCAGGTCTTTGACGTCGTAGTTCATGTAATGGTTTCCTTGGTTATATTATGAGCGCGTTGAACGTTAGTGGAAAGGCTTGTAAGGCCGTCGTCAAAGGCTATTCGCAAAGCCTGGATAAAAACGATGAAAGGGAAAGCGCGAGCCTGGCGGGAGAGACGATGTGCCCAGCCCTGCCCGGCTCGCGCGTGACACAGCAGTTCGCGTTTTTAGTCAGGCGTTTTATTTTTTGAGCCCCGCCAGTTCCCTGATCTTCGCCGCCTGATTGGTCATCTCCCAGGTGAAGCCCGGCTCGGTGCGGCCAAAATGGCCGTAAGCCGAGGTCTTGCGATAGATGGGCTTTAGAAGGTCGAGGTAGCTTATGATGGCCTTGGGGCGAAGGTCGAAGACCTCGATCACTATTTCCCTGGCGCGGGCTTCGCTTATGACGCCGGTGCCCATGAAATCCACCATTATGGATACGGGCCGTGCGACGCCGATGGCGTAGGCTATCTGGACCTCGCACTTGTGGCAGATGCCGGATGCCACGAGATTCTTGGCTATGTGGCGGGCCATGTAGGAGGCCGAGCGGTCAACCTTGCTGGGGTCCTTGCCGGAGAAGCAGCCGCCGCCGTGGGAGCCCTGGCCGCCGTAGGTGTCCACTATGATCTTGCGGCCCGTGAGCCCGCAGTCGCCCATGGGGCCGCCGATGACGAAGCGCCCGGTGGCGTTGATGAAAAAGCGGGTGTCGCCGTCGATCATCTCCTTGGGGATGACCTTCTTGATGACCTCATCGATGACCGCGTCGCGCACCTCGGCCTGGGAAACGTCGGGCTTGTGCTGGGCCGCGATGACGATGGTGTCCACCCTTTTGGGCTTTCCGTCGGCGTATTCTATGGTGACCTGGGTCTTGCCGTCCGGGCGCAGAAAATCGATTGCGCCGTTCTTGCGGACAGTGGCCAGGCGATGGCTCAGTTTATGGGCAAAGGCCACGGGCATGGGCATGAGTTCCGGGGTCTCGTCGGTGGCGTATCCGAACATGAGGCCCTGATCGCCCGCGCCCTGCTCCTTTTCCTTTTCCGGGTCCTCGTCCACGCCCATGGCTATGTCGGCGCTCTGGTGGTCGATGGATGTGACCACGGCGCAGGTCTGCCAGTCAAAACCCATCTGGGAGGAATTGTAGCCGATGTCCCTGATTGTGCCGCGCACGATTTCCGGGATGTCCACGTAGCAGGACGTGGTGATTTCACCGGCTATGAAGGCAAGGCCGGTGGTGACCAGGGTTTCGCAGGCCACCCGGCACTTGGGGTCCCTTGTCATGATTGCGTCCAGGACGGAATCGGAAATGGCGTCCGCCACCTTGTCCGGATGTCCTTCTGTGACGGATTCTGAGGTGAAGAGGAATTGCTGGTTGCTCATTTATGGTTCTCCTGGCGGGTTCCGTTTAAAGGTTGGGGTTTATGGCAAAAGCATCATGTTGTCGATAAGCCTGGTATTTCCGAGTTTCACCGCCAGGGCCATCACTGCGGGCCGGTCAACGGTGAACATGTCTTCGAGTGTTTCGGGGTCGCTTATGGCCACGTAGTCTATTTCAGTTCCGCCTGCGGCGAGTATTTTATCCGTTGCGCGGCTTATCAGAAGGCCCGCGTCGCGCCCGCCTTTGGCCACTGCGTCAGCGGTTTCGCACAGGGTTTCGTAAAGGATAAGCGACTTTTTGCGATCATCGGCCCCAAGATATGAATTGCGCGAGCTTTTGGCAAGGCCGTCCGGTTCCCGCACCGTGGGAAGGCCGACTATTTCGATGAAAAAGTCGAGGTCCTTCACCATGCGCCGTATCACCGCAAGCTGCTGGAAGTCCTTTTCGCCGAAAATCGCGGCGTGGGGGCGAACGGTGTTGAAGAGCTTCGTGACCACCGTGGCCACGCCCCTGAAATGCCCCGGGCGGGAAAGGCCGCAGAGGTGGTTGGGAAGGTCGGAGAGCGATACGTAGGTCTCAAAACCCTTCCCGTACATGGACTTGGCCGTGGGGGTGTAAACCGCGCCGCAGCCTGCCGATTCACACATTTTCAGGTCGCCTTCGAGATTTTTGGGATATTTTTCCAAATCCTCGTTGGGGCCGAACTGGGTGGGGTTGACGAAGATTGACACCACCAGGAAATCACCATGTCGCATGGCCTCGTGCATGAGGGCCAAGTGGCCTTCGTGCAGAAATCCCATGGTGGGAACGAAAACCACCCTTCCGCCCGCCCTTCTTACGGCGTCGGTGGCGGCGTACATTTCCTCTTTTTTGGCTATGATTTCTATGGCGGCCTCGCTAATCCTTTGGGGAGGGTTGCGACAAGGGGCAAAAAGTTATGGTATCCTTAATAATTTGTCAAGAAAGGCAGGAGGTGGAGTGTGTAAAAGTTTGTTCTTCCCGCCGACCGGAAATCGTCAATACTGTGGAGTGGAGTCGAAGTATAAACCAATTTTTGCTTTGCGTGCAATGACTTCGAGAAGGCCAAACCGGAAATTCATCTGAAAAAAGCGAGGGTGAATACACCCAGAAGCATTATGAGGCTTCCGGCCAGCCTGAAGGCCGCCGAGCCCTCCCTGAAAAGAAAAATCCCGTAAAGAACCCCGAAAAACAGGGAGACCCTCTTTACCGCTATCATGTAGGCAGCCGGGGCCATGGTTATGGCGATTACGTGGGTGGCGGCGTGCAGGGATTCGGAAAGACCTACCGCCCACAAAATGGGGCGTGTGACCAGCTTGGGAAATATCTGCGGCCCGTGCCTTAGGGCGAGAAAAAAGGTAAGGGCAATGCTCATTCCGAGGTTATACGATATGGCCATGAAAAAGGGGGAGGAGAGCAGCACCATCTTTTTTCCCGCAATGGCGGTCACCGAATATATCATGGCCACCGCCAGCATCATCAGCGACCCCCGCTCCACCAGAAGCAGGCGGAAGGGGGACAGAAGGCCGGGCACCTCCTTTCTAAGGGAAAGCACATAGGCTCCCCCGGCCACCAGGAAGACGCCTCCGATTCCGGCGAGGTTGGGCTTTTCGCCCAGGATGAGCCAGCCCGTAAAAATGGCAGCAACCGGGGTGAAGGCCAGAAAGGGGACCGTAAGGCTGAGTGGCGAGCGGGAAAGTGCCCTCATGTAGAAGACTATGGCCAGTATCTCCAGAGGCATGGCCAGGGCGAAATATAAGGCGTACTGGCCGATTTCGGGCGGCAGTCGGCACCAGGGCAGGAATACCCACAAAAACGGCGCGCCCAGGGCGTAGCGAACCCAGGCAACGCCAAAGGGCGGGCTGTCCCTGAGAGCCGCCTTGGAAAGGGCGTCCGAGGTGGCGAAAAAAAAGGCGCATACAAGGGTTATTATTATCCACATCGGAAAAAAGGCTTTCGCTTATGGGGCCGCCGGTACGAAAGGGGTCTTTCTTCACTCCGCTTCTTTTACGTCGGGGCGCGCCGCCCTCACCACCACCATTCGGGCCGCTCGAAAAGATCGTCCAACTGGGCCTTGAGGTCTTCGACAGGCAGGTTGAGGAACATTTCATAGGAGCCCGTCATGTCCGTGCCTGAAATGGCCCGCAAGTGGCGGGAGTCGGGCTGCCACTTCCCGGACACCGAATCGAGAACGGCATGGAACTTTTCCATCACAAGCCTTGTCCCGGCGTTTTTTTCATCCGGCGGCAGCATGGCGGATTCAAGCGCAAGCTGCTTTACGAACCGCTCCTCCGCAACCTTCCTGAATTCCTCCCATGAAACCTCCACCGCAGGCTCAAGGCTTTCCGAAAGCCAGCCCCGGACGGTATTCGCGGTTTTATTGAAGACGTCCAGGTTATATCTCTCCCGCTCGTTTGACGACGGCAGGCGGACCAGGGCAAGATGGTCGCAGACCATTCCCAGTGCTTCCGGGGAAAGCGTGCGCAGGGATGTTTCGGCTGGATAATAGGATGGCGATACCGATAGATAGGCCCCCATTTGGTTGCAATATTCAACCACCGGGGCAAGGTCCTTAAAGTTTTGCCGCAGAAGGCAGAAGGAAACGGACAAGGCCCTGTTGGTTGCGGCTGTACGTTTTCGGAACCACTCGATGTTTTCCAGCACCTGGGAAAGCTCCGCGTTGACCCTTATTGACGCGTAAGTTTTCGGGTCCAGGGAATCCAGCGAAACGCAGATGTCGAAGGCGGCCTTATCCAGCAGATTCCTGACCCGCCGGTTGAGCACCGTTCCGTTGGTGATGACCCGCACCCGGCAGCGCGGGTTTTTATCGATAATCCTCTCCCAGAGGCCATAGTAGATATCCATCAGAAAGGGCTCGCCGCCGCTGAACCGGGCAAGGGAAATACCGGGGATGATGCGGCCCATTTCCTCCAGAAAGTCCTTGCCGTAAGGGCTTTGCAGGGGCGGCTGGTTTTCCCTGTTCTTTCTGATTGCGGAGGAATAAACCCCGTAACACATGATGCATTCCAGGTTGCAGGTGTTTCCGAGCTGGAATTCAAGGGCCGTGGGCTGCTTCCGGTTATAGGGAAGCCCGTCGCACCATCTTCCGCTGAACGATGTGAAATTCCCGTCTTCGATCTCTTTCCGGCACCCGCCGCAGGCAGGCGGAAGTTCGCGGCGGAGAATCGCCCGGCGCAAGTCCTTCGCCCTGGCTCCGCGCCAGATGTCCATTACGCTCTGTTCGGGATACCTGCCCAGTTCGTACCGGTCGCTCAAGCAACAGGCCAGCACCTCGCCACGGGGCTTGAAGTACAGGCTCTTGAAGGGCGCGTGGCAGATGGCCGCGCGGGCGAAAAAGCTGCGGGTCCTGTCAAATTCCCGTACAAGGGCCGGAGAAAGAGGATTGGCGCGAAGACTCATGGATTTTTGCTCCGGGGCGGCGGGAACGCATTATAAAATTTTACTGTATACCGTTTTCATGCTTGATCTTTATTAAGCAGAGCATGGTTCTTTTCCGTTTTTAAGGGAAACCGGTCGGGAGGAGAAATGCAGCAAGCCTTCTCATCCAAGGTTTTTAGGAATTCGAAAAGAGGAATTATACCCTGCTCCACGTAACACTTTATCCCGTTTTCATGCCAGACCTTTATAGTAACCCGGCAGGGAAAAGGAAAGTTTATTGCTTTCGATACGGGTTTATATCATATTTTCCGGACAACGGTGATATGTAAACCCTGGGGAAAATTTCAAGGCGGATCGAACCGAAAAGAGCAGCAGGAGGCCTTTTTCAATGTGCCTGGCCGTTCCGGCAAAAATCGTTTCCATTGAAGGCGACACGGCCCTTGTGGACTCGCGGGGAGTGAGGTTTTCCGCCAGCCTCGCCCTTGTGGAGGACGCCAGGGTGGGCGACTATCTCATCATCCACGCTGGCTACGCCATAAGCGTCATGGCGCCCGATGACGCCAAAAGCGCCATCAATATCATCGAGGCGTCGGGCCTTGGCGGCGGGCTCTCCCATGGAGGATGACGCGCCATCTGCGGAAGCCCTCGCCATATTGGTAGAGGGAATCTGCCAGGGGGTGGGCTTCCGTCCCTTTACGGTAAACCTTGCCCAGAGCAAGGGCGTTTCGGGATATGTAATGAACACCGAAAGCGGCGTCAACATAAGGGTGGAGGGCGCGCCGTCAAATCTTTCGGCCTTTCTGAAAGACCTTGTGCGGCTGGCCCCGCCCCTGAGCCGCATCACGAGGGTTTCATCCAGGCCGGAAACCGTTTCGGGCCTGACCGGCTTTTCCATACGCGAAAGCGAAAAACACGCAGCCTCATCCGCCCTCGTTCCGCCGGACGCCTGCGTATGCCGGGCCTGCCTTGACGAGATTTTTGACGAAAAGGACCGCAGGCATCGTTACGCATTTACCAACTGCACCCATTGCGGGCCGCGCTTCACCATAATCGAAAAAATGCCTTACGACCGCCGCCATACCGGCATGAGCGGTTTTTCCATGTGCGAAAAATGCAGCGCCGAATATGACGACCAAAACCACCGCCGCTTCCACGCCCAGCCCAACGCCTGCGCGGACTGCGGCCCAAAGCTCGGATTACTGGACGCCAATGGCGCGGAGGTGGCCGGGGACCCCTTGGGGGAGGCAGGGAGGCTTCTTGGGGAAGGCTATATAGTGGCGGTAAAGGGCCTCGGGGGATTTCACCTGGCAGCTGACGCAGAAAATGACCGGGCCGTAAACGAAATAAGGCGGCGGAAAAACCGCTTTGAAAAACCATTGGCGCTCATGTGCCGTTCGGTGGATGAGGCCCTCTCCTTTGCCAGGGTCACGCAGAAAGAAAAGCGGCTCCTGGAATCCGTGGAGCGGCCCATAGTGATCCTTTCCAAAAAAGAGCCGAACAGAATTTCTCCCTTCGTGGCTCCGGGGCTCGCCCATTACGGTGTGATGCTGGCCTATACGCCCCTTCATCATCTTTTGCTGGCCGATGGTTTTTCGGCCCTTGTCATGACCAGCGCCAACCGGGCGGGAGAACCCCTCTGCGCGAACGACTCCGAGGCTCTCGAACGCCTTGCCGGAATAGCCGATTTTTTCCTCACCAACGACCGGCCCATAATAAACAGGTGCGACGATTCCGTGGCCTGGGTTGCCGCCTCCAAAACAGGGCTTTTGCGAAGGAGCCGGGGCTATGCCCCGTCCCCCGTGTTTTTGAAGCAGGATGTTATTCCGCTGCTTGCAGTGGGAGCACAGCTTAAAAATACCTTCTGCCTCGCAAGCGACGACCGGGCCTTTTTAAGCCAGCACATAGGCGGGCTCGATAATCTTGAAACCCTGAATTTTTTTTCGGAATCCCTGAAAGGCATGAAAAGCCTTCTGGAAATCGCGCCCGAAATAGTCGCCCACGACATGCACCCGGATTACCTTTCAACCCGATACGCCCTGAAACAGGAGGGGAAGGCGCTCTTCGGGGTCTTTCACCATCACGCCCACATAGCCTCGGTAATGGCCGAAAACGGCGTCTCCGGGCCGGTGATCGGCCTTGCTGCGGACGGCGCGGGCCTTGGGCCTGACGGCAAAATCTGGGGGGGCGAGGCATTGATTGCGGATTTCACAGGTTTCCGGCGGGCAGGCCATCTTTCATACTCGCCCATGCCGGGCGGTGAGGCGGCTGTCCGCGAGCCCTGGCGCATGGCCCTTGGTTATCTTCTATCCGCCCTTGGTGAGGATGCCAAAAATCTTCCCCTGCCCCTTTGGGAGAAAGTCCCGCCCGGAAAAATCGGGGCCGTTTCCTCAATCATCGAAAAATCGGTGAACTGCCCTCTTACGTCAAGCCTGGGAAGGCTTTTTGACGGAGTGGCGGCGATGGCCGGAATCCGCACCGAGGCCTCCTACGAGGGACAGGCAGCGATGGAGATTGAGGCCGCAGCCGACGTTGCGGAACAGGGCTTTTACGAGGGAGACCTTATTACTGACGGCGACGGTATTACGGTTTCGGTTTTTTCCATCATAAGGGCGGTTGCGCGGGACATATCCCGGGGCGCTCCGGTTCCGGCTGTGAGCGGGCGTTTTCACAACACGCTTGTGCGGGCCTTCACGGAGCTTTGCATCAAAATCAGGCTCGACACCGGGATAGGCCGGGTCGCAATTTCGGGAGGGGTTTTCCAGAACCGCCTGCTTTTTTCAAGGCTTGTGCGATCCTTGAAAAAATCCGGTTTCCAGGTTTTCGTCCACCGCCTTGTTCCGGCCAACGACGGCGGAATCTGCCTGGGCCAGGCCTTGGTTGCTTCCGCCTGCGTGAAAAAAGGACTTTCCCATGCCCTTGTCGAATAATGACAAAATAGCCGCTTCCTGCTCGCTTCTCGCCGAGAAAATAAAGGAAGTTGCGCCGCCCGGAGCCCGCATAATGGAAGTCTGCGGCACCCACACGGTGGCGGTTTTCCGGCACGGCATAAGAAGCCTGTTGCCGGAAGGCGTCAGGCTCCTGTCCGGGCCGGGCTGCCCGGTGTGCGTCACGCCCCAGTCGGAGATCGACCTTTTCATAAGGGCTGCCGGACTTAAAGGCGTGATTCTCGCCACCTTCGGCGATCTCATCCGGGTGCCCGGCACGAAGGCCAGCCTTGGAGAAAAAAAAGCGGGCGGGGCGGACGTGAAGGTGGTGCTCTCCCCCCTGGACGCCGTGAAACTGGCTGCGGAAAACCCGAAAAGGCAGGTGGCCTTCGCCGGAATCGGCTTTGAAACCACCGCTCCCGCAACAGCCGCCGCAATAATGGCCGCGCAGGCCCAAGGGCTTAAAAATTTTTCGGTGATTTGCGCCCACAAGCTGCTTCCTCCTGCGCTCACCGCGCTTTTGGCGGGCGGGAAACTTGAAATTGACGGACTTCTGTGCCCCGGCCACGTTTCGGTGATCATCGGCGCAAGGGCCTACGAGCCGATAGCGCGGGACTTCAAACTCCCCTGCGTGGTGGCGGGTTTCGAGGCGGCTGACATCCTCCTTGGGCTGTACCGGCTTTTCCGCCAGATGGGGGAAAAGCGGGTCGAGGCGGAAAACGCCTACGAGCGCGCCGTTTCCTGGGATGGTAATGAAAAGGCGCGAAGGATAATGCACTCGGTATTCGAGCCCGCAGACGCCGCCTGGCGGGGCCTTGGGACCATACCGGCAAGCGGACTGGCAATAAAGGATGAATTCGCCGGTTTCGACGCCTCAAAGCGCCTGGGCATTTCACCGGAGCCCGCGCCGGATCCGCCCGGATGCCTCTGCGGCCAGGTGCTCACCGCCCGCATCACCCCGCCCCGATGCCCCCTGTACCAGAAGGCCTGCACCCCGGAAAACCCGGTGGGGCCGTGCATGGTGTCGAGCGAAGGCGCGTGTGCGGCTTACAGTAAATATTTTTCGCCCGTCTAATTCGCCCGTCTAAAAACGCGAATTGCTGTGTCAGGCGAAACGATCGCGGTCCGCCACGTACGACCATCTTTATTAAGCCCAAGAACTCTGCGATTTCTTGGGCGGGTACGCTTGCTCCCGCGCCGCTCGCCTTCCTTGCACTTCATCGTTTTTAGACGGGCTTCACGTCAAGCCATCTTTAACAGACTGCCAAATCATCACCATTCAAGGCGGAATTTAAATGAAAGACATCATCCTTCTGGATCACGGAAGCGGGGGCAAGGCGTCCCACAGGCTCATAGAAACCCGCTTGCTTCCGAGGCTTGACAACCCCATGCTCCGGGTTCTGGACGACGGGGCCGTGTTCGATTCCCCCGGCCCAAGGCTTGCCATGACGACCGACTCCTACGTGGTCTCGCCTCTCTTTTTTCCGGGCGGGGACATAGGAAAACTGGCGGTCTGCGGCACGGTGAACGATCTTGCCATGTGCGGGGCGGTTTCCGGGCACCTGAGCCTGTCGCTGGTAATAGAGGAGGGCTTTCCGCTCGCCGATCTGGACCGGGTTCTGGCTTCCATCGCCGAAACCGCGCAAGAGGCCGGGGTGATGGTGGTTACGGGCGACACCAAGGTAGTGCCAAGAGGCGCGGCTGACAGGCTTTTCATAAATACCGCCGGGGTCGGGCCGGTGCGGGAGGGGGCGAATCTCTCGGCCCGGTTTGTAAAACCCGGAGACTGCGTGATTCTTTCGGGGAACATGGGCGATCATGGAGCCGCCATCATGGCCTTAAGGAACGGATTGAATTTCGCGGATGAAATAAAAAGCGACGCGGCTCCGTTAAACGGCCTCGCGGAAGCCATAATGGCCACCGGAGCGGACGTTCACTGCCTGCGCGACCCAACCAGGGGCGGGGTGGGGACAACGCTGTGCGTGGCCGGGGCCTGCGACATAACTGGCCTTGAGCCCCTTTACCTGGCCAACGAGGGAAAACTTCTGTGCTTCGTGGCCCAGGCCGACGCCCAAAAGGCTTTGGAGGCCATGAAAGGGCACCCATACGGAAAGAACGCCGTTATCATAGGATGCGTGGAGGAAAACCAGGAGCCCATGGTTTACATGAAAACCATCGCCGGAGGAACAAGGGTGGTGGATATGCTGGCGGGGGAGCAGCTTCCGAGAATATGCTGAAAGCCTGTTAACAGCCTGTTGAAAAAGGCTGGATTTAAAGCCCGTCTAAAAACGATGAAATGCAAGGCACGCAAAAAGCCAATGAGTAATTGTGCTTATGGTACGTGACGGAATTGGCTTTGAAGCGCAACGCAAAAATATCGCGTTTTTAGACGGGCTGCTATGGCCGCAACACGTGCATCAGTTTCTGTGAGTCTCTCAGGCTTCCGAATATCGTGACGCTCGGGTCCGGCGCGACCTTTATAAGAGTGGGGGTAATGATGATATTGTTCTTAAAGGCGATGTCCATGTTCTGGAACACGTCTATGACCTCGATGGTGTGGCAGCCCGGGAGGTGCTCCTGGCACAGGCGCTCCAGGTTTCGCGCGGCTATCACGGAGTTGGGTTCCTGTCCGGCCACGAATAGAATGAACTTGATAGGCTCGCAGACTGTCGCCGGAGCGTTTTTAGAGGGTTTCATGGCTTCTTTTCCTCCTTTGGCGACGGGGAGTTAAGTGATAGGATCCTTATAAAGTTGCGATTAAAGCGTTAAGCATCTGCGGGGCTTCTGCTCATCCGTAGGGGCGACCGGCGGTCGCCCTTTAGCGGCATTAATGAAACTGCCTCGTCCTTCTCGCCATAAAGAAAGAGGCGGGCGACCACTTGTAGCCCCTACGGGTTCCAATTTTCATCTAATGTTGCTGAATGCATCTTAGCATCACAGGGGAAGGGCCATTCTCCGCCGGATGTCGGCTTCGATTATTTTCACGATCCGGGGAAATTTTTCGGCCATGTCCCCGGTAAGTTCCTCGCCAAAGGCCACGGGGGTTTTGATGGGGATGCCGTAGATGGTCACGTCCTCCGGCATGGCGAGACCGCCGCTTCTGCCCATTTCCAACAGGTCCGCAAAATCCAGGCCGTGGGACGAGGCCAGATGAAGGGTGCCCGTGGAGGGCGGAAAAATCAGCACTTCGCCAGGCTCCGCCTTCTCGGATATCATGGCGTCCGCCAGAAAAATCCTTTCATAGCCGCATATCCGGTCCAATAGCCCAAGGCCCGTGATGTGGGCCTCGTCCACGTCAAGGCCCGGAATCCGGCCAACCAGACTTCTCACCACGAAAAGCCCCACCCCGTCGTCGGACAGGATGGGGCTGCCCATACCCAGGAGCAAAGATTGAAATGCCATTTGCATCGATTTCCCGTGCAACAGGCTAGGAGACTTCCCGCAGCACTTTTCCGTCTGCATCCCGTATCACGAGCCTTAATCCTATGCGCCCCGGAACCGAATGGGTGGCGCAGGCAAGGCAGGGGTCGTAGGCCCTGAAGGCCATTTCCACGCGGTTCAGAAGCCCTTCCCTTACCTCGCCGCCTTTTATGAATTCCTGGGCCGCCTTTTTCACAGAAAGGCAGATGGGGGCCGCGTTGTGCTGGGTGGCCACAACAAGGTTGATGAGCGTGAGGAATCCCTTGTCGTCGGTTTCGTAGTGGTGGAAAAGCGTGCCGCGCGGAGCCTCCACGCAGCCCACTCCCTTCCTTTTCAGGTTTAAGTTCATGTTGCGGATGTCGCGGCTCGTGAGTTCCGGCATATCCGCAATGATCTTGTTGTGCTCCGCCGCCTGGAGGGCGCAGATGAGCCGGGCCCAGTGCATGGCCAGCGTATTGTGCACGGGCTTTCCGCCCAGGGTGTCGAAAAATATCTCGTATTCCTTCTGGGCCAGGGGGGTGGCCATGCCGTCCGCCACGTTGAGCCTCGCCAGCGGCCCCACGCGGTAGAGGGACGTGCCCTCCCCCTCCACCAGGCCCTTCCAGCCAAGATTCCTCAAATGGGTGAGCTTTATGTAATTCCAGGGCTCCACCCATTCCCCCACGTGGCTCACGTAATCGTCCGGGTCGAAAAAGGCGATCTGCTCCCCCCTGGTGTCGATCACCCTCACCTTGCCCTCGTAGAAGGACGCCTTGTTGTTTTCGCCCACCAGGGCCATGTAACAGGTTTCGAGAGAATAGGCCGGATTTTTGATGAGGGCCAGGCATGACTTGTCGCCAAGAACAAGGTCTTTGAAGAGCTTGATGGCGAACTGGGCGAAATCCTGCGACATGGAGGCCGTCTCCTGGATGACCGCCCTCTCCTGCTCGGTGATTCCCCTTGGCATTCCGCCGGGAAGCCCGCCTTCGGGATGCGGAGCCTTGCTGAAAAGAAGCCTTATGATGTCGCGGTTTCTCTTCCTTATATCGATGACCTTTTCGCCGATTTCCCGCCCCACCTTTCCGAGAAGGCCAAGAATGTTGCGCTCGGCCACGGGCGCGTCCGGCCCCAGGATGAAATCCGGGGCCGCCAGGAAGAAGAAATGGATGTAGTGATCCTCGATGTAAAAGGCGTTGTACTCAAGCTGCCGCAAGAGCTTGGCCGTGGGCGTCGGCTCAACTCCCCACACCCGGTCCAGGGCCTTGGTGGAGGCCATGTGATGGGCCGAGGGGCACACGCCGCAGATGTTGGGAACGATCCTGGGCATTTCCTCGGACGGGCGGCCAAGGCAGAAGACCTCGAAGCCGCGCAACTCCTCCACCTGCCAGAAGGCGTCTTTAACATCACCCTTGTCGTCCAGGATGATTTCTATTTTTCCGTGGCCTTCAAGCCTCGTCATCGGGTTTATGGTGATCTTTTTCGTCATGTTCCCCCGCCGTGAGATTTAAGCCCGCACCCTTGGATGCCGGGGCCTGTTGCAGAAGCCAAAAAGCCTTAAGGTTTTATTCGATTTCGATCCAGGCCCTCAGTCCAGCTTCTTTCTCCCCAAAATGGAGGATGGCTGCGTAAAACGGTAAATGGTTCCAGCCGGGTCCGGTACGCTTGCGGCCAGTTTTTGCAGGGACGGCCCATCCGCACTGTTCAGCATGGAGGCCAGGGCCGAAAGAAAGCGTGTGCCGCCGTCGTCCACGCCCGGCACCGGGCCGAAACAGCCCCGGCAGGGCATGTTTATGCGGATGCAGCTTTCGCCGCAGCCTCCACGGGTGGCCGCGCCCAGGCAGAGGATTCCCTCTTCCAGGAAGCAGTAGTCCGAATCGGTTTCCTTTTCGTGGACCCTCTTGAACTCGCCTATTTCCAGTCTTTCCGGCTTTTTCTTGGCGCGCGGGCAGGTGTCGCACAAGGCCCGGCGCGGGGCGAGCGTCGAGCCCTTGGGCGGCAGGTCCCCGGTAAGCACCGCGTTCACGGCGTTTAACGTCAGGTTGTCCGGGGGCGGGCATCCCGGCAGGTAGTAGTCGACGTCGATCACCTGGTTAAGCGCGTAGACGTGCTCGTACATTTCAGGAAGCGTTATGGTTTCGCCGTCGATCTCGGTCTTTTCCTGGGGGATGTTGCCCTTGGGATTGACCACCGTGGGGGCCTTGTGAAAAACCCAGTCGTAGATGGCCTTTTTGCTCACCATGTTGGCTAGCCCCGGAGTTCCCCCGAAGCAGGCGCAGGCCCCGTAGGCAAGCACGAGTTTCGCCTTTTTCCGCAGCATGTGCGCGATTTCCCTGTGCTCGGAAAAGCGCACATGGCCGCTTATGATGGCAAGCGCCAGGGACTTGTCGGGAAGCGCCGCCACCGAGTCGTACTTGTAATCGAGAGCCACCGGCCAGAGCACTATGGAAACGGCATCGGCGACGTCCAGGAGGGCTGCGTTCAAGTCCACCACGGCCTCGTCGCAGCCTCCGCAGGCCCCCAACCAGCAAATGGCTATTTTGGGCTTGTCCGGCAATTTCGTTCCTCCCGATTATGTTGGCCTGTTGAAAAAGACCGGTTACCCATCCCCGATATTACGGGGAGCAGGGTTTAGTCCCATTTTGCGAAGTCCAAAAAACGTTGCGAAACACGGACCACGGCGTTTTTCGGCAGGCGGTCACAGGACCGTTACGGGTCCCAGCTTCTGAATGTCCTGCCTTAAATCCGTTACGAGCTTTTGGATGGTTGCCCCGTCCGGGTCGATGTCGGAGACTATGCGCACGCGGCTGGCGTCTATCCCGTGCGCCGTAAGGACGCTCTGGGTTATAACCGCCTTGGCCTCGGTCTTGAAGTTGCCGTCCTGGAAATGGCAGTTGCCCTCCCGGCACACGAGGATCAAAATCCCGTCCGCCCCCTTTTTGATGGCGGAAAGGATGTGCCTCACCTCGATCTTTCCGCTGCATGCAACGGGTATCCATTCCGGGGTTTTGGCCTCGTCGAAGCGTTCGGGAAACAGGTAGCCCCAGCCGAACTTGCACGCAAAACACACGATCCTGGGCTTATAGGTATCCAAGTTGAACCTCCGGAAAAAATTGCCTTTTCGCGTTTTTCGACCGCCTCATACGGCAAGTTGGTCAAGGGCCGCCGTAATCTTCGATTCCGTTTCGTCGCCCGTAAGCACGCGGGCTCCGGACGGGCAGGCCACAACGCACATGCCGCAGGACTTGCACTTGAAGGAGTCGGTGAAAGCCACCTTTTTGTCCCCTCCGGCTGGCTTCAGATGGGACGCGTCGTAGTAACAGGCGGTCACGCAGATGCCGCAGCCGCAGCATCTGTCCTCCATCACCTCCACGGTGGGAAGCGATTTCTGAATCCCCACCGAAACGCAGGCCTTGCAGGAGATGCACGGGCCGCAGGCTGTACACCGCTTGGCCTCCTCTATAGCCTCCTTCAGGGTGAAGCCGCGCTCGAAGACCTGGAAGTGCATACGCTTTTCGGGCGGAATCCACAGAACTTCGGGTTCGTCAGAGTAGAACCTTCTAAGAGGGATGTCCTGTGTGGCGAAAAAGCGCTTCCTGCCCTGGCCCAAGTCCAGTCCCTTTATGTAGCGTTCTATGGATTCGGCGGCCACCAGGCCGTCACGCATGGCGTCCACCATGAAACCCGGACGCTTCAGGTCCCCGCCCACGAACACGTAGGGGATGCGTGTGCTTTGAAGGGTGAGGGGGTCCACGGGCATCCTGCCCCTTTCATCCAGAAGTCCGTCCTTGCGCACGCCTGCAAGATCGGGCCCCTGCCCCACCGTGATGATGAGGACATCGGCGTTTATGGTGAGAAGGTCTTCCATGTCGAAATTGGGATTGAAGCCCTTGTCGTCGAATACATTGGTGCAGGCCGGGCATTCGAGGCCGGTCACCTTCTCGCCCTTGCCGAGGATTCGGCTTACGCCCCGCGAGTAGAGGGTGCGGACCCCCTCCTCCCAGGCTCCCCGTATCTCCTCTTTGTCTGCCGGGATTCCGTCGCGGCTCGACTTGTCCTCGCACTCCAGGCAGACCAGGGTGGTGCGGCCTCCCATGCGGCGGGTGGTGCGGGCCACGTCGAAGGCCACGTTGCCGCCGCCTATCACCACCACTTCCTTGTCCTTGAAGTACTCGGCCTGGATGTTGCCGTGGCTGACTTCATAAAGCAGGGTGTGGCCGTACATGACGCCGGAAAAGTCCTGACCCTCGACCTCCCGGCCCTGAAAGGCAAGCGTGCGGGGCAGAGGCGTGCCCTCGGCCACGAACACGGCCCGGAACCCCTGGTTCTTGAGCTTTTCGAGCGTGAGGCGGCCTTCGCCCACGCGGGCCTTGTACTTTACGTCTATGCCCGCAAGCTGCACCATGTTTTCCACGCAGCTCGTGAGCACGGTTTCGGGAAGCCGGTAGCGCGGAATGAGCCACAGGGCCCCGCCCAGGCGCTCGGAGGCTTCAAAGATGGTGACCCGGAAACCCCTCTTGGAAAGGTCGTAGGCGCACATGAGGCCCGCCGGGCCGCCGCCCACCACCGCCACGTTTTCATTCTGCTTTGAAAGGTTGAACTCGGATTTCTGGTTCAAGTAGTCGGTATAGGTGTCCGAGATGAAACGCTTCAAAAGCCTTCTTTTTATCGCCCCGCCTTTAGCGTGGTAGTTGCATTCCAGCTCGCAAAGGCCGCACACGTAGCCGCACACCGTGAAAAGGGGGTTTTTCTCGTAGAGGTAATCCCCTATCTGGATTATGCCTTCAAAGGCCCGGTCCGGATTTTCGGGAAGCATGGCGATAAGCATGTTGGTGCGCTGGATGTCCTCGTTGATGGGACAGCGCACCTGGCAGGGCGGAAGGAATTGCCTTACCGCAGGCTCCACGCCAGCCGTGCCGTTGGTCACCGTTTTCCACATTTGGGACGCCTCCTTGTCCAGTTTTTACGAAAATACCGCCCAAAAAAACGATCAAGCCGTTTTGCGCGAATATGCCGCCCGACATGCCTGAGCGCCCGTTCGCTCATCCGTGATGGACATCAGCCTCCATCACGGCTTTTCAACTGGCCCCGGGGCTGAGGCAGGCAATTACTCTTTTATTATTCCTCATAAAGCTACAGCATTTTATGTGCCAGAAATCACCATGCCGGGCTTACGGCTCACTTGGGACGGCCAGTGGCAATCCCCCCCGTAAGGGTTTCATTTTATCAAAATCATCTGCCTGCCTGGAGGAATCGGATACGTGTCGGAATTTTTTACGCATCGTAAACAAATGAAACGATGGGCAGGAATTGAAAATTTCCGCATGACAGTCAGAGGCAAACCCGAAAAGGCCTTTTAAGGCAAAAAGCCTTCCTGTGGTTGTAGCCGTAAATATTGAGCGCGGGTTGGGGGATGATGGCGTCGTACCTGCTGCCGAAGGCTTCACCTGAGTTCACTACGGAAATTCTGTTGCCGATACGGACAAAAAAGGGGCATGGGAACCTATTTTCCCACACCCCAGTTTGCAGCGGTTTTCATTTATGTAAAATTGTCGGCTATTTCACTCTTACGGAAAACGTGGCGCTTCCTGTGAGGCCGGATTCGAGGGCTCCCGTGAAAACCACCCGCACGTTGGTGACTGTGGCGTCCGGGCCCGCGCCGACGTTGTCGTTGGTCCAGGATATGCCGCCGTCACGGGACACCTGGAACGCGGCCCCGGTAAGGCCTGCGGGCAGGACGGTGGAGCCGCTTTGCAGAACGTAGGAAGTGAATGGCGAGATTTGATCGTAGAGAACAAAGGTGTAGAGGGGAATGGCCCCCTTGTTGAAATATGTTGTGGTGTAGGCGATGTTGTCCCCGGGCTGGACGTGGACCGAAGGGGCCGGGACGGAACTTTTGGTGAGAATCAGGTCTCCGGCCACGACCTGGGTGGTGTCGATAACCGCGGGGGCAAGGGCTATTCCGAAATCGCGGGCGGTTGCCGTGATGCGGGAAACGTCCATAGTGCCGACAGGGGTGTTTGCTGGCGCGAAAATCTTGATCGTGAAGGACACCTTGTCAAGGGCCCCGCCCGCCTCTGTGAGGTCAACGTACGGAAGGTCCACCCCCATGACGTTTTCCACGGGCAAAAAGGCGGTCATGTTCTGATCGTAAATCAGGTAATTCCAGGTGGATGTACCGGACGCAAGGGTGATATAGAACCTGTTTGGCCGGGAGCCCCGGTTCACAACCTCATGGGTGTAGGTTACGACCCCTCCCGGCTCGATTGTGCCCCTTAAGTTCGGATGAATCTCGAATGAGTCGCCGGGGTTGACGAAGACCTCGTCGGCAATGGAGTCGCTCGCGCCGTTGTTGGCGGATGTGGCGGCAAAGGTGATTCCGTAAGGGTCCTGAAACAGCGGAGTGCCGGTGTTTGAATCGTAGAACGCATCGGTGGGAACGAGCACGCGGGCTATCAGCATGGCGTAGCCCGCTGCCGCAACCGGGTTGGTCTGTAGCGTCGGAATAAGTTCGGAGTCATCAAGAACCGCGTTTTCATTTGCATCCAGGTAAAAAACCACGCCCCACCCTGCTGGCAGAACCGGGGTTGACATCGTGTAAGTGTCGTATGCTCCGCCAGCGGCGGCGGTGTTCTGCACGATGAGGGGAAAATCCGCGTAGGAGCCCGCGTTGGTTGTTTTGGATACCAGGGCCTCGATCACGGCCTTGGCCGCGTCGGTGTTGGCCAGATTCATGCTGGAGGCCGTGGTGGCGGAAATGGTGTCCGCTGTGGAATCCGTCTTGGTGGGATCGGCAACCGATGTGGCAGTCACAACGATGTTTGCGGGAACCGCCGCTGTCGGCTGATTGGCAGGGATGGCCACCCTGATCACGAGATCGCGGGTGTCGCCCGCAATCATGCTTCCGGTGTCGAAAATTCCGTCAAAACCGGTGTCGTTCAACGGAGATACGCCGTCCGCCTTCAGGATTACCGCCGTCCACCCGGCGGGAACCCCGGCGATGGTTATGTTGAAGGTATCGTCCGTTCCTCCGGTGTTCTCCACCCTGTTGGTGAAGTACACGAAGGTTCCGGCCAGGCCGTTGGCCTGGGTCTGGAAATCATTGGTGACTCCGCCGCCGTCGTCCGGGGGTGTTTTTGGAGGGGGGGACGCGAGATAATCGGTGTCCCGTATCACCACGCCGTAGCCGCCCGGCGGAGTCACCAAAGTGTAGACAATGTTTGAGCTTGAGGTCTGGACAGTGGGGCCGGTGTTGTCCAGGTAACTGAAATGCGCCTGATTCTGGAAGGTCTGCCGGGTGAGCGGCGCGGTTACCGAAAAGGCCAGGGACACCGTGGCCCCCACGGGGATATCGTAATTGGTTCCGCCGCCGTTGCTGGTGATGTAGCCGATGACCGTGGTTACGGCGGGCGGGATGGTGTACCAGTTCCAGGTGGTGGGGTCGCCCGCTATGGGAGAGCGGTCGGAATAGATTATGGTTCCAAGGTTGGTGGATGTGTCGTTTGCCGTGGGGGCCGGAAGGGCTATTGCAAGCGGAAGCCCGGTGTCCTGGTTCGTGGGCAGGACGTCGTAGAGCAGAACGCCGGAAAACGGCGTTGGAACACCGGCCACGTCCACGGTATAGTTGCGGCGGACCGCCGTGTTGGTGCCTGAGTTGGCCGCCGTAACGGAATAGGCCACCGTGTTGCCGCCCGTAACTTCATGTTCGGGATTGGCGGATTTACGCACCACCATCACCGCGTCGTTGACCGTTAAAGCGCGGGACACGTTGCCGGTATCTGTTTTGGTGACATCTCCCGTGCTTGCGCCGTCTATGCCGAAATTGGCGATCCGGCCCGAAGGCGTGCCCGCCGGAACCTTTATTATGACCAGAAGGTTTGCCGGTTCATCGGGGTTGTAGCTTTTGCCCAGGCCGAAGCTCTGGATTTCCACCGCGTCGATCTGGTTGTCCGCGTCGGCGTCCACCCAGCTTGTGACCACGACGTCGGTTCCGTCCACCACGCCGTTGTAGTTCAAGTCGTTGTAGACATAATAGCCCGTGGGGCCGGAGGGGGTCTGGGGATAAAAGGTGCTTGAAGCAAAATCGAAGGTGGGGGCGATTGTGGCCGAATCCTGGGTGTTGCCGGTAAAGGTCAGGATGTATGGGAACACCACGTCGAGACCGGCCACGCCGTACTGAATCTGTCCGGGTGCCGCAGCTGTGCCGTCCGGCACTATGGTTATGCCGAAAACCGGCAGAACGATCATTATGATTTCGTTGGAGCTTGCCTCGAAATCCTCGCCCGCAAGGCTTTTGAAACTCACCACGCCCTGATTGCGGATGATGGTGCCGGCAGGGGTGGATGCGGCATAAACGGGTGCAATCCCGACCGCCAGGAGCAGCAGAAGCGCGAGACCCGGTAAAAACGCAATATGTCGCTTTCCGTTTTGCATTAGCTCACTTTATCCGCACCTTGAATACCACCTGCTTTATTTTGCCCGGTTCAAGAACAAAGGTTGGGGCGTTACCCACGTATTCCCAGCCGAGATTCGTCACCTGGGCCGCCACCGGGTCGGAGGCCGGTTCGCCGTCGGTCCAGGCTGTTCCGCCGTTTGTGCTGTAGGAAACCTTGAGTTCCGGGTCGTTCACAGCCGGAGCGACAGCGTTGTCATCGGTTGAGCTGTTACGAACGTATACCGTGTTTTCGGGAATGGGGTCCATGATAAAGACGCTCATCACGCCCTCATCCCCGTTAACGTAAACCGTGAGACGCTGGTAGACTTCGGTTCCAACGTTCACGTTGGCCTCGGTTACGTAGTTAACGCCGTCCGTGGACACTTCCTTGAATATCGTGACCCTGCCCTCCTGGACAACTGTGGTGTCGGTGTTGAAAACGGTGTTGGTAGCCCCGGTTGCCGTAATGACAATCACGTCCTGGGTGAAGGCCGGGGTGTTCTGGGGTATGAAGGCCTTTAAAATCAACTCCTGGGTTGTCCCGGCGGCCACATTCACCGTGCTCCCGCTGGTGATGGGGCTTCCCGTTATGTTGCCGCCGCCGTCTCCAAGATATAGCATCCACTCCCAGGCCCGGGTTGAGGGGCCGAAGGTGATGGTGACATTGTCCGGAGTAGTGGCTATGTTCCTCAAAATGTGGCGGTAAATCTTGACCGCTCCGGGCGCGCCGTTTTCGGTGTGATCGGGCTCGAGAAGTATTCCCGTGGGCCGGAAAACGTGGGTGACCCGGTTTGAAACCGCCGAATAGCGTGTTCTGGGGGCCACCGCCGCGTTGTAGTAGTAAACGGTGCCGAAGTTCTCGAACACGTGGTAGAAGGGTATGGCCCCGCCCGCGTTGAAGGTTCCCGTCACCCTTGCAATGATGGTGACGGTAACCTGGGTGGACGATGGAATGCTGGTGGCGGTTATGGTTATCTGTTCGTTCCTGGCCCCGGCCCATGCGATGGCCGTTCCGACGCCCCCCGCAACGGTGATGTCCGTGGCGGGAGTCACCACTTCCAGGCCGTCGGGCAAGACGTCGGTAAGCTCGACGTCGTACATGTTGGCGGTGATGGACGGGTTCGGTATCACCAAAGTGTAGGTTATTGTGTCGCCGATTGCGACGTAGGAGCCGGGAACAGGCACGGCTGACTTTAAGATGTGCGAAGCCTCGGTCTGCAGAACCACCCAGGCCGGGCCGTGCGGGCCGTAGGACTTCCTGCCCGTGCCGCTGGTGGGCTGGGCCGTGGGAAGGCTCCAGTACTGGTTGACCTGGGCCGAGTTGATGAGGGTCCCAGCGCCAACTCCCAGGTCAACCCAGGCGCGGTAATTGATGACGAGGCTTTCCGCGCCAGCGATACGGGCGTCGTAGTTACCGGCAATGGCGTCATAATTGGTGGTCAGCGTGAAAAGGCCGGTTCCGGCGTTGTAACCTGAGGTGTAATCATTTGCAGTAAGCACCCGCCCGCCCGCCGTCACCGAAATTATCACCGGCGCGGCGTTTCTCATGCCTATTGGAAGCGTATCCTGGAACGAGAGATCGTAGGCAACGCCGTAGGTGAAGGTGGCTGCGTTCTGGTTGGTTACGGTTACCGTGTAAACCACATCGTCGCCCGCGTTGACCGGGGTTCCGCTGGGCTGGTCCGAAACCTTGGCCACGGCCAGGCGCGGCTGCTGGACATTTATATTGCGGGTGGCCTGGATGTAGGGCCGGTCGATGGCTCCCGCCACTGCGCCCGTTCCCCGCTCAATAGGACTCGTTTCCTGGGTGTCCCAGAAGCACCGGGCCGTGTTGACAAGGGCCGGGAGATCGGTTGAGTTGTCGGTAAAGACCGGCGTCCCCGCCTTGTTCGTCTGTGAAACGTAGGCGTTGAAGCGTACTGTGGCCGTCTGCTGGGCGTTGTTGTTGTTGACGATGTCCGTTGCCCGCCAGAACCAGGTTTCGGTGGTTGCCGGACCGGTGTCCGTCGGCCCCACGGTAACGGGCACGGCCAGATTGCCGGATGCGTAATCGTCGGACCCGGCCACGCGCCGGATGCCGGCGGGAAGGGCGTCCACGTAGATCACGTGCGGGCTGACCCCATCGTTGCCGTCGAAGAGGGTGCTGTACCGGGGCAGCGTGACAACTATGTCGTACCTGAAAATTTCCCCCACCCTCACCCTTGCGCTGGCCGCAGCGTTTATGTTGACAGGAACGGCCAGCAGGTCGCCGTCTATGTCGTAAAGTCTGTACTGGTTCTTGACGATGGTGGCGTGTGCTATGCCGGCCTGCTCGGTGACCGGCCCCAGATCGGCGTAAGCCAAGCCCGGCGCGGCTTCCGCCGTGGAGCTGCGCTCGCGGGTGTTGGGAGCGGGCACTCCCGCGTCCGTCATGAGGTCGTTCAAACTGGAATAATCGCTAATAATCGCGCTGTTTCTCATGTACCGGCCCGCGCCGGAGAGCCTTGTGACCTGGCACCAGTAGGTGACGGTCATTGTGGCCCCGGCGTTCAAGTGGCTGAATGTCACGTCCAGGTTGGGCGAAGTGGCATTGACGGTTATGGCAGGGTTGGAGCCGTCCGAAGCAGTGGCCGTTATGGGGCCGGTGACTCCCAGAACCGCGCTGACATAGGTCATCTCAGGCGGCAGGGTGTCAACCATGTTGATTTCGTGGGCGCTGGAATTTCCCGTGTTCACGAAGGTAACGGTGAAGCGCATGAAATCGTCCGGCCACACAGTGTCAACGCCTGCTACCGTTTGAAGGGTCGGTCCTGCGGTGTAATAGTAATAGGTCGCCGTTCCCCTGGCGTTCCTTACCGTTGTGCCGTCGCTGTCGTAAAGATCGTTGCCGTTCGCCACGTTGCCCGACGCGAACTGCTTGGCAAGGGTCGCCAAGGTGGGCTCCACGATGGTGAAGTAGACCGGGGTGCCTGTATTGGAGCTTCTGGTGACGCTGGTTCCGGCGTCGTCGTTCTTGCGGTTCCAGGTGAAGGAGGCGACGTTCCCCATGGAGTCGCCCCGGCTGACGCGGCTGTTGCCGTCGGCGTCCACCGAGCCCGTGGCCGATACGAAGGTCTTGTCCACGGTGCAGATTATCCGCACTATCACGGTGTTGTTGGCGGCGATGGTGACAGCCGGGACGTCGCCTATGGTGCCGGAAACCGTGTATGTGCCGTTTCCGTTGGCGACAGGAGCTGCAAAGGAGCCGGTCACGTTCGCGCCCACGTCGTTTGAATAGGCCCAGGCGGCGCTTATGGCGGTGAGGCCGTCCGGCACGGTATCGGTAAATGTGAGATCGTAAACCGTCAGGTTCTGCGGAATGACCAGCCGCGCCTTCCAGGTCACGCGCTCGCCGATGGTGGCCCGGCCTGAATTATCGGAAACCTCCACAGGGTCCTGGGCCGGAAGGGTCTGGCGCATGGTGACCGCTTTTGTGGGCAGCGGCGAGGCGGTCTGATGGGTACATGTTAGGGGCGCAAGATAACTGGGATTCCCGACGCCCACCGTGTTTCCGTAAGCTCTGTCCTTGTTGGGCCAGGGGGCAGGGACTGTGGCCGGGAACGAGGTGTAGCTCGACACGTAGCCGTTGGTGGTGAAGGACGTGTCGGTTCCAACAAGGCCGTCAACTATTGTGCGGTAGGTTATCTCAAAATACTGGCCGCGCAGGAGTTGGGCTGCTGCGGTCTGGAGCAGGGTAACGGTGTAGACGCCGGTGGCCTGCACCCAGCTTGTGGAATAATCCACCCCGGCGGTGAGGGCCGCGCCGTTGGCCGTTATGGCCTGAATCTGCGGGCCCGCAACGTCGCGCATTTCAAGCGGAATATTGGACACGAAAACCAGGTCATAGGCGGTGCTTTTCGTCGCCCCCGCCGAGCCGGTGTTGGTGGCCCGGACCGTATAGTCTATGGTCTGGTTGCCTATGACGTTGGCTCCGCAGGCCGGGTTTACGCTCTGCCAGACATGATTGGCAGTTAAAATACTCGGTTGGGTGAGGGTGTAGGTCAGGTTCGCGGGATCGAGACGAGGCCGGTCGTGGTCTGCCACGTCGCCCCGCTCCACCGCAGTTGAAGTGGTGTCCCACACCACCCGGCTGGTGGAGGTGAGCGAATATGAAAGGGTGTTGTCGTTGTAATCGGAATAATCGTTGGTGGCCACTGCGAAGAAGACAAGTTTTACGGTGCGGTCAGCGCCATCGGAGTTCGTTATGTTGTCGAAACTCCATTGCCAGTTCTCGTGCTGGGCCGTTCCGGTGTTGGCGACGCCAAGAAGCGAAAGGGCCGTGGTGAGCGTTCCGGTGTTGTAGATGTCCTGGCCCGCCACGCGGGAGACTCCGTTCGGAAGATTAGCCTGAAAATAAAGTGGGACGAGGCTGCTGTTCCGCGCAGGAAGGCGGTGTTGTTCCAGATGGGAATCTCCACCTCGTAGCGAAGCACCTCCCCTACCCTCACCTCTCCGGCTGAAACGCTCTGGGGCGCGATGGGGCTTCCAGCGTCGTCGAAAATCCGGTAGACGGAAAAGGTGGCGCTTGTGTTGCGTACGCCCACCATGGCCGTTGCGGGGCCAAGGTCGCTGTAGGCCGGATCGGAGGTGGAGTCGCGCTCAAGGGCCTCGTAGGGGTTTCCGGCGGGCAGGGTCGAATAATCCGTTTCGGTGACCGAGTTTATGAGAACCCTGCCTATGGCCAGCCCATTATCCACCGAGTAGCGATAATCGATGGTGAGGGTTTCACCGGGGTCCAGGCGCTTGACGGTTATCTGAAGATTGGGCGCGGTGGTGTCAATTGTGTAATCGGTGGTGAGGGCAAGCGCGCCCCTTATGGAGCCTGTGACCGACACCACGGAGTTGTAGGTCATGCCGCTTGGAATAACGTCGGAAATCACCACGTCGTAGGCCCTGCAGGCGGCGTCCGTGTTCTGCACCGTCACCCTGTAAGTGACAAGGTCGCCCGGAAGAACCACGTTAAGGCCTGCGGCGGTGATGGGGTCCGGGTTGATTCCGTCATACCAGTAGAATGTGTCCGTGCCGCGCGGCGTGGATATTCCCTGAACCGCCTTGGTGAGGTTTGCAAGGGTCGGTTCAATTATGGTTACCGTGGGCGCTGCCCCGGTGCTGTTTGTCTGCGTGGTGGCCGGGGTGTCGTTTATTCCGTTCCAGGTAAAGGAGCCGGTGTTGTTGAAGACGTCACCCCTGACCACGTTTGTTCCGCTATTGTACTTCTGGTCAACGGTGGCGGTGACCGTAACCGTGACCGTGTTGTCGCCGGTTGTGGCGTTGGCCTCTACGTCGCCGATGGTGCCTGTAACCGAGTAGGTGCCGTCGCCGTTGGGGGTTATGGTGAGCGCGCCGGTTATTGCAGGCCCGCCAGCCGGGTTCTCGTAGCTGAAGCCCGCCGATTGGACCGTGAGGCCATCGGGGAAGGTATCCGAAACGGTCAGGTCAAAGGCCGCCGAATCCTGGGGCACAACATAGGTTAATGTATAGGTTACAAGTTCGCCTATTGTCGCCTGATTGGCCGTGGGAGTCACCGCGTTGGCGACGGTTTTGCCAACTGATACCGGGCCTGCCGTGTGATGGTAATTTACAACATTGCCGGTGGCAGCATAGGAGCGGTCAACCTCGTTGGCGGCCCCGGCGGAAGGCAGGCTGGTGTAAGAATTGATTCTTGCACCGTTGGTGAGAATTACATTGACGCCAACCGCTCCGTCCACCGTTGCCCGGTAGCTTACAATCAAAGCCTCGGTTGCCGCTATGGTGGCGTTGGCCGTGGAAAGAAGCGTAACCGTAAAGGTTCCGGTTCCCGCAACCCAGTTCGTGTTGTAATCCACGCCGTTTGTAAGATTGCGCTCGGCCACCCGGTCGCCGGATGTATCCACGCCCACAGTGATGTTGGTGAGGCCTGCCGTGCGAAGCCCCACGGGAAGAACGTCAACGAAAACCGATTCGTAAGCCGGGCTGTTGCCTGAATTGCGCGCGCTCACCGTATAATCTATGGTATCACCACCCTTGACGAGGCTACCCGGCGTGGGGGTTCCTACCGGCACCGCTGTTTTCTGCAGGTCAACAGTACGGAACCGGGATGCAATCACCGTCACCGAGTTGGTTTCGGCAAGGTTGACCGGATGGGTGGTGGAATTGAAAGTTGTCGCGTGATGCACGAAGGAAAGCGCCGCCGTGTTTGTGAGCACGTCGCCACGGTTGGTGGCGTTGGCCACCCGCGCGATTACTGAAATTGAAATCGTCTGCGCGCTGTTAATGGTCCCGCCGCCCAGGTTCCATGTGAGCACCTGTCCCACCACAGAATCCGGCGCGGGGACAGCCGACACATAGGTCATGTTGGCTGGAAGTGTGTCGGTGAGGGCCACCGAAGTGTACGGCCCGTCGTCCGTGAACCTTGCCTCTATGGTGTAGGTTATGGCGTTTCCGTGGGTTGCGTTGGCCGTGGTGTTGGTTGGGGCGTTTGTTATGGAAGCCGGGGTGTTCACAGACGCTATGGTTTTTAAAACCTCGGCTCCGGCAAGGTAGCCGATGCTCTGATCGTTGGTGTACTGGCAGACGTCGCTTCCGTTAAGGTCAACGCAGTAGCCGTTCACCGTCACGGTTGCGCGCAAGTCTCCGCCCGCCGCGAGCACCTGGGCTGAATACACCCAGGTCTGGCTCGCGCCGGGGGCCAGGCTGACGGTTCCCCGGTTCCAGGTGGCGGTGTTTCCGGCAAGGGTGTTCTCCGCCGTGCCGGAAACCCTGGTCATGAGGTTGTAACCGTCGCCAAGATTCAGGTTGAAGGCAAGGTTACTGGCCGTGGCGTCGCCCCGGTTGGTGAGGGTGAAGGTCCACTGAATCGTGTCCCCGCCCTTGGCCAGGGTGGAATTCACCGAAAGCGCGGAGACGTCCACGTCCGCCTGCTCCGGGTTCACGGACACCGATGCCGACGGCGAGACAACCACGGTCCCGCAGGAGTCGTCGAAGCTGCCGTTTCCGGCGGCTGAAAAATCGGCAAGCGCCCCCATGTCGTAAGGGTTCACGGGGTCGTTGGCGGAGCCGGTGTCGCAGATGGTGGCCCCGTCCGTGCGGTACCGGGCTACGATGGTGACCGTTTCGCCAGGCAGGATCACCGCTTTGGCGTCCGGGATGTTGCCGGTATCGGCCACGCCCCGCCAGTAAACTGTAGCCCCCACCACATTGGGCTCTTCTTCCGCCTCGGTAAGGGTGATGGCTGCGCGCCCTGCGTTACCTGCGTATGAGAATGTCGAACCCAGGGTTGCAGTGCTGCTGTCGTAAAGATACCCGGCGGGAACCGGAAGGTTCACGTTGAACCCGTAAAGGGTGTAATCCGGGTTGGGGTTGGTGACCGTCATGCGAAGCGCGCCCAGGCAGCCTGTGAACTCGCCGCCCGGAAGCTCCACCACGGAAATGGTTGGAACCCCGTCCGGCGTGGTGCGCAGGTCAACCGCCGCCGAGTTGTTGCCGTTCGACCCCGGAGGCCCGCCCACCGTGCAGCAGCCCCATTCAGCCGTTGCCGCGTTGGTGGTGAGCACCGGAGAACACGAGTTGACCGTGGCCGTGATAAGCACGGTGACCTGCTGACCGTCGTCCAGGTAGGTGGTTTCATCCACCGTGGTTCCGGGGTCGTCGGTTTTGTTGGTGTTATTCAGAAGAAGGGTAAGGGGGTTTCCCGCAGTGCCGTTTCCTGACACGAAATTCATGGAAACGCCCGCAGAGGATTCCGCACCCACGTTGGCCCAACCGACATAGGTCACGTTTGCGGGCAAAATATCCTTAAGGGTCACAACCGGGGCCGATCCGTCGCCGTTGCTGGTAAGAGTCACCTTCCATTCAAGGGTCTGGCCGTTTTCGCCCCGTACGATGGAATTGGTCCATGCTCCGTTCCATGGCGCTCCGGTCGGGTTCCTGCTTTGGACCAGGACATCCACGTTGGCGTCCGAGGGAAGCTCTGTCACCATGTTCAAAGATGAAGACGAAAGCGGATCACCCATGTTGGCGTGATCGCAGGGCTTGTCGAAAAAGACCTCGGCCTGGGCCTGCCGGCTGCCGTTATAGTAATTGGTGGCTTCGGCGCAGTCGGGGATGTTGGCCTCAAACTGAATCTCTATCTGTGCTCCCGGCTTCAAAACCATGTGCCGCAGGCCGTCGGCGTCGGCCTCGTGGCCGTCGGTGGTGGTTATTATGGAATCGGCTTCGGAATTGTCATTGTTGGGGTCCATGAAATTCCAGGTTATGACCCGCGTTCCTGCATTATAGGATGTATAGCCTCCCGGCCTTGGGAAATTGGCCAGGGGCGCGTCCCAGGTTCCGTCACCGTTCTGGTCTATCCTGTACTGGGGGGTTCCGTACAGCACGAGACCGGGGGGAAGGGTCTCGCGGGCGATGGCCTCGTAAACCTCGGAAATCCCGGAATCGGAAATTCTTATGGTGAAGGTTGCGATTGAGCCGCAATAGTCCAGAAAGGATGGAACCGCCGAGTGTTCGGTGACTATGATGCGGCTGTCTGCCACGCGCACGTCCGCCACTTCATCCAGGGGCAGGCTCGCCTGGCACTGGGTGGTCTGGCCCGCGCAGCCCCACGTGGCGTCAACGATTTCAACGCTTTTGTTGGTGCAGCCTTGGGCGCGCATTGTGAAATCAACATAGGCCTGCTGGCCTGGCGTTATCTGATCAAAGGTGAACGTGACGTGCTGGTCGTCAATCACGTTCGACACCATGTTCGTTCCAACGGGAAGCGTCTGGGTATGGGAGTAGTAATCAAGGTCCGTTCCGAAGACCAGGGGAACCACCGCGTTGTAAAGGGTGCCGTTGCCGGAGTTTAAGACGTAGAACCTCATTGTGGGGTAGCCGTCTTTGATGAAATAAATCTCAGGCGTCAGCACCACCTCCATGTTTGCGGACCTGAACACCGCAGCAGCGTAAGCGCCGCTGGATGCGTTCGCCCCGTAGCTCGACCCGTCGGTTACATTGGTGCAGTTGGTGTTGGTGTAAACCGTTGCTGCAAGCGAAGTTCCGGGCAGGGAGCACTTCTTGGTAAGCTCCACTTCGATGTAGCCAACCGAATTGAGATCACCGAAGTCCCAGCGCAAAACGTCGCCCACCACCGTGGGGTCAAAGGCCGCCACTGCGGCCCCGGTTTCGTCGGTGAACCCGGAAAAAGTCACCGTGCTGCCGCTGGTCCAAGTGTACTGTGCTCCCGCCCCAAGCGTATTGAGGTTGAGTTCCACACGGGCGTCGTAGGTGGTCCAGGGGGTGCCGTTTCCAACCGTTATGCGGAAGGTGGCGGTTTCGCATTTATCAACGAAACTGGCGTTGCCGGTGCGCTTTGAAACACCAACAGTCGCGCCTGAAGGAACGATGGCGGCTATCGCGCCCCAGTCGTAATCTTCGGGCAGTGCGCTCACGCACCCGCCGCCGGAATTGGGCACCGTTATGGTGTGATGATTGATGAAGGAGCCCGCAGCACCGGCAGGGGCATAAAGGGTGTAGCTGATTGCAAGTACATAGCCGTCCCTGGGTGTTCCGTAGGTGGCCTCATTGACCCCGCCGAAATCCAGGGTGAAGCTTCCTCCGTTGTCGGTTACCGTGACCTGGCTTGTGATGTTGTTGCCATTATAAGTAATGACGAGATTGAGCCTTGTTGCCAGGGAATCGCCCATGTTCACCGCCGCCGGAATCTGGAACCCGCCGTCCAGGTGCTCGGTGAAGCTTATGTTGTTGCCGCTGCCGTCGGTATTGTCCCAGGTGTTCGGAACGGTGACCGCGTTGTTGAAGTCTATGGAGGCTGATACGTTCACGCCGCCGTTTATCAAAACGTTACCTGAGCCGTCCTCGGTGACCGCGCAGGTTTCTCCCGAAGCGGCGGCCACCAGCCGGTGGTTACTATTATAATTGGTATAGGTGATTATTCTGGTCTGGTCCTCTATGACCTCTTCGCTCGTGTTGTTAATGTAGACCGAAGCACCCGCAATGGAGCCGTTGCCCAGAATCACGCAGCCGTTGCAGTCGTTGGCCGTGAAGGTCATGGTTGCAGTGTTGCCGTAGGTCTGGCCTCCCGCGCAGGTTTCGGTGGGAGCATTGAAAGCAAGAGTCTTGGTGACGCTGCCGCCCGCCGGAATCGTTATGGCGTTGCCGTTGGCCACTGTGAAAGTGACGGTATCGCCGTTGTTGGTGCCTCCGTCCGGATTGGTGCACACGAAGTTGCCCCACCCGTTGGCCGTATCACCTGCGTCCGGGTATTCATCAACGACTTCCACCGTAAGTGGCGAAGTATAATAATTGGTGACGGTGAAGCTCCAGCCGAGGGTTCCACCCACGCTTGCGAAGATGGGACCGTTTTTTACGATGGTGACCCTGGGCCGGGCCGCCACCGCGAAGGCCCCAAGCGCAGTCCCTGCGGTGAAAACATTATCGCAGTCGTCCACATATTCCGGCTGCACTATAAGGCCGCCGCCCGCGCCGCCTGCCGCGCACCCGGCTCCTCCGGTTTTCACCGAGTAGGTGAAAACTATGTTGTACGAGCCGCTTGCGGCTATGTCGTCACTGGTTCCGTCCGAGTCGGTGTCGGCTCCCGAAGTCAGATGAAACTCGGTTACAGCACCATTTTGAACATAGGAGAAATTGCTGGCCCCGGTGGTTACTATATCCAGATTTGTGTAGTCGAGGCCAGTGATGTTGACCTGTACGTTTCTGGCAGGCCCCGTGCCGTTGTTGGTGACAGGTATGGTTACAGTGGTTCCAGTGCACCAGGCAACCGAAATGGCCGGGACCGACACTGAAACAAGCGGCGTCTTTAATAATATGGTGATGGATGAATTGGAGAGATTGGTTTCCGTGCAGGACGGCGCGCCTCCGTCGTCCGCGCAGCCCCAGGTGTAGGAAGCCTGATTGGTAAGATTGACGCAGTCGGAAATCAGAAGGCGTATCTTGAAATATTTCGTGGTTCCGGCTGCGACCTCGCCGGAGTTCCAGGTATAGACGCCGCCTGACAGGGTGGGCTGGGGAGCAAGAAGCACGTCGCTTGAATCATAAAATAAAATGTTGGAAAAACCGGTCCCTGCGGTGAAGGAAACATCCGCGCCGTTTTTTAGGGAGCCGTCTCCCGTGTTGACGACGTTGAGCCTGAAAACAGCCGTGTCGCCCCTTGCCGCCAGAATGGTTGTGGCTCCGGGATTTGCGTCATCCTCCATCGTGATGTTCACCACCGGGTGGCGGACCACGATGTGCTCGCCAATAGGGGTTATCACGTTTTGGGACGGGGTTTCGTAGGTGACGGAGGCCATTACCTGCTGCATGGATATTGCGTTGCAGCTTGTGCGCAGGGTCATCACCAGGGCCTGGGTTCCGAAACCGGCGATGGAGCCCACGTTGAAAGTTACGGTGTGCGCGCCTGAATTGTAGGTCCCGGCTGGGACGCTCGAAACGTAGTAGTAGTCCACCGGAATGGTGACCACCGCCTGAACCGAATCCAACTGGTTTTCATCGTTATTGGTGAGGGTGACGGTTTCCGTGAACTCCTGGCAGGAATTGACGTATGTTCCGCCGCCTTCGGGCAGGGTTTCAACTATGGTGAAGGTGAGCGGGCAGCGAACCGTGACAAGGGCCGAATCCGCAAGGCTGCACGAGGGGGCCCCGCCGTCGTCGGCGCAGCCCCAGGTTGCCCCGGCGGTTGCGGCAAGGTCCGCGCAGGCCGTGGTGGAGCAGCGGATGTAGAAGACCTCTTGGCCGCCCGCCGCGATGACGTCTGTTGTCCAGGACGCCACGTTTCCTGCGTCGGTGTATATTACGCTGGTTCCCACCGAGGTGTCGTTTTTAATGGCCACCAGGGTCAGGCCCGCGCCGTAGGCGAAGGTTACGGGAACGCCGGTTACGGTTCCGCTTGTTCCGGTGTTGAGCACCGTCATCTTGTATTCGACGGTCTGGCCGGATTCCTCCCAGATCACCGTGGCCCCGCTGGTGAATTCGCCAAGGACCAGATCGAGCGTAGGGCTTGAAAGGGTGATGTTGCCGGAGTTGACTGCAGAGGTTGAATGCTTCGGGTTGGGCTCGCTTGGAAAACGCCTGTAATCGGCCCTTGCGGAAAGATGGGAGCCGGAAGCTGCTGAGCACGCGGGCCTCACATGTAGCTCAAAGTTCTGTATTCCTGAAGCCGCAAGGGTTCCAACGGCCCATGTCACCGTATGCGCGCCGGCGTTATAGGTTCCCGCCGGGCTGGATGAGATGTAGTAGTAATCTGCGGGCAGGCTGACCACGACGTCCGTGTCGTATAGGGCAAACGCAGAGTCGTTGTTGGTTATGCGCACGTCCGCCCTTATGTCCTGGCATGCGGCTGTTGACGTTGGATTGAGATTTGTGAAGGCGACGGTGGGATCGGGCTGCACGCCGTTGCCCGCTCCCTGGCTTATTTGGCCGCCGGTGCGCCTTATCCACCATGTGCCGCTGTTTTCATCCGCCCCGTTGGGATAGAGCGCCGTGGAGTCGCCCTCCGCATACCCGGCTATGGAAATGTCGCCGGTCCAACTAAGTGGCCCCGGACAGGCCTGGATTGCCCCTCCCGAACCATAAGCGATATAGTCAATGGCTGTTCCGCCCGCGTTTTGAAGAACGAGGTCGTCGCCGGTGTTGTCAAGCCGCGCCAAAGCCTGATTTGCATAAAGATTGGTGGCGGTATTAACCCCCGCGCCCATGTGGACGACCACGTAATCCCCGGCAGCAAGTGTAAAGACAGGAAAAGTGTATGAAAGCGCCCCCTGGTTGGTTAGCGCGTAGTTGGTCATCACGATGGCTGCGGCGGAGTCGTTGTAAATCTCCACACATTCGCCGTCAAGCTCGGTTCCCGACGGGTCGAAGACCACCTCGTTTATAACGGGGCTTGCGTGGGCCGCTCCGGCCAAAAGGAGCAGAAACGCAACAAGGGTTATGATGACGTATTTTCTCATGCCCACCTATCCGCCCGACCCGGAAGCGGTCTTTTTGGGTCTTTCCATGCGGCGCAGAACGCCGAACAGGCTCTCGTCGAATTTCCAGTGAATGCCGGTGTACCAGCCCTTTTCCCAGTGCTCGGCCCTTGAAAAGTCCTCGTCCTCAAATCCCGCGAAATTGTATCCCGCCTGAAGCTGGATATCCTCGAATATGTTGAATCCAACCCCCACCCCATAGCCTATGTCATGGGTAGCGGTGTCATACTGGGAGAGCCAGCGCCCGCCGGTGGTGAAAAAAAGCCTGTCCGTGGCGTTAAAGCGCAACCTTGCGGCCTTTACATCGGTGAAGGTGTTTTCCGAGTAACCGGAAAGCACCTGTCGGCAGGCGTACTTGGATTCCAGCATAACCTTGCGCACCGGCTGGTAATGGGCCTCCATGGAAAACATGAGGCGGTTTAAGCGCGTGCCCTCGGTGGCCTCTATGTTGTCCTCGTACTTGAACTCGATATCGCTTATCACGTTCAGCCGGTCGGCGCGCACCGGGCGAAACGCCCACCCCATCAGGACGTCCGCTATCCAGCCGTCGGCATCTTCGTCCTTGTCGTAATACTGCACGGTGTTCCGCGCAAACAGGGTGTGATCCAGGCTCACCTTCACGGCCCCCGAAAGCTCGCCAAGATAGGTGGTTGAGTTCTCGTCGTCCTTAACTTCAAACCTGCCGGAGGAAACCGACTTTTCGTCCCTGGGCCTGTACTCGAACCCGCAGGTTCCCGCCCAGGTATGCGGCTCTTCCTCTTCGCCCCTGGAATGGACGGTCTGGGATATTTCACCGGTGGCCAGAATCCTGGTGGTGGGGCTTATCTTGTGATGAAGGTCAAGGCCCACCCCAGCCCTGCCCCTTGGCCCGTCCGTTGAATCCTCCAGGGTGTAGCGGGCGAAACCCGAAAGGCTTTCGCTGAAGGTGCTCTCCACGCCCGCGACCACGTTGGCGTCATAATCGCCGTCCTCGGCCTTCCGCCCTTCAACCCCAACCGTATATTTGGTGGCATCGTCAACCGCATAGGTGGCCTTCAACTGGCTGTGGGTTGACTGGATGGATGTATACTCCCCGAAGGCGTGCTGGTGTAAAAGGGTTACCCTGAGCTTGCGGGTGACGTCGAACCCGGCACCCGCGCGCGCCACCACAGAGTCGGCGAACTCCTCGGCCTTGTTGGCGGTGTCCCAGGTTTCCTCGGTAACGTAGCCGCCGCCCAGCAAAAGCTCCGTCTGCCTGTACTGATATATGAAGTCGTGCAGATAGACGTCCCGGCGGCTGTCGTCGTTGTCGTCGTCTTCGGTGTAGAACTCGTCCTTGATCTTAAGGCGCTCTCCCAGCTTGAACGTGCCTTTTAAGCCCATTGTGGTTCGGCCTGCGGTTACGCCCGAAAGGTTGGGATTGTCGAAATCGAGCCCCACATATTTATAATATAAGGTGAACTCGGCCCAATCCAGGGTGCTTTTCAGTTCCACCAGTTGGGCGTTGTCCTTTAGGCCGTCGCGGTCTTCCGATTCGGCGTATTCACCCCTTAAAACCACCTTGGGAAAAATCTGGATGGTGGCGTCCACGCCCTCAATGGTGTGGTCCGCCGGGGAGCCTTCGTCCCTTATGAAGCTTGCGCCCGCTTCGAGACGCCGCCCCCTGGTGTGAATGGCCGCCCGCCCGCCGTAGGTGTTGAAGTCCTTGTTCTCCCGCGAATCCACCTCGTACCGGATGACTATATAAACCGGGTTGAAATCGTCATCGAAGCTCGCCACAGGCTTTTTGAAAAGAAGCCTGCCTCGCTCGTAATCAATGGTGTAGTCGGTGTACCTTGTAAGGCTTTGGGTGGAGACTATCGTGTCGGGAAAATCCCGGTCACGGGTTTCAATTACGATCTGTTCAGTGTTTTCGATAAGGCCCGCGTTCGGCAGGTGATAGTAGCCGCTGGTGCCATCGCCTGGTATTTCGGCCTTTACCTGGGCCTGATCGTTTCTGGCGAAAAATCCGTGAATGTCAACATATGAGCTTTCAACGTGGAGTTTCGCGCCGGTGAGCGCCCGGTCGTAGGCAAGAAGATCGGTCTTGTCCAGCTCGGTGCGATAGTCGCCGTACATGGCGTAGGAGGTATTGCGCTCCAGTTTGACGAAAAGCTTGTCCCGGCTCCTTGCTTCATACTGGGGCCTGGATTCGTCGCCGAAAACCGGGTAGTAGCGCATGGGGTCCTTTTCCTGGAAGGCCGCCGTGGTGTCGCGGTCCTTTTCGGAATCGTAGGCCGCCGTGAGGGAGACATCGGCGGGCAGCTTGCCCTTTACGAAAACCGCCGTGCGCCCTGCAAATTCGGTGTCGCTGTCCTCGGCTCCGCCGTCGGCGTCGCTCTCCTTGGATTCCGAGCCCGAAACCACGCCGGACGCCACGCCCGTAACTATCCAGTCGCGCAGGAATGGCTTGTACTGGACCTTCACCTGACGTTCGAAATCACCTGCCTTTATGGTGACCGTGCGGATTTCCGCGACGGATGCGGCGGAAAGCCTCAATAGGGCTGCCCCGTCCCGAATGGTCACCTGGACTCCCGGCTCCATGGGCCGTAAATCGGGAGTAAGGATGTCGCCCCGGTCAACGGACGCAGTTATTACCGCGCCGACTGCGGTGGGGATTTTATTTTCATCAAGAAGGGAAATCCGCAGAGTGGGCTCGGTGCGGGCGTCTGCCATGAGATTTTCCGGGTCCATGGAAACGGTCATTTCCTTGGGATCGTCTGCACGGAAAACCGTGATTTCGGAAAATGCCGTTTTGCCGTTTCCGGGTATGACAGTCTCGAACCTTAAGGTGTTTTTGCCCTTTTCGAGCGGAACGCCCACGTACTCGTAACGGGCACGCTGGCTTCTGGTGTCGTAGGTTTTCTTGCCTATCCTGTCTTTTTCCACCACAACGCCATTAATAAGAAGCTCGAACTGCGCAGAAAGCGCCGTACCAACCTCAACGGTTATGGCGGAGCGGCTTATGTAGCTCTCGCCGTTTACGGGCCTGTAAATTTCAGCAAGGTTAAGCATGTCGGGCGCGGGATGCGGCGTGGGCAGTTCCTCCGGGTCAGCGTCCGGGCTTCTTTTAAGGCCCACGTCCACCACGGCCCCGGTGGGATTGAGTTTCACCTGATGAATCGGGTAACCCGTGGTGCGCTCCCGCATTATTATCTGCACCTTGGTGAGATTTAAGGTCTCATCAACCTCGGTGCGGATGGATTTCACGTTGCCTTCCACAAGCTCCATGATGGCGGGGCTGTGGTTGACGGTGATGCCGGGCAGGTGGACGTTTATTATGCCGGTCTGCGGATCGAGATAATGGGTTGCGTTGACGGGGCCGTGCACCGGGATGGTGATTTTAAGCG
>JACRLG010000026.1:0-7470 GCA_016235345.1 Deltaproteobacteria bacterium | reverse complement strand
TTTTAAGCGTGTCCCCGTCCTTACACAGGGTGATTGGAAGAAGCGTAAGAGGTTTTACCGGGCCGCGACTTAAGGTGTCTTCGGGCTTTTCCAGTACCCTGAAATTGGCCTTGTGGATGGTGCCGTAGGAAAGCTCGACGAAACGCGAGGCGGGGTTATCGGCATTCTGGACATCCAGCACCCCCAGCACGTGACCGGGCGGAAGGGTGGACTCGTCCAGGCGCATGTTGTGGGTTCCGGGTTTTACGCCGTCTATGTGGTACTTGCCCTCACGATCGGTTATTACGAAGGTTCCGTCCTCAAGATAGAGCCGGACGCCTGCCACACCCGGCTCGGACTCGTCCTGAACGCGGTTGCCGTTCTGGTCTATGAAAACCTTGCCGATGATTACGGAATCCTGGGTAAAGACGCCTTCCTCCACCTTCACCACCGCAGAATCGGAGAATGAAAGTTTAGATCCCAAGGGCAGCCTGCCGGATACCGTGGCCGTGTTTTCGGCGTCCCCGATGGGAGCGTCCGAAGTTATTACCAGCACACAGGTTATTTCGGCCTTGGCCTTGGCTGCAAGGGTTCCCAGGTTCCAGGTAAGCAATGTCCCGTTTCCGTCGGCTGTGGTGGCTATCGCTTTTCCGTCTCGCCTTGCGGAATCTTTCACGTAGCGGAAGCCCTTTGGAATCCGGTCTGTAAGAACCGCAGAGCTTATGGGGTCCGCTCCCTTGTTTTCCACCTCTATGGTGTAAAGAATCGGATCGCCCACCGAGGCCTTCTGTATATTGGCCTTTTTGCTTATGGTGAGAATCCTGTCGCCGCCCACCACGTTTGCCACCAGGTTGCTGGTTTTCACCTGGAGGTTGGAATCGCTCGTTATGGTGAAGACGTTGGGGATTTCCTTGCCGTCTGCGATCCCCTGCGCCACGTCCGCCTTGAAGCGCACCTGCCCCGTGAAGCCTGCTGGCACCACCGGCATGTACCAGGTGACTATGTGGGTGACCGCCGAATAGGAGCCGGTGACGTTTATGGTGACCCCTGTTCCGGTGATGTCCGTAATCGTGCCGGTGGTTATGTCGTGGACATTGGTGAGATCGCCGGAAAGCTCGTCGCGGATGTAGACGTTGTAGACCTCGCCCGGCCCCACGTTGCCGAAGGTGTTGACGTAGGGTATGGCCGTGCCCGGGTTCACCACCGGCGGGGCTTCCTCGTCCTTGCGGAAGGGATCCCAGAGGCTTCCGATTACGATCACCCTTGGAACGGTGTCGTGGGTCAGGTTGTAAATCTTGGAATTCGTGGCCCAGCTTGCCCGGATCACCGTGCGGAAGCCCTGCCCGTTGTTGTCGCTGGCGGGCTGGTCGTTGGGGATGTAGACCAGAACGGCGATGGTTTTCTCCGCCCCCGGCGCAAGAGGGCCGGTGTCTGCGATGGAATCGCCGTTGGTGTCCAGAAGCGTGGTGACCCCGTCGGCCTGGAATAGCCGCACTATCCATCCCGCCGGAAGGTTCGTGAGGGAATCAACGGTTATGTTAACGACATCGGTAACCGGCGAAGTGTTTTTTACGGTGTTCAGAAACTTTACCATGTTGCCCGCAACCTGGGTGCCGGAAGGATTGGGCGGGGTGGCGGGAAGGCCCGGATCGACTGTTTCGTCGTCGTTGTCCGTAACGTTTCCTTCTCCCGTCAGATCCGCCGTCCCAATTGCAGTGGGGTTGTTATGAGGACCGATGGATAGCATTTCCGGCAGCGGGTCGTTTGGATCGCTTGGGCTCTGGCCCACCAACACGTCCACTGTGACCACGTTGCTGCCTTCATCGTAAACCGCGCCGGTTCCGTTGCCGTAGCGGACCCTGAAGGAATTCCGCACCGCTTCGTCGTTATGGGCCGCGTCCACCATTATTGAAAAATTGACCCTGGCCGACTGGCCGGAGGCGATGGGCGTCTCGAAAAGATACCCAACGTCCGTAACCTGGGAGGCCAGAGGCTCGCCAAGGGCTGTCCAGGTGACTCCGCCGTTGGTGGAGAACAGCTTGACGCCCGCAGGAACCCCCGTAAGGGAGCCTGCAATGTAACGTGCGCCGCCGGTCGGATAATCCGGGATGCTGTCCAGCACAACCACGCCGGTGCGGGATACTCCATCAACGGTGAATGGTTCGCCCATGGCGGAAGCCCCGCCGATGTTCGCCATGTCCAGGGTGAAGGCCACCGGGTTTCCCGGAAGCACGCTTGTTACATCCGCGCTCTTCCAGAGCCTCAGCATGGGCCCGTCCATGACCGTTACACGGCATACGTTGCCGGTATCGGTTTTTGCGGGATCGCCCACGCTCGCGCCCGTGAGATCGAGAAAGCAGATGTCCCCGGCGTTCCTGGTTCCGGGGACCGGAACGTAAACCAGAAGATGCACGCTGTCGCCTGCCGGAACGTTGTCCACCCGGAAAACGGTGGTGCTCTCGCCGGGCTCAAGAATGCCGTTGCCGTTTGAATCTATATAAATTGTACGCAGATGCGGCTCAAAGCTGCTCATTCCAGCGATGAAGGGAAGGTCCAGCGTAAAGCTGTCTGCGGTATTGCCGGTGTTTGTGAGAAGATATGGAAAAATTACCGTGCCCCCGGCGGGTGTTCTTGCCGAAAGCGCGGGGTTTGCTTTGTCGCCGGACGGAATGATTTCGATTCCGTAAACCGGGTCCACCTGGGTGGTGACGAGATTGGAATTTATGGAGTAGCTTTTGCCCTCCCACTCGAAGGAGGCAGTGGTCTGGTTTTTGATGAGAATTCCTGCGGGGGTCGGTCCGGCCTGGGCAAGAGTAGAAAACATGATACATGAAACGAGCAGGAACATGGCTGCCCCGACCCATGAAAAGGGCCTGTTTCGAGGCTTTAAACCATTTGTTCCTGAACGAAAAAGCATTGATTCCGCCTTGAATTTTGCGTTGGGGGGAAGGATTTATCCTTCCCCCCATTTTCAAAAAAGCGCCTCAAGGCGCTTGGGGCTTTCACCCAAAGCGCCCGGAGGGTTGATTCATCAGTTGATGAGAACCCGGAAGGTGATGGTGCCGGTTCCGCCTGGCACCACAGCGCCCACAGCGTAACGGATGTGGGTGACGGTGGAGTCTGCGCCGTCAGCGCCCGCAACCGGCACGTAAGTGAAGGTGATGCCGCCGTCGTTGGAGTAGGTGATGGCTCCGGCTGCGGACTGGCTGGGTGCGACTGCCAGGGTGCCGCCGGTGGTGGCTACGATGAGGCGGGTGTAGGCCGGGATGGCGTCGGTGAGAACCGTGCCGAAGGCCGTTTCCGCGCCCAGGTTGGTGTAGGTGGTCACGTACTCAAGCGGATGATAGCTCAAGCCAGCCGCCTGGGGAGCCTGGGTAGCGCGGGTGGGGATTGCGTTTCCGTCAAGCTCGGTGACAACCTTGTTGAGCTGCAGGTTGCCTTCGATGACCGTGGTCTGGTCAACCGCGCTGTCAGTGAGGGCAAGGTCTGCGCTGGTGATGGTGACCGTGGTGATGTCGTTGGAGCCCACAGCCGCGTTGGCGGGCACGAACACCTTGATGTAAATCTCGGTGGAAGCGCCGGGGGCCAGGGGTGCAAGGGTCTGAGTGGTGCCGATGTTGGCTCCGCCCGCCGTCACAAACACGTTGTTCCAGCCAAGTGAGGAGGCGTAGGAAAGGGTGATGGTTTCAGGCTGGTTGCCTACGTTGGTCACCTGATGGGCGTAGGTTACGATGCCGCCGCGCACGGACACGCGGGAGTTGTTGGGCTCGATCTTGATGCCGCGAACGAGATTCACCAGTACCTGCAGAATCACGTCGTCGGTCACGCCGGAGTTGAGCCTGGAGGTTGCACGGAAGGTCAAGCTCTCAGGCGCGCCGGTGTAGAGCTGGCCTGCGGGAACCTGGACCCGCACCAGGATGGGGGCGCTTTCGCCCTCGCCTGCTGCTGCTGCGTCGGGATTGAGGTCTCCGGTGTCCTCGATGGGGTTGAGTTCGGCGTCGTCAACAACGCCGTTTCCATTGAGGTCGCGGTACAGGGTGACGGTCCATCCGGCGGGGATGGTGGCAGCCACGACTTCAATGTCGTAGGTGTCGCGCGCGCCGGTTTCGGTTCCGTTCGGGAAGCGGTTTTCAACGTCCAGGGGGAAATCCCAGAAAGAGCCGGGATTCACATTGGCCACAGCCGGGGCGTCGTTGGCTTCAGCGTCGTTGTCGCCAGTGCGTGCGCCACGGGCTTCTGCGGCAACCCACTGGGCAGCGTCAACGGAAACCGAAAGAACGGAGGAAAGCCGGTCGGTGGTGGTGTCGCTCTTGGTGGAATCCTTAAGCGAGGTGGCGGTGACGATGATGTCGTAAGGTCCGCCGGTTGCGGCGGTTCCGGGAATGGTGACCTTAAGCACAACGTCGTATTCGCCGGCGATAGCTATGGGGCCGGTGTCGGCGATTCCGTCGCCGTTGGTGTCCGTAAGGGCCGTGATGCCGTCGCTCTTCATGAGCTCAACAATGTACGCGGCAGGCAGGGCTGCTGTGTTCAGGGTGATGTTGAAGGTGTCGACTCCGCCGCCAAGGTTGCGGACGGTGTTCACGAAATAGGTGATCTGGCCGGCGTGGCGGTCAGCTGCTGCGGCGTCGGTGGTGGTGTTGGATATGTCGCCATTGCGGTTCAAGCGTTCGATCTGCTCGGTGAGCGGATCGTCAATCTTGGGATGGCTTCCAACAGCCGGTGAATCCGGCACCAGCGTGTTCACCAGGGTCGCGTTGTAATCGTTGTAAGGCCCGATGCGCGGCTGGTAGTTAAGGGTGTTGGAATCCATGCCGATGTCGGTGGACACGGTGTTGGATGTGGTGGTCCTGTTGTTAGCGCCGTCCTCATAGTAAACAGTGGCGTTGTTCAAAATGGTGGTGTTGTTGAGCGGGGTCACGATAGGCGCGGTGAAGGAGAAACCGAAGCCCTGGCCTACAGCCAGCACCGGATTGATATTGCCGTCCTGGTTGACGGAGTCGGGAATGAAAAGACCGACGTGGGTGATGGTGGCGGCAGGAATGGTGATAGCGGCTCCTGCTGCAGTATACCAGTTCGTGCCATCGGCAGAATAAACCACGGTGGCTGTGTTGGGAGCCCAGGAAACAACGCCCAGCAGGTTAGCCGCTCCGGTTCCGGGGGTGAGGCGAGTGGTGTCGAGGGCATCGGAGATCAGGATACCTTCGTTCTGCACGTCAAGTGCGCCGTCGCCGTTAAGGTCTACCCTGTTGCCGTAATCGCGGCTGCGGGCCACCGTGTTGCCGGTGTTGGAGCCGGTGATGGAGTAGGTGAGAGTGTCGCCCTGGTTGGCGTCCGTCTTGTCAACGGCCTTGGTCAGGGTGAGAACGCCCTTGGCATCCGCAACGATGGTGGTGTTGAAGTTGGACACCGCATCGGTCACGAGGTTGTTGCCCTGGCTGCGGCCATCGATGTCGAGATCAATGTCCTGGCCGTCGGTTGCCGAGTTGGGAACCTGGTAAGCCACGATGATGTAGGTGTAATCATCCTGTGCAACGGGGCCGATGCTGGCGCCGCCCCAGGAGGCGATACCCATGCCGGTCGCGCCGCTGGTAAGAACGAAGTCGCCGGGATCAATAGTGCCGTTGCCGTTGGCGTCGCGGTAGATCACCACGGTTCCGGCCACTGCGTTCAGAGCATCGGCTGCGCCGTCCATCCTGGAAAGCAGGTAGGAGTCGGGCGAGTTACCGTTGTTGGTGATTTTATAGGAGTAGTAAACCGTTGCGCCGGGGGCCGCGTACTGGGTGAGGGCAGCAGTGCCTCCGAAGGTTCCGGGGGCTCCCGCGCCGCCGCCGGTGGCGTTGGGCGTGATTTCAAACACGTAGATGGGGTCGACGATTGTGATGACTTCGTTTGACGAAGTGCTGTAGGGATTGCCGCCCGAATCCGAGTATGTCGCAACCGACTGGTTGCGGATCTCGGTGCCCGCAGGCGTCAGCGCGAACGCGGAGCCCGCCATCACCATCAGGCTGCTTGCCACAAGCAGCATTGCGACCCAAAAGGGCCGCGCCTTGATCCTGATACCCATTTTGATTCCTCCTTTTGTTGTTGGTGTTGCTGGTGCCTGAATGATTACAGCTTGTGTTGCGGGTGAAAAAACATGCTCCTGCCTTTGAATATACAAATCGAATGTATGTTATTGGCCTTTAAGCCGGTAAACCCAGGAAAAGGCCAAGGGATGATCCCGCTACTTCACCGAGACGCGGTAGCGGAGTTTTGAGGATTCCCCGGCCTTGATTGAGCCCACCACCCAGCGTACGTGGGTGTACATGTCGGGGGTGGCGATTTTCTCGGCCTCTTTTCCGTCCGGGAGCTTCACCTTGTACTTGACCGGTTCGGGCTGGAAGGTCTTGCCCTTGTCAATGGAAAAGACCGGGACAAGCCCCTTTGCCTGGGTGGCGCTTTTTGCCATGTAAGCGGTGTTTTCGGGGATGGGGCCCAAAAGGGTGACCTTGGCGAGGGCGGCTTTGGAAACGTTTTTGCTCGTAAGTACGTATTCTATGACCTGACTGGGCTCGATCTTGTCGGTCTTGACCAGCTTTTCCTTGCCGGCCGCGTCCTTCTCCACCCTGAAGGCGTCCATGGTTACCACAAGGGGGTTTTTGCCGTCCCTGTTATCGTCAACGGCCCAGGCGGCTGCTCCCGCAAAGGCGAGAACAAGCCCCACAGCCACGGCCAGATTGATCAGGCGCTTTTTCATATCCCGGCTCCTTTTTTTGTAAAACTCCAAAACCGCTTAAGTGCGGCCCAAATATGGATAAAATATTGAGCCACAATAATATTTCATCCATACCGGCCTATTTCCAAACCAGCAACATCATGCCGAAACCGCTTAACCACGCGGTTAAGCGTCTAATGGCTGATGAAATGCTAATCGATATCCATATGGCTTCCAGCTTACTTAGCAACTTCAATGCCACTATTTATTGAAATTATATAAAAACTTTCATCTGGCTGAAATTAAAGATAATTTTTTCTTTATTTATTTTTTTCCAATAAAAATTATCGGTCCCAGAAAACCGCCACCGTACCTTATTGGGGCGCACCAAAAAAATTTGTCCCTTAATTGATTGATTTTATGATATTCTTCTTCCTGTTCGTTTCTGGTACAGGCATTCAATTTCGTAACCTCAATCCAGGTTTTCAAAAAAAACCTTATGAGTAAGGTTCTGACAGCCCTTTCCATAGCCGCCTTGCTGTTTTCACCCTCTCTGACTTGGACAGTGGGCCAGCCCGGCTAGTTCAACCTGGCCTTATTGCCTGGACAGAAAGGCATATACGCGTGAAAAATTGGATATGTAAATTACAGAATGGGGCTATGCACTTGACTCCTAACACCCCAATATGTAGTATTGGGAATGGAGGATTACCCGACGAATCTGGCTGAGTTCCGAGAGCGTTTCGCAACCGAGGCGTCATGTGTTGATTACCTCGTGGCCCTTCGTTGGCCCA
>JACRLG010000025.1 GCA_016235345.1 Deltaproteobacteria bacterium | reverse complement strand
GTCATGGAAAAACATTTTCCCCGCCGGAGAAAAAAAATGCTCCAGCCTTTTCCCGAAATCCGTTGAGAAACGGGGGGAACCCGGCCCGAAGTGAATCCTTATAAAGTCCATGCGCCTTATCTCCCGAAAATTTGCCCGAACCGCCAGGGCGCGATGTCCTTAAAAGGGGCGGGGGGCCTCCCCCTTTAGGGACAACAGCGCCAACTCTTAAGGCTTGCGGCCCCTGCGCTTATGGGGAAGCGCGGCCACGTCCACCTCCTCCTTCACGATCTTAAGGGGCGTCGCTTTCCAGATTTCCCGGTTGTACTCCAGAATCGTGCGGTCGGACGAAAACTTGCCTATGCGGGCCACGTTCAGAATGGACTTTTTGATCCAGGCCGCCTGGTCCCTGTAGAGCCTGTCAACCTCCTGGTGGGCCATGCGGTAGGCGTCGAAATCCGCCAGAACCAGGTAGGGGTCCTCTTCCATGAGTTTCTTTATCAGTGTGTAGAAAAGGCCCGGATCCTCCGGGTTGAAAAACCCCCGCCCTATGAGGTCTATGGCCTTGTTGAGGAAGTCGTCCCGCTGGGTGTTCATGGGGTGATAGCCGGGCTTTATCTCCGCCACCTCGGGGGCCGTTAGGCCGAAGATGAACACGTTTTCCCTGCCGACCTCCTCCATTATCTCGATGTTGGCCCCGTCCAGGGTTCCCAGGGTGAGCGCGCCGTTTAAGGCGAATTTCATGTTGCTGGTGCCGGATGCCTCGAAGCCCGCCGTGCTTATCTGCTCGGAGACGTCCGTTGCCGGAAAGATGTGCTCGGCGAGCGATACCCGGTAGTTTGGCAGAAAGACCACCTTTAAAAGATGGTTGGTGGAGCTGTCCCGGTTCAGCATCTCGCCCACCTGGCAGATGAGCCTTATGATGTCCTTGGCGGCCTGGTAGCCGGGAGCGGCCTTGCCGCCGAAGATGTAGGTTATGGGGTGTATGTCGAAGCCCGGCGTGTATTTGATGGAAAGCCAGGTGTGGACCGCGTGCAGGATGTTCATAAGCTGGCGCTTGTACTCGTGGATGCGCTTCACCTGGACGTCGAAGATGGAGTCCGGGTCAATCACCGCTCCGGTGACGGCCCTGGTGATCCGGGCCAGCCTCTCCTTGTTGGTCTTTTTGACAATCCGCCAGCGCTCGCAGAATTCGGGATCATCGGCAAGAGGCTCGATTTTTTTGAGCATGGAAAGATTCGTGAGCCAGCCGTCGCCGATTTTCTCCGTTATCAGGTGGGCCAAGTCAGGGTTGGCGGCCATGAGCCAGCGACGCGGGGTGATGCCGTTGGTCTTGTTGTTGAACCTTCCCGGAAACATCTCGGCAAAGTCCTTCAGTTCCCTTTCCGCCAAAAGCTTCGAGTGGAGAGCAGCCACGCCGTTCACCGAGTGCGACCCCACGATGGCCAGATGCGCCATGCGGATGCGCTTGCCGCAGCGCTCCCCCACCAGGCTCATTCGGCCAAGCCTTTCGGGCTCGTCTGGAAAACGCACTGCAACGTCCCGCAGAAACCGGCGGTTTATCTCGAAGATTATTTCAAGGGGCCGGGGAAGGATGCGGGCGAACATCTCCACCGGCCATTTTTCCATGGCCTCGGCCAGAAGGGTGTGGTTGGTGTAGGCGCAGGAGCGGGTCGTAAGGTCCCAGGCCGTGTCCCAGTCAAGATGGTAGTTGTCCATGAGGATCCGCATGAGCTCGGCCACCGCAAGGGACGGGTGGGTGTCGTTCATGTGGATGGCCACCTTGTCGGGAAATTCGTCGAAATTCTGGTGGGTTACAAGGTAGCGCCTTATTATGTCCTGGATGGAGCAGGAAACGAAGAAATACTGCTGCTTGAGCCTAAGCTCCCGGCCCTCGCTGGTCTCGTCGTTGGGATAGAGGACCTTCGATATGTTCTCCGAAAGGTTCTTCTCCTCCACGGCCTTCAGGTAGTCGCCTTCCTGGAAATACTCCAGGTCGAAGTCCTTGGACGCCCTGGCAGACCACAGCCGAAGCGTGTTGACGGTGTTGTTGCCGAACCCGGCGATGGGGGTGTCGTAGGCGACCCCCACCACGTCGGAGGTCTCCACCCACTCGGCGGTGACGTGCCCGCCCGGAAGCCTCACGTAGTTGACCCTGCCGCCGAAATGCACGGTTATGGCGAATTCGGGCCGGGCGATCTCCCAGGGGTTGGCGAACTTGAGCCAGTTTTCGGGCCTCTCCACCTGCGCAAGGCCCCTTATCTCCTGCTCGAAGATGCCGAACTCGTAGCGGATGCCGTAGCCGTAAGCGGGAATGGCCAGGGTGGCCAGGGAGTCCATGAAGCAGGCGGCGAGCCTTCCAAGGCCGCCGTTTCCAAGGCCCATGTCCGGTTCCATCTCGAAAAGCCCCTCGAGAACCACGTTGATGTCGTCCATGGCCTCCTGGGTTTCCGCGTACATCCCAAGGTTTATTAGGTTGCTTTCCAGGACCCGGCCCATCAGGTACTCGGCGGAAAGGTAATAGACCCTTTTGACGTTGTTCAGGTAATACATCTGCTGGGTTCTTATCCAGCGCTCGATCAAGCGGTCGCGGGCGGAAAGGGCCAGGGCCAGGTACAGGTCGCGGTCGGTTGCGGTGTACTGGTCCTTGGAAAGGGAGTATTGAAGGTGGCTGGCGAAGGAAATCTGGATGCTTTGAGGGTCCTTGCCCTTGCGGAAGGTGCCCCAGTTCTTGAACATTGCCGAGTCTCTCACGGTAAAGCCCTCCCGTTTTTTTGCGTTTTAGGGGAACATTCCGTTTTTTTGGGACCGTTTGCCTTGCCAAGCTAAGTTTCCCTATACTATACTCTCGTTAAAAAGAAAATCGGCGAGTCTATAACAATGGCCGACCTTGAAGCAAAGAGTTCCGCATGATTCCCGATTCAGCCATATGACGTAGTCAAGAAGCATCATACCAGCAATATATAGTGGAGTCGCCAGACTAAAGCAGTTATCGGTCATTTGAAAGCCCATCATACACAATGGCTTCACACACTAAAAAAAGCCAGGGGTCCGACAGCGGTGTTTCAGAATCATGGGAAATAGAGGAGCAGGCTCAGCCTCATGGCGCTTTCCGCCTGTCAACCCCTCCGATCGGTCCGAAGGCTCTTCTTTTCATGGCGCATGGATTTTCATCTGGCTGTTTTGAACCAAGAGGTTTCGGGGCCGGCCGGAACCTTTTCCAGGGCCGCTTTTCCTTGCGGCCCGTTCAGGTAGTTGCAGCGCGTTAAGGACACATCAGAACCTTTGGGGAGCAATCATGAAAAAGACTATGGTGTTGGCTTCTGTGATTTTAACGGTCTCGTTTCTGCTGTCATCAACCGCCCTGGCAGCTCCCTTCAGCCCCTTGTGGGAATGGGAGCAGCCCAAACTGGTGGGCAAGGTGAAGGTTATAGAAGAGTATGCGGATAACATTTCCCGCAGAATTTTTTACGACAAGGAAGGCAGGCGCACCGAGGCCCAGAGGCTTGACGACAAGGGTAAGGTAATGAACCGCTTCTTTTTCGTCTATGACAAGGAAGGCAACCTCGTTCTTCTGGAATGTTATTCCAAAAACAACGCAAACCCCCTGAGGGAGACCATCTACTATGTCTCAAAGGGGATAATAAAACTGATAGACAGTTTCGAGCACCCGCGCCGGGCCGCGTTTGAATACGACGAGCAAAAGAGAATAAAGGATATCATAGTGATGGATCACAGAGGGCTCACCAAGGCCAAATGGACCTTCATCTATGACGACAAGGGCCGGTTCATCTCGGAGCGGTACACGAACATGGAAGGCGGCTATGCTGGAAAGAAGGTGCTGGAATATAACGACAAAGGCTTCATTTCGTCGCAGATCGTCTATAACGGCAAGGACCAGGTGACATCCAAGCGCCTCTATACCTACGAATACGACAGGGTCGGCAACTGGGTGAAAAAGAAGGTGGTGATGCTGGACTTTTCCAGGCCCGACCAGAAGCCAACCGAGGTGAAGTCAGTCGTAAGCCGGAAATACACCTATTACCCGGATGAGCCCAAACCATAAAACAACCGCTGCCCGATTCCATTAAAAACGGGAATAGAACCATGCTTCGCTCAATAACAAGGGGGCTTGCCGCAAAAAAACCATGAACGACAACCAACCAAGCCCGGAAACCGGGCCGCCGCTCGTAAGTGTCGTAATGCCGGCCTTTGACGAGGCGGAGGGCATTGAAGCCGTAATAAGCCGGATTCACGCCGCCATGACCGGCGCAAACCTGTCCTACGAAATCCTGGTGGCGGACGACGGCTCCGGCGACGACACCGCGCAGCTCGCGCGCCATTCCGGGGCGAGGGTCGTGTCCCATCCCTACAACATCGGAAACGGCGCAGCGGTCAAAACAGGCATCAGAAACGCCAGGGGCGAAATAATAGTGCTTCTGGATGCCGACGGCCAGCATCCCCCCGAACTGATCCCGACGCTTGTGGCCGAGCTTTCAACCTTTCACATGGCGGTGGGGGCCAGAACCAGCGATTCCGACACCCACGCCCACAGGACCCTGGCCAATTCCGTCTACAACGGGCTCGCCTCTTACGTTACCGGGCGCAGAATCCCCGATCTCACAAGCGGCTTCAGGGCGGTTCGGGCACAGGTGGCACGCCAGTTCGTGAGCCTTCTGCCCAACACCTTTTCCTATCCGTCCACCATCACTCTGGCCATGATGAGATCGGGCTATGCGGTCACCTTCGTTCCCATAGTGGCGGCCAAACGCAAGGGTAAGAGCAAGATACGGATTTTCCGGGACGGCAGCAGGTTCTTTTTCATAATAATCCGCATAGCCACCCTTTTCGCCCCCATGAAGGTCTTTCTGCCCACAAGCCTTGTCATGTTCTTCGCGGGCCTCATTTACGGCTTGGTGAAAATCTTCGTCCTTCACCACCCCTACGGCCCCACCTCGGCCATGCTCATGACCGTGGCCATTCTGATCTTCATGATAGGGCTCGTGTCCGAGCAGGTGACCCAGCTTAGGTTCGACCAGGCCAGCCGGGACCACCCCTGCGAGCCGGAGTCCTGACCCAGGTTTCTGGAGCCTTGCGGAGACCGCGATGCGGCATCCGGCAACGACCTAACCCGATACAGAAACGAAAGCGGCGCGTCCTTGATGAAAACCATAATACTCGCTGGCGGATTCGGAACAAGGCTTTCGGAGGAAACCCAGGTTCTCCCCAAGCCCATGATCGAAATAGGCGGAAGGCCCCTTTTGTGGCACCTCATGAAGCTCTTCTCGGCCCAGGGCTTTTCCCGTTTCGCCGTGGCTTTGGGATACAAGGGCGAGGTGATCAAGCGCTACTTCCTTCAATACCCCCAGCTTGCCGCCGATCTCACCGTGGACCTGAAAGCCGGGCTCTGCACCGCTTCGGGCCAGACCCCGGAGGACTGGACCATAGAGCTTTGCGAAACAGGCCCCGACACCATGACGGGCGGACGCCTTAAGCGCCTTCGGGGCAAGGTGGATTCCACCTTCTTCTTCACCTACGGCGACGGCCTTTCCAACGTGGACTTGAACAAGCTCCTGGCCTTTCACAAGAGCCACGGGAAACTTGCCACGGTGACGGCTGTTTCGCCCCCACAGCGTTTCGGGGTATTGAAACTGGACGGCGGGCGGGTGGAAAACTTCTCAGAAAAGCCCGAAGGCAACGAGCAGGTGATAAACGGCGGCTTTTTCGTCCTGGAGCCCGGTATCTTCGATTACATCGACGGCGACGACACCTCCTGGGAGCGCGAGCCCTGCGAACGGCTGGCCGCCGCCGGGGAGCTTTACGCCTATCGCCACAACGGATTCTGGCAGTGCGTGGACACCCTGCACGAGCTTCGGCTCCTGCGAAATCTTTACGATGCCAATAAGGCCCCCTGGAAAGTCTGGTGAGGGGCTTCCCAGAATCGTCGGATGCTGTGTCGTGCGTCGCCGGGCGGGTCGTTACGTACGCAAAAGTACGCAGCCTCCCCGCCCGGCTCGCACTCCTTGCCTGCGGCGATTCTGAAAAGCCCCTCATGCGGGTTGCAGGCAAGGCCATTTTTAAACGTTCCGTGAAAGCATTTTTCAAAAACGTGCAAGGATTTTAAATGGCGATAAATCCATCATTCTGGAAGGGGCGAAGGGTGCTCGTGACCGGGCACACCGGGTTCAAGGGCTCGTGGCTCGTGCTGTGGCTTTCCGACATGGGTGCTGATGTCACCGGGTACGCCCTTGCGCCCCCCACCGCGCCCAGCCTCTACGAAACCGCAGAAGCCGGAGTCGGCGTCGAGTCGGTCGAAGCGGACATAAGGGATTTGGACGCTCTCGCAAGAGCCTTTGCCGATGCCCGGCCCGAAGTGGTCTTCCACCTCGCGGCCCAGAGCCTTGTTCGCCCCTCCTACGACGACCCCCTGGAAACCTTCACGGTGAACGTGATGGGAACCGCCAACTTGCTGGACGCGGCAAGGGCCGCAGGCGGCGTTTCGGCGCTGGTGTCGGTCACATCCGACAAGTGCTACGAAAACCGCGAATGGCTGTGGCCCTACCGGGAAAACGAGCCCCTGGGCGGCCACGACCCCTACTCGGCCAGCAAGGCCTGCGCAGAGATCGTCACCGCCTCCTTCAGGCGCTCCTTTTTCGGGGACCCCACGGCCCCGTCGGTTGCCACGGCCCGCGCCGGAAACGTGATAGGCGGCGGCGACTGGGCGAAAGACCGGCTCATGACCGATCTTCTGACCGCCTTTTCCACGGGAAAATGCTCGGAGATCAGGAACCCCTCGGCGATCAGGCCCTGGCAGCATGTGCTGGAGCCCCTTTCGGGCTACCTCATGCTGGCGGAAAAACTCGCGGAAAAAGGCCGGGACTACGCCGAGGCCTGGAACTTCGGCCCGGAAGCCTCCGAAGCCGCCACGGTGGGAGCGGTTGCGGACATGGCCGCAGCCCTCTGGGGAGACGGCGCTTCATGGAGCCACGACCAGGGCTTTCACGCCCACGAGGCGCATTTACTCAAGCTCGACGCCACCAAGGCCCGGATCCGCCTTGGCTGGAAGCCCCGCATGGACCTTAAAGAGGCCCTTTCCCTCACCGTCAAATGGCACAAGGCCCTTTTATCCGGCCAGGACATGCGGAAATTCACCCTGGGGCAGATTAGAAACTACATGGCCTGATCCGGCGGATTATGCCGTTTTCAGATATTTATGGCCTTTTCGGAGATTTAGAACTTGCGTTTCGTTCCCGCTCCCCTTTCCGGGGCATATATAATTGAGATCACTCCGGCGTCCGACGACCGGGGCTTTTTTTCGCGGGTTTTCTGCGAGAGGGAGTTCGCGGAAGCGGGCCTTTGCACAAGGTTCCCCCAGGCCAGCGTCTCCTTCAGCAAAAAAAAGGGGACGCTCCGGGGGATGCACTACCAGAATTCTCCGGACTGGGAGGTGAAGCTCATCCGCTGCACCAAGGGGGCGGTTTGGGACGCCATAATCGATCTTAGGCCCGACTCACCAACCTACAAGAAATGGTTCGGGGCCGAGCTTTCAGCCGAAAACCACCGGATGATGTACGCGCCCGTGGGCTTCGCCCACGGATTCCTGACACTCGTTGACGAATGCGAGGTCTTTTACCAGATGTCGGCCTTTTACGCCCCCTTGTCCGAATCGGGGATAAGGTGGAACGACCCGTCCATCGGCATCGACTGGCCCATAAGCCCCGCCGTCATTTCCGCCAAGGACCGGGCCATACCGGATTTTGAACAATGAAAAGGGTTCTTGTTACAGGGGCGGGCGGTTTCATTGGCCGCCACGCGGTGGAAGCCCTGGCGGGCCTGGGGTACGAGGTCCACGCCCTGGCCGCGCCCGGCGAGGAGCTTCCCGCTGGCCTTCCCGCCCTGCGCCGCGAAGCAGACCTTTTAGACCCCGCAAGCACGGCCAAAGCCGTGGCGGACGCGGCCCCCACCCATCTTCTCCACCTTGCCTGGTATGCGGTTCCGGGCAAGTACCCGTCCTCACCCATAAATTTCGCCTTCGTGAAGGCCAGCCTCTCCCTTTTCGAGGCCTTCGCGGCATGTGGCGGAAAAAGGGCCGTGGCCGCCGGAACCTGCTTCGAGTACGACCATTCCTACGGCTTCTGCGTGGAAAACCTCACGCCCCTGAACCCCGCCACCGTCTACGGCGTGTGCAAGAATTCACTCCACATGCTGGCCCGCTCCTTTTTCGGACAGGCCGGTGTCAGCTTCGGGTGGGCCAGGCTTTTTTTCCTCTTCGGCCCGGACGAAAAAAGCGGAAGGCTGATGTCCTCTGTGGCAGGCTCTCTTCTGCGCAACGAACCGGCCCTTTGCACCCACGGAAGGCAGCTCCGGGACTTCATGTACGTGAAGGAGGCCGGGGCGGCCCTTGCAGCCTTCCTGGACAGCCCCGTGGAAGGCCCGGTAAACGTGGCCACAGGCCAGCCGGTGTCGGTGGGAGCTCTGGTCTCACGATTCGCCGAAATATGGGGCGCGAGGGACCTTATACGGCTTGGGGCCATCCCCGCCCCCCAAAACGAACCCTCGCTGATCCTGGCCGACGTGAAGCGCCTGCACACGGAAGTGGGCTTCCGCCCGTCCCTCACCCTGGATCAGGCCCTAAAGCTCACCGCCGGGTGGTGGAAGGGGGAGCGCTGATGTGTCCCTGCCCGGTGTGCGGAAGCGGGGACGGCCTCGTCTTCCTTTCGCGCAAAAACATGCCCGTGCACCAGCACATCCTGCACAGGTCGGAAAAGGAGGCCAGGGCTGCGGCAAGGGGTGACCTCTCCATGACCGCCTGCCCCTCCTGCGGCTTCGTGTATAACGCCGCCTTCGACCCCGGCCTTCTTGCCTACGGGCGGGAATACGACAACGACCAGAGCCTTTCCCCGGCCTTTTCGGTCCATCTCACGGACCGCGCCGACCGCGTCTCGAAGGCCCTTGCGGTGGACCGGCCAAGCGTCCTTGAGGTGGGCTGCGGCAAGGGGCATTTTTTGAAAATCCTGGGTGAGATGCGCCCTGACCTGACCGGAACAGGTTTCGATCCGAGCTACATTGACGAGGAAAGCGCCTTAGGCGGCAGGCTCAAGTTTCACAGGCGCTTTTTCGAGGGGCCGAAAGAGGGGCTCACGTCTGAGGCCGTCATCTGCCGCCACGTGATCGAACACATAAGGGAGCCCCCTGGCTTTTTAGCGTCCCTTGGCGCGGCGCTTTCGGAAAATCCCGCGTCCGCCCTTTTCCTGGAAACCCCGGACGTTGACTGGATACTGAAAAACCGCGTGATCTGGGATTTCTTCTACGAGCACTGCTCGCTTTTTTCCGCAGGCTCCCTGGGCTTCGCCCTTGGCCGATGCGGCCTTTCGGTATCGGCCCATGAAGCGGTTTTCGGCGGCCAGTATCTTTGGATGGAGGCAGGGCGCGGCGGCGCTGAAAACCCGGCCCGGGGCGGCGCGGAGAACACCCTAAGGCTCGCCGAAGGCTTTTCGGAGGCCCTGCCCGGAATCCTCGCGGAATGGGCCGAAAAGATCGAAAAATACGCCAAAAGCGGCCCCGTTGGGCTTTGGGGGGCCGGGGCCAAGGGAGTCACCTTCGTGAACCTCATCGACCCCGAAGGCCTTCTGATCGACTGCCTGGTGGACATCAATCCGGCCAAGCAGGGCTGTTTCGTGGCCGGAACCGGGCACCCCATCGTGGACGTGGCCACAGCGGCGAGGCGCGGGGTCCGCACCCTAATACTCATGAACCCGGAGTACCGGGCTGAAAACCTTGAAATCATCCGGCGGGCGGGCCTTTCAATAGAGCTTGCCTGAAAGGGACATGAATGGACATTACAGCCCTAAGAAAAAAACTCGCCAACAAGCTGCCCCAGCCGGTGTTCGACATCCTTGCCAAGCTCTACCAGACAAGGGGGCTCAGCTATGTTCCGGGCCCTCTCACCTACAACACGGACGGGCTCGCCACCAAACACAACGCCGATTTCATGGAAGACCCGCGCTTTGCGGAGGCCTACGAGCTTGGGCGGCAGACCGGCTCCTGGGAAAAGTACAAGATCCACTGGCGGGTGCACGTTCTATGTTTCGCGGCCACCATCGCCGCGAGGCACGAGGGCGATTTCGTGGAATGCGGGGTGAACAAGGGCGGCTTTTCAAGGTCGGTGATGCAGTACGTGGGTTTTTCCGGGCTTCCCAAGACCTTCTGGCTTCTGGACACCTTCTGCGGCCTCGTTGAAAAAAGCCTGACCCCGGAGGAAAGGGCGCGCGGGATCAAGCCCGGCGGCTACGCCCCCTGCTACGACCAGGTGCTTGAAACCTTCCGCGACTTCAAAAACGTGAAAATCATAAAGGGGCCGATTCCCGACACCCTGCCCCAGGTGACTGCGGAAAAGGTGTGCTACCTTTCCATAGACATGAACTGCGCGGCCCCGGAAATAGCGGCTGCCGAGTATTTCTGGGACCGGCTTGTTCCGGGCGCCATGGTGGTTCTGGACGACTACGGATTCGAGAAGCACATCATGCAGAAACGGGCCTTCGACGAATTAGCCGCAAGGCGCGGCACCGAGATACTGAGCCTGCCAACGGGCCAGGGCCTCATCATAAAGTAACAGTCTGTCCAAAAACGCGAACTGCTGTGTCAGGCTTCGCGGGCGTCGTGCTCACGTGCATGAAGCACGCTCCGCCGACGCCCGCTCGCCTTCCTTGCAGTTCATCGTTTTTATACAGGCTTTATATCAAGCCTTTTTTCAACGGGCTGGCAAGTTCCCTGTAAGGCTGGAAGTTTTTGGGCAGAAAAAATCATTTCAATCAACCAAGTCTCACGGAGCACATGCGGATGAAAATTTTTGCTGATACCGATAAAAACACCATGCTGGTGAACGAGAACGGCGCGGAGCGCGAGATAGACTTAAACGGAAAGGAAGCCTTCGGGATTCTGTCGCGCCTGTGGATAAAAAGCGGCTGGGTGCAGAAGTATTCCTACACCTTCACCTGGATGGGCAGGCCCATCATCCAGCTTCCCGAAGACATGGTGCGCACCGCCGAGGTAATTTACCGCATAAAGCCCGACGTTATCGTGGAGACCGGCGTGGCCCACGGCGGAAGCCTCATATTCTACGCGAGCCTATGCCGCCTCATGGGAAAGGGCCGGGTGATAGGGGTGGACATCGAGGTGAGGCCCCACAACCGGGCCGCCATAGAGGCCCACGAGCTTTCGCCGCTTATCTCGCTCATAATCGGAAGCTCCGTGGAAAAATCCACTGCGGACGCCGTGAAGGCCCTTATAAAGCCGGGCGAGACAGTGATGGTGCTGTTGGATTCCTGCCACGAAAAGGACCACGTGGCCGCAGAACTTTTAGCCTACCAGGGCCTGGTCACCCAAGGCTCCTACATCGTGGCCACGGACGGGATAATGAGCGAGCTTTGGGACGTTCCCAACGGCCGCCCCCACTGGAAGACAGAAAACCCCACCGCCGCCGCCGCCGAATTCGCTGCGAAACATCCCGAATTCGTGCTGGAGGAGCCCCCCTGGTCCTTCAACGAAAGCAAGCTCGATAAAAACATCACCTACTGGCCCGGAGCCTGGCTCAGGCGGATTTGAGCCCTGCCCAGCCTCGCCCGCCGAACCCGGATCAGCCCGGTCGGCGGGCATCCTCCAAATTTTCAAGCCGCCCCCGACCACCGCCCACTGTCGACTGCCCGCTTCGCGCAAAAAAAATTTTTCCCTTCCATGTCAATGCGTTTTCAGGTATACTGAACTCTTTTGAATGACTCATGAAAACCTAACGAACGCTTGGAAATGGAAAAGAACATGTACAAGGAATTAATAATAAACGACGCCGGGTTCGAGACCCGCGTGGCGCTCCTGGAGGACGGGGTGCTGGCGGAACTCGTTGTGGAGCGCAACGGCGAAGAAGACATAGTGGGCAACATCTACAAGGGCCGCGTTCTCCGGGTGCTACCCGGAATGCAGGCGGCCTTTCTGGACATCGGCCTTCCCCAGGCGGCCTTCATCTATATAGACGACGTGGTTTACGACTTCCCGTCAAAAACCGACGCCCCGCCGCCGGACGAGTCCATCCACGAGGAGGGCGACCCAACGCCCGCGCCCAAGCGCAAGCTCTCCATAGAGGAGGTTCTGACCGAGGGCCAGGAAATCCTGGTCCAGGTGGCCAAAAGCCCCATCGGCAACAAGGGGGCCAGGGTCACGGCCAGGGTGAGCATTCCGGGGCGGTATCTTGTCCTCATGCCCACCACGGCCCACGTGGGGGTGTCCAGGCGCATAGAAAACGCCGAGGAGCGCACCCGCCTCAAGGAAACCCTGGCCGCCCTCAAGACCGAATCATGCGGCTTCATAGTTCGCACGGCAAGCGCCGGGGTGGACTACGAAAAACTCCGGCAGGAGGTGGACTTTCTCACCCAGCTCTGGCGCAAGATCATCGCCCGCTACTGGCAGGCCGAGGCCCCGTCCCTTCTGTACCGCGAGCTTTCGGCCAGCTTGAAGGCCGTGCGGGACCTCTTCACCCAGCAGGTTGACCGCCTGGTGGTGGATTCCATGCGCGGATACCGTGAAATACTGGATTTCGTGGAATCCTTCATGCCGAGCCTCTCCAGGGCAGTGGAGCTCTACGAGGGCTCCGAGCCCGTTTTCGACTCCTTTCACCTGGAAACCGAGATTTCACGCCTCACCCGCAAGAAACTGTGGTTGAAATCGGGCGGTTACATAGTGATAGAAAACACCGAGGCCCTGGTCTCGGTGGATATCAACACGGGCCGCTACGTGGGCAAGGGCGACCTTTCGGAAACCATCCTCAAAACCAACCTGGAGGCGGTGAAGGAAATCGCCTACCAGCTCCGCCTGCGCGACATAGGTGGAATAATCGTCATAGATTTCATAGACATGGAGCGCCCCGAAGACCAGGACAAGGTTTTTCAGGCCATGGTGTCGGCCCTTTCCAGGGACCGCTCCACAACCAACGTGCTTCCCATGAGCGAGTTGGGCCTTCTGGAGATGACCCGCAAGCGCACAAGGGAAAACCTCACCAGAAAGCTCTCGGAGCCCTGCCCCTACTGCGAGGGCGAAGGCGTCATCCTTTCCAAGAAAAGCACCTGCCACAACATCTACCGGGAAATCCAGCGCCTTGCGCCGGACACCAGGGGCAGGCGCATAACGGTCACGGTTCACCCGGACCTCGCCCAGTTTTTGCTGGAAGAGGAAAACACCACGGTGCTTTCCCTGGAAGAGGCCGTGGGGGCGCAGATAGCCATAAAGAGCGACCCCAAGCTCCACCTGGAGCGCTTCGAAATTTCCGAAGCGTCGGCATGACGGACCCCGAACAAATCCCCGGTCGAAAACCATGCCGGAATTGAAATACATATTGGAAAGCCTGCTTTTCGTTTCCCCGCAGCCCCTGGGCATGGACCGCCTGAAAAAGGCCCTGCCGGAAGAGGAGCCCTTAGCCATAAGGGAGGCCCTTGCCGCCCTTGACGCCGAGTACGAGGCGCGCGGCGGCGGCTTCTTTCTCTGCGAGGTGGCCGGGGGCTGGCAGCTTCGCACAAGGCCCCGGTATGCGCTCTGGGTCAGGCGGCTTTCCCAGTCCCAGCCCGTGCGCCTGTCTCCGGCTGCCCTGGAGACCCTGGCCATCGTGGCTTACAACCAGCCTGTGCTGCGCAGCTGTGTGGAGCACGTGCGTGGGGTGGACTCCGGCGGGGTCCTGAAGGTCCTCCTGGAAAAGGGCCTCATACGGGTTCCGGGCCGGGACGACAAGCCGGGGCGGCCCATGCTCTACGCCACCACCAAAAAATTCCTGGAGGTCTTCGAGTTGAAGGACCTCGCGGACCTTCCGAGCCTCTCCCAGATCAAGGACCTGGCCCGAACCAATGTTACGGCGGAGCCTTTGGGCGAAGGGGGGCAGGCCGACGGGGCCAGCGACGAAACCGACGGGCCGCAGAAACAGGAAACGCCGGAAAAAAATAACTAGACCCTGTAAAATTCAGATTGACAAATAGCAGGCAAAACCTGTAAAGATTTATTTCAGACTATCTCACGCTCGCAGTCTCCCGATTTTTATGAAGCCCGGCGCAAAAAGACCATGAAGAGGAACCGCTATGGCACAGCGGGTCCTGGCACCTTTACGGACACTTTTCCTGCCGGTGTGGGGTTTGCCTCAAAGCCTTCGTTCACTTGTTCGTTCATCCCCCCGCCAGGGTGTTCGGGCAAGTATCAAGAGCCGGGTGCGCCTCCGCTTCTAACTGGCCGCTGGAACGGTTCCTTCGGTCGCATTATGTGATCCATCATTTTTAGGGGAGGTATGGAAAATGAAGAAGCTTATGATAGTGCTGGCAATCCTTCTGATTCCGGCAGTAGCAATGGCGGGCATGTCAGCCATGTCCAAGAAAGACCTTCAGACCGTAAAAGGCCAGACCGGTATCACCATCATCGCCCAGGGCAACAGCCTGACCGCCACCCG
>JACRLG010000023.1:275478-336734 GCA_016235345.1 Deltaproteobacteria bacterium | reverse complement strand
GGCACCCTGGCTGTCGGCGGCATCTATGTTGGCGACACCTCCGGCGTGGGCGCGGATGCCGAAAGACTTGGCGAGCTCATCGTCACCGGCGTCGTCTTCTCCCCCGGCACGCTCTACATTCGGGCGCACGACTAATCGTCGTCTGAAAACGGGTGTTGCAGTATAAGCATTAAAACGGACCGACTCCCTTGGGGGCCGGTCCGTTTTGCTTTTGGATATTACCATCCAGGTCCTCCGCAAACATTTTTCCGCCTTAACAATATTGGCCATTAAAAAAATTCAGATTGACAAATAGCAGGCAAAACCTGTAGACATTTACTCCAGATCATCTCACTATCGCAGTCTCCCGATTTTTATGAAGCCCGGCGCAAAAAAACCATGAAGAGGAACCGCTATGGCACAGCGGGTCCTGGCACCTTTACGGACGCTTTTTTTGCCGGTGTGGGGTTTACCTCAAAGCCTTCGTTCACTTGTGCGCCATCCCCCCGCCAGGGTGTTCGGGCAGGGAGCGAAAGCCCGGTCAAGCCTCCGCTTCTAACTGGCCGCTGGAACGGTTCCTTCGGTCGCATTACATGGTCCATCATTTTTAGGGGAGGTATGGAAAATGAAGAAGCTTATGATAGTGCTGGCAATCCTTCTGATTCCGGCAGTGGCAATGGCGGGCATGTCAGCCATGTCCAAGAAAGACCTTCAGACCGTAAAAGGCCAGACCGGTATCACCATCATCGCCCAGGGCAACAGCCTGACCGCCACCCGCCTTGCGTGGGGCGATGCTGACGGCTTTGCCGGCGCAACCGCAGCCGGCTGGTTGGTGCTGAACAGCTTGACCCTCCCCGGCATCAACACCGGAATCGACGTCGACATCTTCACTGACACCACCAACGCTCTGGGCATGGGCACCGGCTCCTACCTGCGGATCGATCCCCTTGGCCCCGGCATGCTGACCGGCACCCTGGCTGTCGGCGGCATCTATGTTGGCGACACCTCCGGCGTGGGCGCGGATGCCGAAAGACTTGGCGAGCTCATCGTCACCGGCGTCGTCTTCTCCCCCGGCACGCTCTACATCAGGGCGCATCCCTAATCGTCATCTGATTTCGGGTGTTAAAGCATAAGCACGAAAACGGACCGGTTCCCAAAGGAGCCGGTCCGTTTTGCTTTCGGGCGGCTTCCTTCCAGCGGCCCATGCGGAAAAAAACAGCGCAAAGATTTTGAACAATGAAAAAAAAATCCCCGCCTGCGCCCGACCTTCCCAAAGAATCCTCGGACCTTTCAATCTGGGCTGCGGTGCTGGCGGCGGTTATAGGGCTTGCCTATTCCAACACCCTTAATGTGCCCTTTCTTCATGACGATCTGGCCAATATTGTCGAGAATCCCGGAATACAGCATATTTTCCCGATTTTCGGCTCGTCCGGCGTATACAGCCTCTTATACCGCCCCATAGCCGAACTCTCCTTTTCGCTCAATTACGCGGCAGGCGGCCTTTCGGTGACCGGCTACCACCTTGCGAACATATTTATCCACATTGCCTCTGCCCTTACGCTTTTCGCCCTGATCCGCCTGACGATAGCCCGCTCCCCGGCCTTTTCGGGGCGATTGGCCGATAAGGCGACGCCTGTCGCTTTTTTCGCGGCCCTCCTGTGGGGTGCGCACCCCTTGAATACAATGGCGGTAACCTACATAGTCCAGCGATGCGAATCAATGGCGGGCCTCTTTTACCTTCTCACCCTTTACGGCGCAGCCCTGTCCTCTTTCGGCAAAAAGCCTATTTTGGGATTCCTTGTCGCCATACCGGCCTTTTTCCTGGGCCTCGGAACCAAGGAGATACTGATCACGGCCCCGGTGATTGTCGCCGCCTGGCAGTTCATCTTCACGCCCGCGCCTTTCAGGGAAACACTCAGGCGCTCGGCCCCACTCTACGCGGCCTTTGCTGCGGGGATATCGATATTCGCCTTTAACCAGATATTTTCAAATCCGGTTGTCCATAAGCCCTTTTATGAATTTGACTTGAACCCGGTAAATTACGCGAAAACCCAGCCCGAAGTGCTGGTCCGTTATCTTAAGCTGGCCTTCTGGCCAAAGGGCCTTTGTTTCGATTACTGGTGGCCAATCGAAAAGGGCCTTGGCTTCATACCCTACGCCGCGCTCCTCGTGGCCGGTTTCATCGCAACGGTAATCGGCCTTTATAAGAGGCATCCGGCCTCGTTTGCAGGGGTGGCGTTTTTCGCCGTTCTGGCCCCGTCCTCTTCCGTAATTGCCCTCAACACCCCGGCAGCGGAATACCGCATGTACCTTCCCCTTGCGGCAATTGCCGCAGTGGTGGCCGTGGCGGCGGCGTCTTTCGCCCTCAAAAGGGGCCGGAAGGCGGCCACAGGTCTTGGGATCGCCGCGTCGGTCATAGTCCTTGCCCTTGCTTTATGCACCTTTATAAGAAACACAGATTACCGGGACTCTTACGCCCTGTGGGCGGACACCGTCTCGAAAGCGCCCTTAAACCCCCGCGCCCATGACAACCTGGGGGTGGCCCTGGCCGACCAGGGCGATCTTCTGGGAGCCGTTACCCGCTTCAACCGGGCCATTGCAATAGACAGGCTCTACACCACGGCCTACTGCAACATGGGCAGGGTGCTGGTGATGCAGAACAGGCCTTCGGAGGCCATAAAATATTACCGCATCGGGATCAAACTGTGGCCGACCCACTGGCGCACGTGGTCTTACATGGGAGTAGCCCAGTGCATGGCGGGATTCTGGGACGAGGGAGTGAAAAGCCTTGAAACCGCCCTTAGCCTAAACCCCGGAAACACGGACACCATCTTCAAGCTCGACAAGGCCCGGAAAGGGCCGGAAGGCGATCAGGAACCCTGAAGAATGATACGGATCGACTCAGACGATGTCCCCCACCGCCCCGGGGAATCCTCCAACCTTGCCATATGGGCGGCGGTCCTGGTGGCCGTGGTGGGCCTTGTTTACTCCAACACCCTTAACGTGCCCTTTCTCCACGACGATTTCGCCAACATAGTGGAAAATCCGGGAATCCGGCGGATATTTCCCCTTTTCGGCGCAGCCGACGCCACGGGTTTCATCAACCGCCCGGTGATCAGGCTCTCCTTTGCCGTCAATTACGCCCTGGGCGGGGAGTCCGTTACGGGCTACCATCTGCTGAACATCCTCATTCACGCGGCAAGCGCCCTGGCCCTTTTCGCGCTGGTAAGGCTCACCCTTTCCATGTCCCCGGCTTTCGGAAGCCGCCTGAGGGCTCACGCAACGCCTCTGGCTTTTTTCGCGGCCCTCCTGTGGGGAGTCCATCCCCTCAATACCCAGGCCGTGACATACCTGTCCCAGCGATGCGAATCAATGGCCGGGTTTTTTTACATCACCACCCTCTACGGCGCGGCCCTGGCCAGCCTGGGCAAAAGGCCGCTTTGGGGATGGATGGTGGCCATACCGGCCTTTTTCCTGGGCCTCGGAACCAAGGAGATACTGGTCACGGCCCCGGTGGTTGTCGCCGCCTGGCAGTTTCTCTTCGCGCCCCGTCCGTTCAAAAGCGCCCTTTGGCGCTCGGCCCCGGTTTACGCGGCCTTTTTTGCAGGAGTGCTGATACTGGCTTACAGTCTTATTTCTTCCGAAACAAAATTTTACAAGTCAGCCTATGCCTATGACTTGAACCGGCTGAACTACGCTATGACCCAGCCAGCAGTCCTGGTCCATTACCTGAAGCTGGCCTTCTGGCCCCGCCCCCTTGTTTTCGACTACTGGTGGCCCATCGAAAAGGGCCTTGGCTTCATACCCTACGCCCTGGTTCTGGGCGCGGGTTTCATCGCCACTGTCTGGGGACTTTTTAAGAGGCATCCGGCCTCCTTCGCGGGGGTCTGTTTTTTCTCCATACTGGCCCCTTCCTCCTCCATCGTGGCCCTTACCACCACGGCGGCGGAATACCGCATGTACCTTCCCCTTGCCGCCATTTGTTCCAGCCTCGCGGTCATGCTGGGTGTTTTTGCCATAAACCGGGGAAGGAAGGCCCTTCCCGCGCTCGGAATTTTTGCCGCAATCCTTGCAATAGCTCTGGCCGCCGCCTCTTTTACGCGGAATCTCGATTACAGGGACGCATACACGCTCTGGAACGATACCGTTGCGAAACGGCCACAAAACCCCCGCGCCAGGGAAGGCCTTGGGCTCGCCATATCCATGAAGGGGGATTATTTCGGGGCCATAGACCAGTTCAGGGAAATAATCACCATAGACAAGAACTTCACCTCGGCGTACTACAACATCGGAAGGCTCCTTTTGATGCAGAACAGGCCCCAGGAAGCCCTTAAATACTACCTTGACGCAGTCAGGCTGGCCCCGCATCACTGGATGACCTGGAAGGGGCTGGGGGTGGCCCAGTGCAGGAACGGGCTTTTCGACGAGGGCATTCTAAGCCTGAGAAAGGCCCGGCGCATAAATCCGAATGACGAAACCTTGAATCTCTATCTCGAAAGCGTGCTCAAAAGCAGGCAAGCGGAGTACTGGAAACCATGAGCAAAAATCCTTCCCCCGCTCCCGTTGCGCCCGGGGCATCCTCCAACATCCCGATCTGGGCCGCTATTCTGGTGGCCGTGGTGGGGCTTGTATATTCCAACACCCTTCACGCGCCCTTTCTTCACGATGATTTCGCCAACATCGTCGAAAACCAGGGAATAAGAAACATCTTCCCCATTTTCGGAGCCTCCGACGGAACCGGCTTCGTCAACCGCCCCACAATAAGGCTCTCCTTTGCCATCAACCACGCCCTTGGCGGCGATTCGGTGACGGGCTACCATATTCTCAGCATCCTGATTCACGCGGCAAGCGCCCTGGCCCTTTTTGCGCTGGTCTTGCTCACCCTTTCAAGGTCGCCCTCGTTAAAGGGCCGGTTCGGGGGGCATGAAACTCCCATCGCCTTTTTCACGGCCCTTTTATGGGCGGTTCACCCGATTCACACCCAGGCGGTGACCTACCTGTCCCAGCGATGCGAATCCATGGCCGGGCTCTTTTTCATCGCCACCCTTTACGGCGCGGCCCTGGCCAGCTTCGGCAAAAGGCCGCTTTGGGGATGGCTCGTGGCCATACCGGCCTTTTTCCTGGGCCTCGGATCCAAGGAGATACTGGTCACGGCTCCGGTGGTGGTCGCGGCCTGGCAGTTCCTCTTCGCGCCCCGTCCGCTTAAAGACACCCTAAGGCGCTCGGCCCCCATCTACGCCGCCTTTCTTGCGGGGATACTGATTTTCGCGTATTTCCAGGCAGTGGCCAAGCCCACGGGCAACTCGCTTTTTTACGACTTTGACTTGAACCGCTGGAACTATTTCAGAACCGAGCCGGAAGTCCTGATCCATTACTTAAAGCTGGCCTTCTGGCCCAATCCCCTTGTTTTCGACTACTGGTGGCCCATCGAAAGGGGCCTTGGCTTCATACCCTACGCCCTGGTCCTGGCAGCGGGTTTCCTGGCCACGGCCTTCGGGCTTTACAAGAGGCATCCGGCCTCCTTCGCGGGCGTCGCCTTCTTCACCATCCTGGCCCCGTCGTCCTCCATAATCGCCCTAACCACGCCCGCCGTGGAGTACCGGATGTACCTGCCCCTGGCGGCCATCGTGGCAACCGTGGCCGTGGCCGCAGCTTCGTTCGTCCTCAAAAGGGGCAGGAAAGCCGCCATCGGGCTGTTCGCGGCGGCCTCCATCGCGGCCCTGGCCCTTGCCTGCACCGCCTTTGTGCGAAACCTCGATTACAAGGACTGGTACACCATCTGGATGGACACCGCCGAAAAAAGGCCCGACAACCCAAGGGCCCAGGAAAACCTCGGAGTGATAATATCCGACCAGGGCGACCTTCTGGGAGGCATGGCAAGGTACAAAAAGGCAATCGCCATTGACAGCCGCTACACCACGGCATACTACAACGTTGGAAAATCGCTCGCCATGCAGAACAGGCACAGGGAAGCCGTGGAGTACTATATCAAGGCGACCCGCCTTGCGCCCGGGTTCTGGCGGATCTGGCTGAGCCTTGGAATCAGCCAGTGCCTGAGCGGCTCATGGGATGACGGCGTAAAAAGCTTTGAAACCGCCCTTCGCCTCGATCCGGGAAACCCGCAGATCATGCAGAATCTCCAAAAGGCCCGGAGAGGCCCCAACGGGCAGAATACCGGAGAAGAGCCTTCATCTGTCGAAACATCACAAAAGGAAACATCAGGTTGAACAGCCCGACTTTCGATAAACTGAGGACAATATACGCCCTTTTCGATTCCGAGACCGGAAGCCTTCCCCTTGTCTGCCAAAAGGGCTGCGCCCTGTGCTGCACGGATCACCTGAGCCTCACCACCCTTGAGGCCCGGTACCTTGCCGAATACCTGGCCGGAAACGAGGAGGCCCGACAGCGCATAAGAAGCGCCCGGATTTCCTGGCGGCCCGCATACACCGTAAACGGGCTCGTTCTGGACACCCTTTGCAGGCGGCCCTCCCCCCCTGAGGACGAGGACTCGCCGGTGGGGGCCTGCCCGCTTCTGTCGGACGACCTATGCCTGGCCTACCCCGCCCGGCCCCTGGCCTGCCGGGTGATGTTCTCCCGCACGTCGTGCAGCGACAGCCGGGAGGGGGCCGAGATAAGCCCGCTCGACATGTCCCTGAACCAGGTTTTCATGCAGGCCGTTGAGCATCTGGATTCTTCCGGAAGATCGGGAAACCTCGTGGGGATGATGGCTCTCGTGGAGGGCAAAAGCGGCGGGGAAGAACTTCTTCACAACAGGCCCATGCCGGGCTTCCTTATCCCGCCCGAACACCAGGATGAGTTGAGAAATGTGGTCAGGGCCTTAAAGGACATTCTGGAGGAAAGATAAATCAAAGGCTTTTTTGCCGGAAACCGCCAGGGCACTTTTCGGCCTGTCGGCGGGCACACCAGGCCGCCGCAAAAGCCCGTGCAGTTCGCCCTGGCGCACGATGAGGCTGTCGAGATACGCGCCGCTCTTTTTTCCGTAAGAGATAAGCCTTACAATTACAACGTGTTCGGCGTCTTCCCGGTTTTCGGCGGGTCGGCAGGATAGTCTCCGGCCTGTGGCGTCCCTGAACAACGGGCCAAGCCCAAGACGCGCCACAACACCTCGATATCCCACGACTTTTGATGAAGAAAAATTCAAGGGGAAGGTTGCCAGGCGCAAAAGGACCGGAGGCATGGTTATTCCATGTTGAGGACCTTTTGCGCCGATGACGCAGCCATTGGATTTTGCAGCCAATCGTAATAGAAATATATTTTTGAGATGGGTTCTATATCACTCCGCGTTAGTACCAAGCTGCACGCGGCTCCATGATCAGTTCGACTGAAAATGTTCCCTGGCCGATAAAACAAAAACCGAGAAAACCCTGGCCGCCATGCCGCAAGCCAACCGCCTGTCCGGCAGTATTTCCTTCCTGTCCGCTTTTTGTGTTCTCAATATATCCCCGGTTTTCGATAGAAACTATCAATTTGACGTATCAGTTAAAGCAATATAACTGCCTTTCCTCTGATGCATTCCCTTTCATGCAGGCCGGCCGAAAGCGAAGGCTTTACCGCCTTTTCCAAGAGGCGGGGCCGTATGAATTAAAGGCGATCCCATGCCAGCCCTGAAAAGCGGGCATTATCGTGATTTATTAAGGAGTTATACTGTGAGAAACCTTATTTTCCCGGTCATTTTCCTGCTTTTTGTAGAGGCTTTAGTCTCCTGCTCACAACTGCCCAAAAAACCTGCGGTGGAAAATCTGGTGGTTACTGGGGAGGTCAAGGATACCCTTACTCTTTCACCTGAAGACATCAGGGACTTGCCTTCATTTGAAATAAGGGCCGTGACCCTGGTGAAGGAAAAATCCGACCCGAAAACGCCGGACGAACGAATCGCCACCGTGGATTTGAAAGGCGTTCTTCTGCGGGACATCCTATTCAAGGCGGGCTTGAAGCACACCCGCAAATGGGAGCCCGCAGTGGTCATAAGGGTGAAGGGAAAGGCCGGGGATGAGGCGGTGTTCTCCTTTGGCGAGATTTTCTATTCCAGCATCGGAAGAAGCGTTCTTCTTTCCTATGAAAAGGACGGCAAGGCCCTGGGGTCTTCTGCGGGCTGCGGGACCCTGGTCATTGCAACCGATCTTAGGGCCGGGCGCACCGTAAACGCGGTGGCGGAAATCGTGGTGGAGCGCAAAGACGTCGAGATGCTCGCTTACAAAGACAAGAAAGATGGCTTGATGCGCCCGGCTGAGCCTTTTTTCACCATAAACGACCATGCAAGCGGAAAAGCCTTGAAGGTTCAGCCCACAGACCTTGAAAAACTGCGCCGGGTGCCCATCGAGCAAAGCCTTCACGTTGGCGACTGCGAGGGATTCCACGGCCTGTTCGCCTTCGAGGGCGTGCTTTTGCGGGACGTGGTGAGCCTTATCGGCGTTGCGGCAAGCCCCGCCGACTACAAAAGGTACGTTCTCGTCAAGAGCCGGGACGGTTTCTGCGCGTCCTTTTCAATGGGAGAGCTTTACAACTCGCGCCTTGGCGACAACGTGATCGTCGCGATGAAAAAGCTGGGCCGACCGCTTGACCCGGACGAGGGCTTCGCCATGACCGCTGTCAGGGAGGACAGCACCGGGGGCCGCTCGGTGAAACGGATTTATGAAATTGATGTATTCTGACAGACAAATAACCAGTGTGAAAAGCGGAGGAATAATATGAATTGCATAATCCCCTTTAAAAAGAGCCTCGGGCTTGGGCTCAAAACCCTTACCCTGGCGGGATTTTTTAGCGCTTCCTTTTTTTGCGCTCACCCTGTTTGGGCCGATGATGCCGGGAAATCAAAGGATCACCAAGTATTTGACTTAGGCGAGATCACCGTGCTGGTTAAAAGCGAGTCCCCCCAGGCCATGGGAACGGTCAGCGTGGTTACGGCAGCCGACATAGAGCGCGAGCACGCAACCAACCTGGGCGAGGCCTTAAAACTCGTCCCTGGAGTCGTTTTCCGCCAGGGCCGCACCAAGACCGGCTATTACGCCACCATACGGGGTTTTGAGCAGGAAAGCGTCCAGATACTCATGGACGGAATGCCCTTAGGCGTTCCCTACGAGGGACTTGTCAACTTAACCGACATCCCGGTTCACAACATCGCAGAAATCCGCGTGATAAAGGGCCTTGCCTCGCCCCTTTACGGCGGCAACGCCTTAGGCGGCGTGATCGAGATAATCACCAAAAAGGGAAGCGCCAGGCCAAGCCTTTCCGCCAATTTCGAGGCCGCCGAGGGCTCCACTTATGGCGCTTCCGCCACCCACGGCAACACCGTGGGCAGGTTCAGCTATTTTCTTGGCGCGAGCATGAAGCAGTCGGACGGTTTCAAGCTGGCGGAGGATTTCACGCTGCCTCGCTCCGTTCTGGCCAGCATGGCCAAGGCCCCCTCCAACCCGGCGAAACCCGGAAACGAGCCAATAGCGACCGATACCGGCATCCGCGACAACGGCGATTACGACAGGAAGACAGTAAGTTTCACCGGCGATTTTTCCATCAATCAGGATCACAAGATCGGGCTTTCCGCCGAATACTACAAGGACGAGTACGGCGTGCCGCCCGTTCCCATCTACCGGGAGCACAAGAAGGGATTTTTCTGGTTCCCCCGGTACTGGAGGTTCACCGAATGGGAGCGCCACACCGTTAACCTGATAGAAGAATCCCGCTTCTGCGAAGCCTTCTCGCTAAAAACCCGCATCTATTACGACGGCTATCGAAACGTCTTGGACACCTACGACGGCTCCGATTACACCACCCAGGACCGCCTTTCGCCGCCTTCCGGTCCCTCCCTTTACGACGACTACGACACGGGCGCGGTGATGAACGGCTTTCTGCGCTTTAATTCATCCCATTTGTTGGGGCTTGGAATCTCGGCCAAAAAAGACGTTCACGAGGAAAACTTCCTGTATGGGGCGGAAGACGCCTATGAAAGCTTTACCTACTCATTTTCCGCCGACTACCGCTGGTGCATCACCAAGGCCCTTACGGCCAATCTCGGCGCGAGCTACGACATGTTCGACAAGGATTACCGGAAGCAGGCCGGAGTGGTGATTGAAGACGCCGGGCGCGACCTCTCCGCCTTCTGTCCCCAGGCGGGCTTAAGATTTGACGCCACCGACACCTTAAGCCTTTTCGCCACAGCAGGAACCAAGGTGCGCTTTCCCACCATGCGCAATCTTTACTCAGCAGGCGTAATAGGCCCCTTAGGCGACCCAAACCTTATAGAACAGACCACAACCCACTACGAAACAGGCTGCGACTGGGCCTTCTCTCCCAAGGCCAGCCTTGAAATAGCCCTGTTTTACGATGACGTGGAAAACTGCATCAATTTCGACAACCTTCTTGGCCGCTTCGAGCAGTACTCGGAAGCGGCTATGCAGGGCTTTGAAATCTCCCTTTCGGGCGAAATACTTTCCGGCCTTTCGGGCAAAATCGCCTACTCATATCTTGATACAAGCGTGGACAGCCCGGTGACCCTCACCAACACCTATTTCCGAAGCCTCACCTACACCCCGGACGAGCTTCCATACCGGCCCCAATACAAGCTGGACGCGGGCCTTTCATACAAGGCCCCTTTCGGGATCACCCTGGAAACCGACGGCTCCTGGATAGGAGCGCAGACCTTCTACGACCACGCGGACGCAGCCGACAACAAGCATCTCGTGGCCGTTAAAAAGAGCCTGGACAGCTACTTTTTATGGAACGCGCGGGTTAACGTGGAAATCGGCAGGCACGCCAAGGCATACTTGGGTGTGGAAAACATACTTAACGAGGAATATTACTACATAGACATGCTGCCCGGAAGCGGAGCCACCGCCTTCGGAGGGATGAGATTCGATCTTTGATTTTCGCCTCACGCGTACCGGCAAGGGGAGAGCCTTCAACATAAAAAGGTTCTCCCCTTACCGTCAGATCATTCGAGCCATCCTTTGCCAATCGCACCGGTCACCTGAGGGCCGGGTTGAAGTAGCCGAAGCCGACTTGCGGGAATCTGCGACGAATTTCGGCCAGAAGCCTTTTCATGCCAAGGGGCCGGTCGGAGGCGTCGGCCTTGTTCATCAGGGAATGATATAGAAGGGGGTCGAAATTGAGGTTTCTCCACTGGATGAAATTGATGGGATGCCGGGCGAGAAAATCGAAAAGGGCCTCCGACTCCTGGGCAGAGTCGGTGAAGCCCGCCATGCTGAGGTAATTTATGGAAACCCAGATTTTGCGGGAAAGCGCCAGATCGATGGAGGCCAGGACGTCCGAAAAGGAGTAGGAGGGCCGGAAATAGGCCTCGTAGCAGCATTTCCGGGCCGAGTTCATGCTGACCCGGATGCTGTCCATTCCGGCGTCGGCGCACTGCTCCCAAAGTGCCGTGGCCCCGGCGTTGGTGTTGATGTTTATGGTGCCGACGTCCGTGGCGGCTCTAATAAGGCGCACCGCCGGGGCGATTACGCTGGCCGCCAGCAGGGGGTCGCCCTCGCAGCCCTGGCCGAAACTCACCACGCCCTTGGGGACGCGGGCCAGATGAAAAAGGGCCACTCCGGCGATTTCCTCCGGCGTGGGCATGAAGGCGATGCGGTCCTGGGTGGAGGGGATTTCCGAGTCCTTTTGAAGGCTTATGCAGCCAAGGCACCTGGCGTTGCAGGCCGGGGCGGTGGGAAGGGGCGCTTCCTCCCGGCCCAGGAAGAAGTTCTTGGCTGCGGGGCAGCCGTAAACCAGGGCGCATTTTTCCAGGTGCCGGGCAAGGCGGTTGTCCGGCAGGGCCTTGCGCACCTTGGCCACCCCGGTTTTGACCCTTGAAAGCGGCATGAGCCGCAGGTTCTGCCTCTGGGAGGCGTCCACCAGGGTGACGGCGCTTCTCGCCCCGCCCCGGCCCCAGCCCACGGCCCCGTAAGCGAAAAGAGGCAGGGGGCCCGCGTTTTCATCTTCCGAAAAGGCGGCTGTGCGGGTGACCAGCCAGGCAGGGGCGTTGAAGGCGGCTACGGCGAAAAGCCTTTCACCGGGCGAAAAGGGGTTTTCCCGCAGGACCGCCATTTCATTCCGGTCGAGGTCAAAAACCAGCGGGGACCTGCCCGGAAGCATCATCATTTCCGAGCCGTGGGGCAAAGGCTCTGTTTCGGCCTTCCCAAGCGGCGCAACCAGTTCCCCGCTCGCACCGCAGGCGGCGTAGCCCGGAAGCTCCAGGATGTTGCCCCTCTCGTCCGCCGCAAGGGCCGGAAGATATTCCCGCCCGCCTTTTTTCATCTTCGGTTTGGTCATTTTCTCCAACAACTCGAACAAGGCTGAAATACTTTTCGCCGGGCCGGTTGCATAATCACCCGGCAATCGGGCTGTGGCTCAAAAAAAATGTTGGGTGAACCTTGTCCTTGCGGCCAAGAACCACCCAACCTACGAATTCTGTTTATAACACAAAAACCATGTCGAAACCCGCCTAATTGGCATCACACAGCCAAAGCAGGGCGGTCACAAGCGATGAGCCGCAAGGCGCGGGAACCTGAAAACAGCCCCGGCCCAAGCCTGGATAAAAACGATGAAATGCAAAGTGCGCGAATGTCGCAACCTCAAGGGGCAGGGCGGTCACAAGAGATGAAATGCAAGGAAGGCGGTTTCGGACGGGGAGGCATAGTACACAAAGTACATGCCGACCCGCCCGAAATTGCCTGACACAGCAGTTCGCTCTTGTGGACGCCCTGCCCTATTTACCGTGCTTCTTCATAAGTTCCGCCTTGCCCTTCTCCATGGCCTCCCGCCGCGAAAGGGCCTCGGCGCTTTCCTGGCCAAGCATCCGGGTTCCCATATCCTTGATCTTCTGCTCCTTTTCCTCCGCCGTAAGGGAGGGGTCCTTTTCCACCTGGCTTCTGGCCGCCTGGAAGGAAGCCTCGGCCTTTTTCTCCGCCGCAAGCTGGGCGTCCACGGCATCCAGGGCCTTCACCTGCTCGGCGTCGAAAAACTGCTGCCGGAATTCCCTGTCCAGAGCCGCACGTTCGGCCTCGGTGGGAAGCTCGGCCAAGTCTTTCTGGTAGATTTCGAGCTTTTCCCGGTAGCGGTTGTAGGGGTTGGCGTACTCCTCGACGGCCTGGGCCTCGTCGCCCCACATGTCGGAGGTGAGCCTTCCGAGCGCCTCTTCCTTGTCCTTCCCGTTAAGCTCCTTGTCGGCCACTATGGCTCCGCGCCTCACCTTGTATTCCTGAATCTTCACTTCCGGCCCGAAAAGTGCGTCGGCGGTCTCGACTCCCAACTGCTGGCGGCGGAATTCCTGGGCCTTTCTGAGATAGGCCAGGACCTCCTCGGTGGACTTGGGGTCTCCCCAGCCCCTCTGCTCGCTCATCAGGGCGATTTCGCAATCCAGGTATTTCACGTAAAGGGCGTAGACCTTTTCCGCCTCGTTTGCTGGAAGCTGCGAGAAGATGTACTCCCTGGCCCTTCTGAGGGCGTCGGCCCTGTCCTTGCTGTCGCCGAAAAGCTGGGTGATGTAGCGGAAAAACTTCAGGGTGAAGGGGTTGGCCGCGAAGTCCTCGGTGAAAAACTGGTGGAGATTGACCCCGGCCAGGGGGTTGGAGGCTGCAAGGGTGGTGTCTCCAGGCTGAGCCTGGGCCATCATCTCCCGGCCCTTTACAGCGTCCGAAAAGCTCACGCCGTAGTTTTTCTCAAAAACGTAATCCTGATCGGCGTCGCGGGTGAGCCAGAAAAACAGGGCCACAGCGGCGGCGAAGACAAGAACCGCGCCTATTGCGAGAAACAGCGTCTTTTTGGACTTTTGAGTCCGGCCAGCCTGCAGTTTTTTCATGGGATTCTCCGGGAAGGAATTTTTTTTACCCCTCAAAAACACTAACAAAAAACGGCGGGCAAAAGCAACAGGCGCAAGGCTTATGTAGAACGAAATCCGGTGAGGGCGGCTTTTTGGGCTTCCCTGCCCTTTGCGGATTTTTCCACGAAGATTTTTTCGCCGGTCTTGGGGTCTTTTCCGGTCACGTACATGAGGGTGGAGAAGGTGGAGGGCGTGGGGGTGAAAATCTGCACCTGCGCTGGCCTGATTTCAAGGGAGTCCCGGCAGAAAACCGACAGGCGGCGCATGTTTTCCTGGGTGCAGCCCGGATGGGCCGCCATGAAATAATGGGTGAGATACTGCCTTTTGCCGCAATCAGCGCAAAAATCGTAAAAAAGCGACGAAAACTCCAGAAGGCTTTCCGGGCCGGGCTTTCCCATGAGCCTCAATACGCTTTCCTCGCTGTGCTCCGGGGCCACCTTCAGAAGGCCGGACACGTGGCGGGCCGCGAGGGTGTAGAGATATTCCCGTCCAAAGGAGCGGTCGGCCATCACCAGATCGTGCCTTATGCCGGAGCCGACTGTGACGGCCTTCACCTTTCGCACTCCGCCGATTTTCTCGTAAAGGGCCAGAAGGGGCTCGTGGCTTTTCCGCAGAAAACGGCAGGGGGAGGGAAAAAGGCAGCTTTCCCGCACGCAGATTTTTTCTGGGGAGCGTTCGCAGCCCATCCTGTACATGTTGGCGGTGGGGCCGCCCAAGTCCCTTATCTGCCCTGTGAAGGCGGGAAGCACGGAAAGCCGGGCCGCCTCGTTCAAAAGGGATTCCGGGCTTCTTGAAACCACGGTCCGGCCCTCGTGAAAGGCGATGGCGCAGAACCTGCACCCGCCGAAGCATCCCCTGTGGGTGGAAAGCGAAAACCTTATGGTGTCCAGGGCCTTCACCCCGCCCATGCCAGCGTAGGAAGGATGTTGGTCGCGCTCGAAACCCGCGTCGTAGAAGGAATCAAGCTCCTGCGTGGAGGGCGGCGGGGGCGGCGGGTTGATGACCAGCCAGCGGGTGTCGATCTTCTGGACAAGGCCCCGGCCCTCAACGTGCGCCTTGTGGAAGTCCCGGAACATGGCCTCGAAAACCCCGGCGTCGGCTGCGGCCTCCGCGTGGGAGGGAAGCTCGGCGAAGCCCTGGGGCTTGTTGGAGGCGGCGTAGCAGATCCCTTTGATGTCCGAATAATCCCGCCCCGCCCCGAATCGCCGGGCCAGGGCCACCGCCGTTGTTTCGCCCATGCCGTAGACCAGAACGTCGGCCTTGGCGTCGAAAAGCACCGATCGCCTGAGGCTTCCCGCAAGGAAATCGTAATGGGTGACCCGCCGAAGGCTCGCCTCGACGCCTCCCAGCACTATGGGCCGGGTGTCCTTGTAAAAGCGGCGGATCAAGTTGGAATAGGCTATTGTCGCCCGGTCGGGACGGTGATCGTTGACGCCTCCCGGCGTGAAGTCGCAGCTTCTGCGCTTCTTGCCGCTTGCCGTGTAGTTGGCCACAAGGGAATCCGTGCAGCCCGCCGTCACCCCCCAGAAAAGAAGGGGCTCCCCAAGGCGGGTGATGTCCCGGTCGCCGTTCACGTCCGGCTGGGCGATGATCCCCACCCGGAACCCGGCCTTCACCAAGGCCTTTCCCACCAGGGCCGCGCCCACGTGGGGGGAATCCACGTAGGCGTCGCCCGTGACGATTATGACGTCCAGGGCCTTCCAGCCAAGGCGGCGCATCTCTTCAATTGACATTGGAAGGAACAAGGGGAAGCTCCAACGGGATGGAAGAAAATCGCAAAACCCATCTGACAGAACAACGGAGCCACTCAAGCCGCCCCAACTTCCTGACCTGACATCCGCCGCTTGCCAGGAGGCTTTGAAAAATCGCCGCAGGCAAGGAAGGCGAGCTGGCGGCGGCGGAGCGTGCTTTTTGCACGTGAGCACGCCGCCCGAGAAGCCTGACGCAGCATCCGGCGATTTTGCGAAGCCTCCGTCAGTGTTTGAAGGAGCGCTGTCCCGTGTACATCATTGAAGCATTGGCCTCGTTCACCGCATCGATCACAAGGTGGTCGTTCATGGAGCCGCCAGGCTGGATCACTGCCGATACGCCCTCGGAAAGGCCCACGTTCACGCCGTCCGGGAAGGGGAAAAAGGCGTCGCTCACCATTGTCGAGCCCGGAAGCCCGCCCTTTTCCGCCGCCACCTTCGCGTCGATTTCGGCGCGTTTTTCGGGGTCGGCAAGGTCGTTGTAGGCCGTGGCCCAGGTCTCCCAGGCGTAGCGGTCGGCGAGCTTTCTGTAGGCCTTGTCCCGTGCGATCTCCGCCACGCCCACCCGGTCCTGCTCGCCGGTTCCGATTCCCACCGTGCAGTTGTCCTTCACGTAGATCACGGAATTCGATGTCACGCCGCTTTCCACCAGCCAGCCGAAGAGCATGTCGTTATACTCGGCCTCGGTGGGCGCGCGCTTCACGGAGTAGGTCCTGCCCCCGTAAACGGCGATGGCGGGAAGGAGGTCCTCCTTCTTGAGGGTTTCAGGAACGAAGGACCATTGGACCACCACCCCCCCGTCCATCAGGCTCTTGAAATCAACCACCCTCTGGCCCACGAATTCGTGAAGGCGGGCCATGTTGGGAACAGCTATCACCCTAAGGTTCTTCTTTCGGGCGAAGACGTCCATGACGCCCTCTTCGTAATCCGGCGCAACCACGACCTCGGCGTACTGGGCCGCCACGGTTTCGGCGGTCACTTTGTCCACAGGGCGATTCAGGGCGATGCAGCCGCCGAAGGCCGCCACCCGGTCGGCCATGTTGGCGCGATTGAAGGCTTCCACAAGGGTATCGGCCCTGGCCACTCCGCAGGGGTTGTTGTGCTTCACTATCACAGCGGTGGGCGCGTCGGAAAAATAACGAAGGATATTCAGGGCGTTGTCCGCGTCGGTGAGGTTGGTTTTTCCCGGATGCTTGCCGGATTGAAGCAACTCCACGTCCGAGGCCAGATAACGTCCCGGGGCGATGGATCGGGCCTCCCCAAGGGCCAAATTGCCGTTGACGAGCCTGTAGAGGGCCGCCTCCTGGCCTGGATTTTCGCCGTAGCGGAGGCCCTTTATCTCGCCTTCTATGTCCCAGCCCGCCTTTTCAAAGCAGAGGGTCTGGCGGCTGAGATCATCGATGAAGGAAATTTCCATGCGGGCAGGAAAGTGGTCACCGGCTATGGTGCGGTACATTTTTTTAAGGTCGCTCATTTGATCCTCCTTTTGATTTGACCTTCTTTCAATATCAAAAAGGGGGTTTTCGTCAAGGATCATGACTTCGGCCCGGAGCATGACGCCCCTCCCTTTCGATGATGCATCTTGCGATGGTTTGCCCGATCTGATAGATATTCGATAAACCTTTTTCAGACCCCCATCCCTGAACGGGAGGAAAAGCGGTGGCCAGTGTACTGATTACGGGAGCCACGGGATTCATAGGCGGAAGCCTCGTTCCGGCGAACCTGAAAAAGGGAAACCGGGTGAGAGCCCTTGTGCTTCCGGGCGACCCGGGAGCCGCCGCCCTTGAGCGGCAGGGGGTGGACGTGGTGTTCGGCGATGTTTCCCGGATCGAATCCGTGCGCGCCGCCATGAAGGACGTGGAAATCGTTTTTCACTGCGCCGCCGTGGTGACGGACTGGGCTCCGGTAAGCCTTTTTCGGGCGGTCACCGTGGAGGGGGCCCGGAACGTGTGCGAGGCTGCCTCCGAAAACCACGTTTCAAGGCTGGTTCACGTCTCCACCAACGACGTTTTCGGCAGGGACGAGAGCCGCGTCTTGGACGAGTCCACGCCCCTCATTCCCTGGGGCGAGCCCTACCCGGACCACAAGATCGAGGCCGAAAAGATCATGTGGGAGTATCACAAGACCAGGGGACTCGCGGTCACCATGGTCTACCCATGCTGGGTGTATGGCATAGGCGACCGCACCTTCGTGCCCCTTCTGGCCGACGCCATAAAAAAGCGCGACATGATCTTCTGGCGCAAGGACGTCATCGTCTGGCCCACCTACATAGATAACCTCACAGACCTCATGATGATTCTGTCCGTGGACCCAAGGGCCGTGGGCCAGGGCTTTCTTGTGCACGACGGCGAATCCACGACGCTTCAGAAATTCTGCGCGGCCATAGCGGAGGCCATAGGGGCGGACCAGCCCAAAACCCAGATTCCGTACGGCGCGGCTTACGCGGCGGCTGTCGGCATGGAGTTTTTCTGGAGGCTCTTCGCAATAAAGACCCGGCCCCTTCTCACCACCTACACGGTGAAGAACTTAGGTTCCAGGCTCCTTTTTTCCATCGCCAAGGCCCAAAAGGTTCTTGGATGGACGCCTGCCGTAAGCTTTACGGCAGGTTTCGCAAAAACCATGGAATGGCTCAAAACGAACCCGGACGTCATCACCAAAAGCAAATGACGAAGGCTCAGCCATGAAGGATTTCGGCGGAAAACTCGTTTTCATAACCGGCGGCTCCGCCGGAATCGGCCTAGCGGCGGCCCGCCTTTTCGCGGGCCTTGGAGCGAAAGTCGTCATTTTCGCCCGGAACCGCGAGCGCCTCGACAAGGCCGTAAGCGAAATCAACGCGGCTGGCGTACCATCGGGCGGGTCGGGCGCGGGCTTTTGCCTTGACGTGGGCGACAACCGGGCCGTCCTTAATGTCATGGCCCGCGCCATGAGCGATGCCGGAACGCCGGACCTCCTGGTGAACTGCGCCGGGCGGGCCATTCCACGGCCCTTTACCGAGGTATCCTTCGATCAGTTTTCCGATACCATGAGGGTCAACCTTTTCGGCGTGTGGAGCGCCACAGCCGCAGTGGTTCCGGCCATGATGAAGAGGGGAAGCGGCCACGTGGTCAACGTAAGCTCGGTGGCTGGCCTTATCGGAGTTTACGGCTACACCGATTACGCGGCCTCCAAGTTCGCGGTGGTGGGTTTTTCCGAGGCCCTTCGCTGCGAGCTCGCCCCCCACGGAATAGGGGTCTCGGTTCTCTGCCCGCCCGACACCGACACTCCGGGCCTTGCCCTCGAAAACCGCACCAAGCCGCCGGAGACCTGCGCCATAAGCGCCAAGGCCAAAGTGGTCTCGGCGGAAAAGGTGGCGGAGGCGCTTCTTTGCGGCATCCGAAAGGGGCGCTTTCTCATTCTTCCGGGCGCTGACGCCAAGAGCGCGGCCCTCATCAAACGGCTTGCTCCGGGCCTGGTTTTTTCGGTGATGGACCGGGCCGTGTGCGGGGTGAGGGGGAAAAAGCCATGAGGGAAAAAGTCGCCTCAATACTCATGATAGCCACGGGCTGCGGCATAGCGGCCTTCTGGGTTCTCTTTTTCACCGTGGGCATGGCCCCCCACCCTGCCCCGCCCTGCTATTTCGCCTTTGAACACAGCTTCGTGCTGCCGGATTTCTTTCTCTGCGCGGCCCTCATCGCGGGCGGCGTGGCCGTTTTAAAGGGCATGGCCGGTGGCCGCCCCCTGGCGCTCGCCGCGTCCGGCGCGCTGGTCTTTCTGGGAAGCCTGGATTTTTCATTCAACGTAACAAACGGCGTCTACGCAACAAGCCCGGTGGAGCTTGTCACCAACGGCTTCATCAACCTCTGGTGCGTTATTTTCGGAATCATCCTGTTTTTGCTTTTCCGCACACCCTCCAATATAAAAAGGTGAGCCCATGCCATACACAAAGATAGTCTGCACCATAGGCCCGGCAAGCGTTACGCCGGACATTCTCCACGAGCTGATCCAAAGCGGCATGGACGTGGCCCGGCTCAATTTCGCCCACGGAACCGAGGAGGAGCACGCGGGCAAAATTGCGGCCATCCGGGCTGCTGCTGCGGAATGGGGGGTTCCGGTGGCCATTTTGCAGGATTTGGCCGGACCCAAAATAAGGGTGGGGCAGGTTCCAGAACCGGGGCTCATGCTGACGGTCGGCTCGACCCTCGTGCTTTCGGCCTGCGAAAAGGAGGACCCCTACCAGCCCAACCAGGTGGGGGTAACCTACAAGGAGCTGGCCAACGATGTCTTTCCGGGCGACCCCATCCTTCTGGCCGACGGCCTCCTTGAGCTGGAGGTCTTAAAGACCACCGGAACCGAGGTGGTGTGCAAGGTGGTGACGGGCGGCCTTCTCACAAGCCACAAGGGCATCAACCTCCCCACACGCTCCATCAAGGCAAGCTCCCTCACCCCCAAGGACCGCGTGGACCTTGCCATAGGATTGAAGTACGGCGTCGATTTCGTGGGGCTTTCCTTCGTGCGTTCCGCCACAGACATTCTGGAAGTGAAGGAGGCCATGGGGGATAAACAGCTTCCGGTGATCGCCAAGATAGAGAAACACGAGGCGGTCCAGAACATCGATTCCATCCTGGAAGTTGCCGACGGCGTGATGGTGGCGCGCGGCGACCTTGGGGTTGAAATCCCCCTGGAGGACGTGCCGGGGGTCCAGAAGATGCTGATAAAAAAGGCCAACGAGCGCGGCAAGCCCGTCATCACCGCCACCCAGATGCTTCGCAGCATGGTGGATTCGCCGCGCCCCACAAGGGCCGAGGCGACGGACGTTTACAACGCAGTATTGGACGGCACGGACGCAGTGATGCTCTCCGAGGAAACCGCCATGGGCAGCTACCCGGTGGAGGCTGTGCGCTACATGGCCCGCATAGCAAAGACCGCCGAAAAGCTGATGAGTGTTGAAAAATTCATGTCCCTTGCGCCCCAACAGACCATCGCCGACTCCGTGGCCCACGCCACCTGCGAGCTTGCGGACTTCCTGGGTGCGGCTGCCGTGGTGGCCTCCACCGTGTCGGGCCTCACGGCCAAGCAGATAGCGCGGTTCCGGCCCCGCTGCCCCATCATCGCGCTTTCGCCCAGGGACGAGACCCTAAAGAGCCTGGCCCTTCACTGGGGCTGCAAGCCCTTCCGCATTCCGCCGCCCGAGGACATGGAGGATCTGATCGAATCCTCGGCCAAGTACGCCCTTGCAAGCGGGCTCGTGAAACCGGGCGATTTGGTGGTAATCACCGCAGGGCACCCCTACGGCGGCGAGGGCACCACGAACCTGATAAAAGTCTGCTGCATTTGAAACGCTTTCAGAAAGAAATATCGATGGCCGGTCTTCCCGAAGCGCTCGAAGACCTTTCCGCCGATCAGCGGGCAAGGTTTGTCATGGACATGTTTCATCGCATAGCGGTCCACCACGGGCTGTGGTTTTCGGAAAACATCCACCAGCTTGGGCTTGAAAGGGCGCTCTCAAACCTCTTCACGGCCAGGGACCGGAGCCTTGGAATACAGATGGAGAGGCTTTCCAAGGTTCTGGAATTCGAGTTACAAAACGGGGTTCCAAAGGCGCTTCTGGAGCTTTCCGACGAGGGGCTGGCCGAGCTTATTAAGGCCATCGGCGTCAACTGGCTGGCAAACGACGGGGTGTGGTTTCAGGCCGTGGAGTTTTCATCCGGCATGTTCGACGCCAAACGCGCCAACGACACATGCTGGACACGCTTTTCGCCCTTTGAGGCGGAATCCATAAGAAGGTTTTTGAATCTTCCGGAAAACTGCGGCCTGGAAGGGCTCAAAGCCGCCTTCAAATTCCGCATGTATGCCTTTATCAACCAGCAGTCGATGGAAGACGACGGCCCGACGAGCTTCATTTTCCGCATGAACGACTGCCGGGTGCAGTCCGCCCGCAAGAGAAAGGGCCTTGACGACTATCCATGCAAATCGGGCGGCATGGCCGAGTACCCGTCGTTCGCCGCATTCATCGATCCGCGCATAATAACCGAATGCGTAGGCTGCCCGCCCGACCCGCACCCGGATAACTGGTTCTGCGCGTGGCGCTTTTCCCTGAATCCCTGACCCTCAATGCGCTTTATATAAGCCAGTGGACGGAAGAACCAGCCCATGACCCCGATTTTTCGCACATCAAGGTCAGCGTGCCGCAACGTGGCGGCGGCCCTGGCCGTCTCGCTCATTCTTTTTTTCGCCTCCGGCTGCATGGTCTCAAGGCCCGTGAGCCCAAGGCCGGACGGATGGGCGAAAGCCGTTTCCGTAAAAGGGGTTCCCAATCTCCATAAGGTGACCGACAATCTTTACCGGAGTGCCCAACCCACCGGCGAAGGCTTCCATAACCTCGCCAAAATGGGCATCCGAACCGTGATAAACCTGAGCGCAAACAGTTTAGACAGAAAACTGGTTAAAGGCACGGGGCTGTCCCTGGTGGAGATACCTGTTCCCGATATCAGGCCTACAAGCCCACAGGTTGTTCGACTGATCAAAATAATAACAGATAAAACACGATGCCCGGTTCTGATTCACTGCCGGTACGGGGCGGACAGAACCGGAGCCATGATCGCAGCCTGTCGCGTGGTGGTGGAGGGATGGTCAAAAGAAGAAGCCATAAAAGAAATGACCGGGGGAGGCTACGGATATCACGTTATCTGGACCAACCTTATAAGCTTTGTAAGAAACCTGGACGTTATTGAACTGCGGGCGGCAACCGCTCCGGCCCAGGCCAGCCCCGCAACGGAGTACTAGAGGAGCCATGCCATGAAAGTCATAGCCATAAACGGAAGTTCGAGAAAAAACGGCAACACCCGCGTCCTTCTTACCACGGTTCTTGGCGAGATGGAAAAGGAAGGCGCGGAGACCAGGATCATAAGCCTTGCCGGGCGGCCCATCCAAGGCTGCCTTGCCTGCTACAAGTGCCTGGAAAACAAGGACGGGCGCTGCGCCGTTGAAAAGGACGGTGTGAACGGGATAATCGAGGCCATGCGGGAGGCAGACGGCATCCTTCTTGGCTCGCCCACCTATTTTTCGGACGTTTCGGCTTCCATGAAGGGACTCATCGAACGCGCCGGAATGGTGGCCAGGGTGAACGGCAACTTCCTGGACAAAAAAGCGGGCGCGGCGGTGGTGGCGGTGCGCAGGGCCGGGGCCAACCACGTTATGAGTTCCATCAACTACTTTTTTCTCATAAGCAGCATGTTCGTGGTGGGGTCAAGCTACTGGCCCATGGGTTTCGGCATGGAGCCGGGAGCCGTGGAAAAGGACGTGGAGGGCATGGAGACCATGAGGGTCTTAGGCCGGAACATGGCATGGCTCCTGAAAAAGACCCAGGCGGTCTGAGAGCGCGAACTGCTGTGTCAGGTTTCGCGGCGCGGGTCGTCATGTACGAAAAGTACTATTCCTTCCCGCGCCGCTCACCTTCTTTGCATTTCATCGCTCTCAGGCCGCCTGGGCGAGCCTTCGATATAATACTGTTTCCCATTGCGGGCCATGAAACAGCAAGTCCCGGAACATGCAGAAATGCCGACAAAAGCCGTCCACGATTCCTTTATTGATTTCCTGGTGAAAGGGGACTGGCTGGATTTCGAGCTGGACTACCAAATTCTTGGCGACATCATGTACGGCAGGATAGAGAACTTCGGAGGAAGGGACCCGAACCTTACTTTTCACACCCCTTCGACCAACATGAATTCATGGCTTCAAAGCCTGAAACGCAGGGGCGAGACGCCGGACAAGCTCACCGCCCTATACAGGTGCGGACTGGCCCACCTTGCTCTTGAAAGGGCCGAAGGGGCGTGGCTGGCAAAACATCCCGGCCCTGAAAAAACGGTTCCCTGGAAAAGGCTTTACAAGGATGTTTTGAAATCCCTTTTAAAGGAAGGGTGGGACAGCGCCGGATACCAGGGATAGCCTGATTCGGTTTTTAATTGTGATTACAAAGCCTTCCAGGTTACCACGTATTCCCGTTTTCCGAAATCGAAGCCGGGCGGACAGATGACCCACTCGCCGTGAATGTCCTGTTCAGCCTGTGCAAGCTCGAAGTGGCGCATGGCGATTCCCATGTCCAGTCGCTGCATGTCCGCCATGCCGAAGAATTTGAGGTTCTTCTCGCCGTAGCCGGGGGTCCTTTCCAGGAAAAGATGAAACTCCCGGCCATCGGGGGATGCCACCATGCGCCAAGGCTGCTTGTTGCTGGCCGAAGGCCCAAGGCGAACCATTTCCAGCGACTTTATCCAGGGCTCAGGGCGGTTTTCGGACAGGGGCCGCGAAAAATCCGGGCTGAAAAAGAGGCTCTCGAAGGGCAGGCGCTTACGCGAGCCCGCGCCCAGGCGCACCACGGCGTCAATGGCCCCTCGACGGGCCGTGCGAAGGCCGAAGGCCAGCACGGCGGGCACAGTTTCGCCCTCCTTCGCGCCTATCCGCGCCGCGAACCCGCTCTTGTTGAAGGTGCCGCCAAGCCAGCAGGTTCCAAGGCCGAGATCTGTGAGATAAAGCACCACGGCCTCCATTGCGTGGCCGTAGTCCTCAAGCCCCTTGCCGGTGTCCCTCACCGCCCCCACCACGAATCCGAAGTTGTTGCGGATCATGCCGTAGGTGCCGAGCTTTTTGAGGGTTTCGGCGTCCTCCCCGCCCGTCACCGAAAGCAGGAAGCGCAGGTCCGAGCCGAAGGGGCCTTTTGGAAGGCCGCCCAGAAACCCTTCTATTTTCCTGAGCGTTTCCACCTCCACCGGGGTCTTGGCGTAGCTTCTCCAACTCGTGCGCTCCGGTATCAACTCAAAAATTGGCCGGGTGAATTTCATGACGGATTTATCCTTGGGAGATTCGCTAAGAGACAAGTCGAAGAAGGCCTATTGAACAAAAAAATCAAGACGTTGTGTTTTCTGGCGGCAATGCTTTTATTGCATTGTCGGCTGCAATATTTTCCAAAATATCGCCGAGTCTGTCACAGCGCCACACCTTAAAATCAGACATCATTCTTGGGTTCGAAACCCAAATCAGCAAACCATTTCGATCTCCATAAGCTTTAGTTATTTCAAGAGATATCGTCTCCTTGGCAGTTATTATGCGAAGATTGCAACCCCACTGTGTGTTTGGGTGATTTGGCCTGATCGTTTCAGCAGTCTTTAGAGCTGATTGAATTTCAAGTATTTCATTTCCATTTAAATGATAAGGTCTGCTAACCAGCGAAGAATAAGCAACAGGCAAAACGTGTATTGATTTTATTTCAGATAAGTTTATTTTCAATATATCTTCATCATGCCTGCCTAAATTATCATATAGAGTTACAGTAGACATGGTTATAATAAAAATAATAAATAAAACTATAAATTCCTTAAAAGATTTTGGCAATAATTCAAATAAACTATAATATTCTCTGACTATAGGTTTAATTATCAAATAGAACTCTCTAATTGCAACTACAATGCGGCACACAAATAAAATAAATCTATTCTTACCATATAATTCTGCTAATTTCGAATAATACTTATTCCTGTCATTTCCATCCGGTGCGTCGCCCATGTCATTGTTTAATCAAACGCTTATGAATGAGCAGCAGGCCGTAGAGGGTGAGATCGTTGTTCACCGCCTGGATGGAAGGGCAGACGTGGGCCATTAAAGGCGCAAGCCCTCCCGTGGCGATTACCGTGACCGGGCCTTCCATTTCGGTTTTTATGCGGGAAACGAGACCTTCAACGAGCCCTGCGTAGCCGAGAATGATCCCCGACTGCATGGAGCTTACCGTATCGCGGCCTATGGCGTGGGTGGGGGGTTCCGCGATCTCCACCCTTGGAAGGCGCGCGGCCTTGGAAAAAAGCGCGTCTGCGGCGGTTCCTATGCCGGGGCTTATGGCCCCGCCCAGGTATTCGCCGTTTTTCGAGATGCAGTCAAAGGTGGTGGCGGTGCCGAAATCCACCACGATCAGCGCGCTCCCGTACTTGTCGTAGGCTGCGATGGCGTTCACTATGCGGTCGGCCCCGGCGTCCGCAGGATTTTTGAGCAACACGGGCATTCCAAGGCCCTGGTCCGCGCTGATCCAAACGGGCGCAATTCCAAGGTATTTGTCGCAATAGGCGTCAACCGCCCTTCTCATCTTGGGAACCACGCTCGCCACTATTACGTCGCTCACGTCCTTTTCGCTCACACCCTTGGCGGCCAAAAGCCTGTGGGTGGCCCCATACATCTCGTCTTCGGTCATGTCCCGCACGGTTCTTATGCGGAACTCGCAGGCCAGCCGGTCTCCGTCGAAAATCCCCACAACGGTGTTGGTGTTGCCAATGTCAATGGCAAGGAGCATGGAGCGCCTCCCACTATTTGTTATAAAACTGAACAATTGGCAGGGTTTTAAGCCTGAATAAAAATGATGAAGCGCAAGGAGAGTGAAACGCCAATAAGCAAGCGTACTAAAAGTATGTGGCGGAATTGGCTTTGATACTCGACACAGCGATTCGCGTTTTTAGGCAGGCCTTATGGCCCTTGCAAGAATAATAGCGGCCCTGGCCGCCTTAACGTCATGCACCCTTATGATGTGAGCGCCAGAGGCCGCGCACATGGCGGTTACGGCCTGGGTGCCGGTTTCGATCTCGCCCCTGTCGGCCTCCCGGCCAAGGTCTGCGGCAAGAAGCCTGCGGATGAAGGCCTTCCTGGAATGCCCGATCAGAACCGGGACTCCGAGGGAGTCGAAGGCGGGGATGTTCCGAATAAGGGCAAGATTGTGCTCTATTGTTTTCCCGAAGCCTATTCCGGGATCAATTACGATGCGCTCCTTGGGGATTCCGGCTGAAACGGCGAACTTGACGCGGGCTTCAAGGTAGTCCCTCACCTCTTTCACCACGTCTGAGTATTGCGGGTCCTGCTGCATGGTCTTGGGGGAGCCCAGCATGTGCATGAGGATCACCGCCGCCCCGCGCTCCGCCACAAGGGCCGCCATTGCAGGGTCGTCCGAAAGCGCGGAGACGTCGTTGATTATGGTGGCCCCTGCGGAAAGGGCGGCGCGGGCCGTGGCGCTGCGCCTTGTGTCGACGCTTATGGGAAGGCCGGTTTTTTTACGAAGGGCCTCGATCACAGGGATCACCCGGCGCATTTCCTCCTCCACCGTTACCGGATCGGAAAAGGGCCGGGTGCTTTCGCCGCCCACGTCCAGGATGTCCGCGCCCGCTTCCGCGAGTTCGAGGCCGTGCTCCATGGCCTTTCGGTGATCGAAAAAATGGCCGCCGTCCGAAAAGGAATCCGGCGTCACGTTCACGATTCCCATGATCCGGGCCTTTTCGCCCAGTTCCAGAGACCAGCCGCTTACGGCCAGGGTGTGCTTTTTCATCAGGCGTTCCGGGGCGGCTCGTCAACCTTTGGATTTGGATGATGCCTGTTCTTGTGCGGAAGCTCCGGGCGCAGGGAAAGGATCACGGTATCCATCTCGGAGCCCATTATGGTCTCCTTTTCGATGAGAAGGTCCGTAAGCCTGTCCAGGATATCGCGGTTTTCCGTCAAAATCGCCCTGGCCGTTCCGTAGGCTTCCATGATTATGCCGTGGACTTCCTCGTCTATCGCCTGGGCTGTGGTTTCCGAGTAGTCGCGGGGGCGGCTTATCTCCCGGCCAAGGAATATCTGGTCCCCCTCGCCGTGGGAGTAGGAGAGCGGCCCCAAAGCCTTGCTCATTCCCCAGTCGCGCACCATGCGCTGGGCAATTTCGGTGGCGTGCTTGATGTCGCTGGAAGCGCCGGTGCTCATCTTTCCGAAGACGATTTCCTCGGCGGCCCGTCCTCCCATGAAAACGGCCAGTTCCGCAGACAGGTGCTCCCTGTAGGTAAGGTCGCGCTCGTCCGGCATCATGAGGGTGACCCCCAGGGCGCGGCCACGGGGGATGATGGTGACCTTGTTGACCGGGTGGGCGTCTGCCAAAAAGCGCGCCACAAGTGCGTGTCCGCCCTCGTGGGTGGCTATGGCCCGGCGGTCTTCCTCGGAAAAGACCTTGCTCTTTCTGGCAAGGCCCATGGAGACCTTGTCCTTGGCCTCCTCGAAATCGGCCATGGTGAGCTTGTCCTTGCCCCCCTTGGCCGCAAGAAGCGCGGCCTCGTTGACGAGGTTTTCCAGGTCCGCGCCGGAAAAGCCCGGCGTGCCCCTTGCGAGCAGGTGGGTGTCGACGTCCGCGTCCACCGGGGTTTTTTTCATGTGGACCGCAAGTATCTTCTCGCGCCCGTTGATGTCAGGAAGCGGCACCACCACCTGGCGATCGAAGCGACCGGGGCGGAGAAGCGCCGGGTCGAGGACGTCGGGCCGATTGGTGGCGGCGATGAGAATCACGCCCTCGTTGGACTCGAAACCGTCCATCTCCACAAGAAGCTGGTTCAAGGTCTGCTCGCGCTCGTCGTGGCCGCCGCCCAGGCCGGCCCCGCGATGCCTTCCCACCGCGTCGATCTCGTCTATGAAGATGATGCAGGGGGCGTGTTTCTTCCCCTGGATGAACAGGTCGCGCACGCGGGACGCGCCGACGCCCACGAACATTTCCACGAAATCCGAGCCCGAAATGGCGAAGAAATGGACCTCGGCCTCACCGGCGATGGCGCGGGCCATGAGGGTCTTGCCCGATCCGGGAGCGCCCATGAGCAGAACGCCCTTGGGGATGCGGCCTCCAAGGCGGGTGAACCGGCGGGGATCGCGCAGAAATTCGACGATTTCCGAGAGTTCCTCCTTGGCCTCGTCAACGCCAGCGACGTCGGCGAAGGTCACCTTGCCGCTCTGCTCGGTCATGAGCCTTGCCCGGCTCTTGCCGAAGGACAGGGCCTTGCCTCCGCCCGACTGCATCTGGCGCATGAAGAATATCCACACGCCTATGAGGACCAGGAGGGGCAGCCAGTTGTACAGGATGAGCTTCCAGTGGCTCTCGTTTTCGGGCCTTGCCTCGATGCGCACCCCTGAAGCCTTCAGGGTGCTCACCATGTTTTCATCCCGTGGGGCAAAGGTATGAAAACTGCGGCCATCGGTTGACTTGACGGATACGTTCTGATTTCTGATGGTTACGGACGCTATCTGGCCCTTTTCGGCCATGGACAGGAAATCCGAGTAGACGAGTTCCTTTTCCGCCGATGTCTTGCGGTCAAAAACCTGGAACAGCCCTATCATGGCCACCAGGATAACAAGCCACAAAACCACGTGACGCACGTTCAAAGCCATAGTCCTTCCTGCCGGTTCACCCGGCCCGGTCACAAAAAGGGCGCTTGCCCCAATGGTCCGGTGATGAGTCAAAACCAAAAGGCGCTTGTGAAAATCCCGCCGCGTGGAATGAAAATTTTGTATTCCACGGGGTTATCTTAACCGCACTTACCACACTTGGGCAAGGAATAATTGCCTGGGGTTTTCCGCCCCGGTCGATTTCTCAGCCAAAAGGCCGGAAAGCGGGTGAATACGCCCGCGTCCGGGCGAAAGTAAAATTTTTGTTTTTTATTCCGCTTTTTTTGTTTGACTGTTTTTCAGGCCCGTTTAAGATATTGCCCGATCATATCCCATTTCGTCGCCGTCCCTGCAAAAGACAGTCGTGAAAGGAGCTTTTGATGATCATGATAAAGTACGCGTTGCCGGTCCTGGCTTATCTTTTGGGGTCTGTCCCCTTTGGCGCGGCGTTTTTCCGTTTCAGGCACGACATGGACATAAGGGCTCTGGGAAGCGGCAACATAGGCGCAACCAACGTCATGCGCAACGCTGGCCCTGCCATGGGCCTCATAACCCTCGGCGCGGACATGGCAAAGGGCTGGGTCCTGATCTTCGTGGCCAGGCACATGGGAGCGGGCGACCTGATAGTGGCGCTCACCGGCCTTGCGGCCTTTCTGGGCCACATATACCCGGTCTGGACCGATTTCAAAGGCGGCGGAAAGGGAGTCGCCACGGCGGGCGGGTGCCTTGCCGCCTGGACGCCCTTAGGCTTTCTCTGGGTTCTCCTGGTCTTTATCGCGGGGCTTTTCGTGACGGGCCGGGTGTCTGTGGGCTCCCTGTGCGCGGCCCTGGTGTTGCCCGTGGTGGCCTTCGCATTCACGGGCATGGTCCCGGTGGGCATCGTGGCCACGGCCATGACCATCATGATTTTCCGCCGCCACTCGGCCAACGTTGCCCGCATAAAGGAAGGCACCGAGCCCAGGGTTTTCGGCGGGATCATCTGACTCGTGTCTGAATTTGAGACCAAGGGCTGACGGAAAGAAAAAAGCGGCCTTCCCCCAAAGGGCGGGCCGCCTGAAAAGCATCCGGTTTCCGCGTTATTTTCTGGGTTCCCGCGTTATGCCCCCTGCCGCGTCGATGTGAAAGACGGTGGCACCCTTTTCGTGCCAGGTTTTTATGGAAAGGCTGTCCTCCCCGCCTTTTTCCACAACCGCCGTCACGCCCTCGGACGCCCTGAATCCGGCCTCCCTGAGGCGCTCCAGGGTAACCTGGCCCTTCGGGTTGTCCACGAAAAAAATCTGGGCCGCCACATAGGCGTTTTTTATGTCGGATTCGGCAGTTTTGTCTGCCCTGACAGCCTCGACCGGGCCGGGGCGAGGGCCCTCGCCGCCCTTTACCGGCCTTTCCGCCCCGGGCAGGAGGGTTTCGGTTATTTCGCCTTCCGCATCGATGGAGTAGACCGTGAGTCCCTTTTCCGACCAGGCCGTAATTGCGAGGCTTTTTTCGCGCCCGTCCGAAATTTTGAAGGTGACTCCTGCCGGAACCTCGAATCCGTAGTCTTCCAGTTCCGTCAGGGTGGCCACGCCCTTGGGCTTGTCCAGAAAAAAGGCCATCGCCGCCATGTAGGCGTTTTTCACAGTTTCAAGGGCTGGGTCGGAGACCCGTTCATCGCCGGATTCCCCTTCCGTGTAATCCTCGTCGTAATCGTCCAGGCTCGGAGGAAACGAAGGCATCTCGCCGTCGCCCACGTATTTTCCCAGAAGCACAGCAAGGGTTATCACGTCCTTCTTGGCCTCGGAGGTCCCTATCTTTTCGGCCCGGTCCACCGCCGCATCCAAAATCGCATCCATGCATTCGGCGGGGGCGCAGGGAGTCTTCGCGTAATCGCCTGGCTCCTGGCCCAGCAGCATTCTTATGGCTTCGGTGGCGGCTGCGGTGTCGGCGTAATTATCCCTGATGTCGGAAAGCATGCCGTCCGCGCTTTCCGATTCCCCCTGCTGATACAGAAGAATCGCCCGGTTGAGCATGTCCCGCGCCTTCCGCTCCTTAACGGGATACCCTGCGCAACCGATGACCGTGACTATACAAAGGCAGGCGATAACCCATTTTCCCTTCCGTTTGCTCATTCCGCTTCTCCTGAAATATCGGGGCCTGCCCAAAACCGGCCAGTAAATGCAAACGGCACCGCAGGAGAGAGTACCTTTGGTACTTCATCCCCGGTGCCGTCTGCTTGGCAAGTCTTTCGCGTTCAGAAACCGGCGGATTCCGGACGAGCCCCCCCTCCGAATCCCCCAAAAACCCGGGACGCCCCTTACACGGCTTCCTTCAGGCCTTTGCCCGGCTTGAACTTGACGGCATTGGAAGCCTTTATCTTTATGGGCGCGCCGGTCTGGGGATTGCGGCCCGTGCGGGCCTTGCGGCGTACCTTGGTGAAAGTGCCGAAGCCCACCAGGGTGAGCTTGCCGTCCTTTTTCTTCAGGGTCACCTTTACGCTGTCGATGAAGGAAGCCAGCGCCGCGTTTGCCTGCACCTTGGTTATGCTCGCTTCTTTGGCCATTTTGTCGATGAGCTCAGGCTTGGTCATGTCCCCCCCTTACTGGAAATGAGTGATGGATTGTTGAGAAAAAAAACAGACAGGATCGCCTCGGCTGATGAGTTCTCAAAAATTCCGCCGCCTGCAGGGATTCCCAAGGGAATATTCGGGCATCGACAGGCTTGATCGGCATCCGGCGAACGGAACTCTCTTGAACAGTTATCTTTCGGGGCTTCCCTTTCCTATACCATCATAGGATGCTTTGTCAATATGGTTTTGCAAAAAAATTAGGCGAACACCCGCATTTCTTCGTAATTGTTAGCGGAAAGACCTCACTTTGACAGGTGAAAACCGGTCATGGCGAAAAGGGGCCCATAAATTTTGCGCTCCGCCGGGACTCTCAAACCTGGGAGGAATCAATATCATCCGGTTTCCGCCTTGCAGCGGCTGACCGTGACAGAATAAAATGCGGCATTCGCGGAAGTTTTCCTGCAAGCTCCCAAAAAAGAGGTATAATGCGCCTTACCGAAGGCATGGCGCATTGATATTTTCCCAGGTGCAAGCAGCGCTTGCCTGAAAGGAAATTTAAATGGCGGAAACGGAACAGCTGGCCAGGGTGGTAAAGATCGTGCGGGCGGTGGCGGTCATGTTTCTCGCGGGCGGAATCGTCCTTGCGTGGATGGGCGCAAGCCACGTGAAAGAGGCGAAAAGAAGCCTTTCCTGGCCCATTGCGAAGGGCGTGGTGAAAGAGTCGAAAATGTTGACCAAGCGCCACAGCAAGGGCAGGATGGGCTACTGCGCCTCGGTCGTCTACGGATATTCGGTGGACGGCGCGGCCCTCACGGGCGACCGGCTGGGCTTTGACCGGGACTGGAAAAACAACCCGCAAAAGCCCTTGGAGACGCTGAAAAAATATCCGCCTGGAGCGGAAATCAAGGTCCATTACGACCCGGACCAGCCGGGGCAGTCAGTTCTTGAACCCGGAGCGACCACCGGTTCGTGGCTTTTTTTCATAATCGGGTTCGCTTTTCTGGTTTCCGGAGCCATCGATTACTGGCTCATTCCCTGGCTGGTGGGGGTATTGGCGGCAAAAAGGCTGAACACCGATGCATGGTGACGGCCCCTCATCCTGATTCCATTTTTTTTCCAACCTCTCACGGGTGGCTGTGACATGCTTTTTTGGGGCCTTGCCATAATTTCAGCCTGCCTCTATCCCCTGGCCTTTTCGCCGGTCGGGGCCTGGCCCCTGGCCTTTTTCTGTCTCTCGCCGCTTTTCTGCGCCCTTTTCGCGGCAAAAACCCGGCTTTCGGCCTTTTTAAAGGGGGCTCTGTTCGGCGCTCTCTTTTCCGCCTTCATGGGATACTGGCTCTATGGGTCCCTGGTTGACCAGTACGAGAAATCGCCCCTTACGGCGGCCCTGTTCCTGGCGTTCTGCCTCATCCTTCCACATTTCCTGCTCTATGGCGCTTTCGGGATTCTCTTTCACCTTTTAAAACGCAAGGCCCTGTTTTTTTTCGCCGTAACAGCGCCCTCGCTGTGGGTTATTACGGAGTTTTCCAAGGAGTGGATTTTCGGATTCGTTCCCTGGGGGCATCTTGGCTACGCCTCGTTGGGCTTTCTCCCCTACGCACAGGTTGCGGATATCGCGGGGGTATTCGGCGCGGGCTTTCTTCTTGCCGGGGCGAACGGCGTGATTGCCTTCGGAGCCCTTGGGGTGCCCGGAACCGCCACCGGACAGGGGGACTCGCCCCCCGGGACCAGGCGCACGGCCCTCTTATTGCTCTTCTTCATATTCGCGCCGGTTTTCTACGGATTGGTTCAGCTTGCAAGGTGGACTCCGGCGTACAAGGATGCCATCAGGCGGGACGGGTTCGCCGTGACCCTGGTACAGGGCAACCACACGGCAAAGGAGCGCTGGAGCGGCATGGGCTTTTACGGAAGGGTGAAGGCCTACCTTTCCTTAAGCGGGGTCCTGAACGAAAAAAGGCCGGATTCCGCGCCGTTTCGCATGATCGTGTGGCCGGAAACGGTTCTGAACAGCCCGCAAGAGATCACCGACGGGCTTTTTTCCGAACTGGTGGGCCAGGCAGGGCCGAACACTCTGCTGGTGACAGGTGGGCTTAGGATGCTGCCCCTTGGGGCCATCAACTGCGCATATTTTATATCGGGGACCGGCAGGGTGACCGCCTACGACAAGAAAATTCTCCTGCCCTACGCCGAAACCGCGCCAGCTGGCGACATTCTGGGGGATTACTACGAGGCCCCGCACAAGTTCATAAAGGGAAAAGGCAGGGCCGCCACCGATACCGACTTCGGCCTCATGGGGGCGTCCATCTGCCTGGAGGCCCTTTACCCGGCCCACGTGGCCAGGGCCGTGCGGCAGGGCGCGAAAATACTGGTGAACCTTTCCAACGACACCTGGTTCGGGGATTCGGCCATGCCCCACCTGCACCTTGACGCCAACAGGATGCGGGCCATAGAGAACCGCCGCTTTCTGCTGCGGGCCGGAAACAGCGGGTTTTGCGCAATAATCTCGCCAACCGGAAAGATAGAGGCGAAAAGCGGCCTGTTCCGCCAGGAAACCATTACCGGCAGGGCGGCTTTTCTGTCGGGCCGCACCCTCTTCACCCTGCTCGGTAACTGGATAGTGGGTTTGTGCCTTCTAATCGTGGGCGTATCGAAATGGATTTCAACTGAAAAAGATTGATTATATGCTTGGAATAGCAAGAGCCTTTAGAATCATCATTACACACACTGGCTGATAGCTTTAATGCAAGAGCTTTATTTACAAATTGTTTAAGTGTTGATTTTTTTCTTCTACCGAACCTTTTTATAACTTCGTTTGCAACTTTATCAGAGTCATCGAGCATCCTCATCTCATATAGTATTATACATTTTTGAATAAATGCTATACCTACAAGTTCTAAAATACATACTTCTTCATGATCACTGAAGCGGATAATCAATTCACTAAAAGTATCTATAGCCTCTTTCTTACACTCAATAGTATCAAGAGATATTCCTTTGTAAATAAAACTCCAAGCAGTAAGCTCTACCAGAGATATCTCATCCCTGTTACCGAATTTAACAATTAAGTCATTATAAAGATTTATGGCTTCATATTTTTTTCCGCCTTTATCAAGTATAGTTGCTTTTCGGAACATTGCATTTCCTATCATTAGGTCCAAAAATAGTTCCTTACCTTCTCCGAAATTTTCAATCACTTCATCAAAAATTACTATGGCCTCTTTCATTTTACCTAAATAATATAATGCATTGCCTTTTAAATATAAGCCTAAAATAAGTATCCACTCTTTTAAATCGCCCATGTAATCTTCCATAGTATTAATAGTATTAAAATCAATTAATGCATTTTCATAATTACATAATTTATCGCAATAAATACGACCTCTAGCTAATAATGCAAATGGAGTCATAAATGATTTTTTATTAATAAAAAATGCTAATTTTTTAAATGATTCAACGATATCGTACTCATTAGCTAATAGAATAGCCTCTAATATTAGCGCAATAGAATAGTTAGCTGCTCTTGCCTTTACCAAAAGTTTTTCAAATCCTGATATAGTTTCTTTTCTTATTAAATCGTCAGATAGCAACTTAAAAAATTCTTTTTTTATTCCAATTTTTTCAGGTTTAGCATTTTTTATATACAATTCCTTGTTTAATCTTGGTTCAATTTTATTATACGAGCGTTCACTCCACCACTTATTTGCTATTGATTGTATACGTTCTAACTCATCTTCAGATAATGGCTGTGGGCCTTTCATACGCCATATCCATGCTTCCTCTATTCGCAACTTTCTTAAATAATCCAATCCAACTGCGCTAAAACGTGGGCATGAGCCATCGACTAGCGAAATCCCCATTACCTCATCACCTGTCACCGAAAGACACAAGCAAGGATGATAAAATATATCTTCATAAATATCGCCTGGTTTGATGTCTTCTATATTGAGAATATCGGTGGGCATTTTCCCTACTTTTTTGTATCGTATGTTGGGGGGGCGAGCCGAAAGGCGATGTTTCACTCAACATCTTGAATTCACGGGAAGCTGTTGGATGAACCCGCACTTCGTACGGATCCATCCAACCTGCAATTTTTTAAGAAGGCCGGGTGGTCCCAATAATTTTTTCAGTGCAACCTGTTCCGGGCCGGAAGACCCGGCGGTGAAACCCGTCAATAAAATTCAGGCTCAGAAGTAATGCTTCCATCCGACTGAGGCCTGGAAAGCGTTCAGGTCGAACGAGTCGCTCTTTTCTCCACCGATCTCCATCTTGGTGTTGTTCCATGAATAACTAAGGCCTATGCCCACCGAATTCCTGTCGCTTACCATCAAATCCAGGCCGCCTGAAACCACGACACCAAATGAGTTTTCCAGATCAAGGGTGTCGTTGACGCCAACCGAGGCAATGGCGTCCCTAATTAGCTGCGATTCGCTGAAATCGCAAATCAGGTAGTTGCCTCCAATACCGATGTAGGGCATGAACACCTTGTTTAAAGTGGGCTGATAGCGCAGCGAAAGCGAAACCGGAATCGTTGTGGCGTCCCCCATTGCCGCCTTGCCGCCGCCGCTTTTCCCGTCGATGGAAAATTTACAGTAATCGACACCCAGGGAAACGCTGAAATCAGGGGCGAAAAACCAGTCCAAACTGCAGCCGAAAGAAGGCGACGTGCCGCCCGTATCGGTTTCGATGAAGGTGCTCTCAACCCCGATGGTGGGACTTGAAGGAACGGTGAGCCCGGCGTGCAGCCCCAAGCCGATATTTTTACCCGCTTCGCCGGAAAACGCCTGGGGCGCGCCAATAAGAAAAACCAAAAAACAAAGAACAGCCAAACGCGATTTTTTCATGGAAATCCTCCTGACTTTATCAATGTCGCCATTGGCATATAGGCCGCGCCTGCCCTGGTGCTGTTGCGGCCAATTAAAATAGCTATGTAACGGCTGTTAAATCTGATGTAATTTATATAATTTCTCTTCTGATGCCTCAATTCTGCTGTATGTATAATCTTTAAATATATTTTTAATTGAGTCATCTACTACAATAGAATTTTCTATCTTACCTATTAATTTCATATATCTATTTAACCTAATAACTGGAAGCCCAATAACATTAACAATCTCGTTATTTTTTATAAAATATCCACACGATCCCATAGTTAAAATACAATTCACAGGTATGCTGTAAATTTTTTTATGCACATATTTCAAATTAATATTTTTTAATTCATGAATTATTTTAAACGCTGCACTACCATATTCGATAAAATTAGTACAATAACTATCTTGAGCTAATAACCAAAAAGATTGAACATGATCAGTTTCGCATTTATTAATTTGGCCACCAAATTCATATACAATTTTATAACAAATTTGCTGAAAAAATTTAATGCAGTTGATTAAATCAACAGGACTTAATCCGTCAGCGAGTTTAGATATATTACATATTTTAATATCCAGCAATATCATAGGCGATTCATTGGAGCTAACGTCAGCTATTACAGGCTCAATCATCTTTTTTGATAACTTAAAAAATTTTCTTATAAACTCCATATGTCACCACATTAAAAAGTTGTTGGGTGAACCTGCCCTACGGGCAGAACCACCCAACCTACGAATGGCCGGGAGGTGTAATCACGGACGCCGTAGCCACGATTTTTTCACCGTCTTCCCTATTCCATCTTCATCACGTCCGCTCCCTTAGGGGCGATGAAGACGAATTTGGAGTCCGGCAGCTTCTGGTTGAAGGCAAGATCGTAGAAAAGAATCCGAGTGCTGTCGCCAGCCTGATTCTTGGAGACGGATTCCTGGATTTCAAAGGTCCTGGCGTCAACCGCAAGGTTTAGCTCCACGAATTCCGGGCGCTTTTTCTTGGGGATGAGCCTTAAGGCGTACCAGCCGCTTTTGGACCATTTTTCGGGAATCATGCCCTTGGCGAAACTTACTGTGAACATTTTTTTCAGCCGGGTCACGTCCGAAAAAAAGCTCGCACCCTCGCCGGAGCCGAAAAAGGCCCCGGCCTCGCCCACCATCACCTGGTTGTCCACCTTGCGGTAAATCCACAGAATTTTGCCGTCGGTGACCACCTCCTGCTCCTCGGGCTTTTCGTACTTCCAGGCCATCTTGTCCGGGGCCTTGAAACAAACCGAGCCGGTGGCGTTGTCGGATATCCCCATTCCCGCAAGGGTGGCTTCCTGGTAGAATTTCGCGCACATGCCGCTTGTTTTGTACCGGCCCTCGATGCCCGAAAGCACCTGATCGACGGTGAGCTTTTTGGGTCCGGCCAGGGAAAGGGACGCGCAAACGGACAAAAGAACCGCAACCATCACCGGAAGAAATTTTCTCATCTTCATCCCTTTTGACTGACTGACGGCAAATGTAACCAGTATAGCGCCGACAGCCCTCTGCCGACCCTTCTCATTTACAACTTAAGGATGCGCTTTGCAAACACTGAAACCGAGTTGGCCGCAAAGCCCGGAAAGAGCTTCAACAAGAGGGATAGGTAGTTCTCCTCCGGCGGCTTCACCTTCCCGATGGGGGAAAGGCTTAAGGCCCCCGGCTTGCAGGACACCACGCACAGGCCGCAGCCGATGCACCTTTTCCGGTCAAAGGAGACGGTCTTGTCCGGGTTCGCGGTCCAGGCGTTCATGGGGCAGGCCTTGACGCAAAGGCCGCAGCGCTTGCACTTTTCCTCGGCTTTTTCCGGCATGAAATGCGGGGTGGCGATCATGCCCGGCACGTTGTACTGGGTGACCGAGCGAAGGGCGTGGCAGCAGCATCCGCAGCAGGAGCAGGAGCAGTCGCCCTTGGGGTCGCCGGCGGCGTTCATGAGCCAGGTGACGCAGCCGTTTTCCTCGGCGTTCTTCTTGATGGCCAGCATCTCGGCCTTGCCCACCCTCCGGGCCAGGCCGCGCTCCAGAAGGGGCTTCACCAGGGGGCCGAAGCTGGCGCAGGCCTCCAGGGGCTTTCCGCATCCCTTGTCCGAAAGCTCCATGGCAAGGCGGCACTGGCAGTGGGTGACCGCGAAATCGTCGTAGCGGGAGAGAATTTCGTCCAGGTAATCCGAGGGCCAGGCGGACTGGAGCGAGCCGGTAAGCGACTGCACCGGCACGTACCGCACCAGGGCCTTGCTGTAGCGCTTGTAATCGGCGATATAGCCGGTTTCCCAGAGCTTTTCGAAGTACTGTGCGAATTTTTTGTGCCACTCGTTTCTGGTGGAAAGGTCCTTGGTCATGAGCGCCATTTCAAAGGTGCCGGGAACTATGGGCATGATGGCGTACTTGGACGGCGTGCCCGATGCCAGGATTATGGCCTTGCGGAAGGAAAGATGGTCCAGGATGCCCTTGACCTCGTTAACGCTCCTGCCTGTTTTTTCGGCCACCTTCTGGGCCGTGCGGGGGCGAAGCGGAGGAAGGTGGGCGGCTATGGCGGCCTCCTCCTCGGTGAACATGTGAGCTATCATTTCAAGCAAAAGGTCCGTAGGCGCGGGCCCGGAAAGCAGGGGCGAGGCGTAGTTGCGCATGATCTTGCGGTGATCCTCCGTGATGCGGGAGGCGGAGTCGAAGCCGGTGAGGTCGCTGTTCAGAATGATGCGGTTTGCGGTGGGGGCTTGTTTGCGGGTCATGGATTTACCTTTCGTTACAGGCTGTCCACAAGCGCGAACTGCTTCGTCAGGTTTCACAGCGCGGGGCGTCATGTACGAAAAGTACTATTCCTTCCCGCGCTGTTCACCTTCCTTGCATTTCATCGCTTGTGAGCAGCCTGCGCTATGCGGGTTGTCAAAGGGAGGATAGGGGGCGGATTCGCATGTCTCCCGGATAAGGACATGTAACAGCATTTTTTTACGTTTGTCAAAAAAATTTTGGCGATTTACTGCCGACTCACTGGATGTGGAATTTTACCCTCTACAATCAGGGAATCAGAAAAACCTGCATGTCCATTACGTTGGTTCTGGTGGGGCCGGTGGTGACGGTGTCGCCCAGGGCCTCGAAAAAACGGTGGGAGTCGTTGGCCTTCAAAAAGGCTTCGGGCGAAAGCCCGGCGGCCCTGGCACGCTTTACGGTGGTGTTGTCCGCAAGAGCGCCCGCAGCCCTGGTGGGGCCGTCGCTTCCGTCGGTTCCTATGGAAAGGAGGAGGATTTCCGGGTCTCCGTCAAGCTCCAGGGCCGCCGACAGGGCCAGTTCCTGGTTGCGCCCGCCCAGGCCGCCGCCCGCCACCGTAACGGTGGTCTCGCCGCCCGAAATGATGCAGGCGGGCCGTTTCACGGGCCTGCCGTTCAGAGCCGCTTCCAGGGCCACGGCGGAGAGTGCCCTGGCGGCCTCCCGTGCTTCTCCGCAAAGGCGGGAGGTGAGGACTAAGGTGTTGTAGCCCTTGGAGCGGGCCATTTTTTCAGCCGCGTTGAGGCTAAGGCCGAGGCTTGCCGCCACGATGTTGATGGCCGAATCGAAAATCGGATCGCCAGGCTTGGGGGTTTCGGGAATCTCGCCGCGCGCCCCTCGCTCCAGCCAGTTGGAGACGGCCCTGGGGACCCGGCTTGAAAGGCCGTAGCGGGAAAGAATCTCGATGGCCTCTCCGAAGGTGCTCGAATCTGGAGAAGTGGGGCCTGAGGCTATAACCGAGGGGTCGTCGCCTATCACGTCCGAGATCATGATGGTGACCGTTTTCGCCGGATGCGCGGCCTTTAAAAGCCTGCCGCCCTTCACCATCGAAAGGTGCTTGCGGACGGTGTTGACCTCATGTATGCGCGCCCCGCTTTTTAAAAGGAGCGTGGTAGCGGTCTGCTTTTCGTGAAGGGTGAGCCCTTCGGCTGGATGGGGCATAAGGGCCGAGGCCCCGCCGGAAAAGAGGCAGAAAACCAGGTCGCGCTCGTTTGCCGGGGTAATGAGCTTCAGAATTTTCCGCACCCCGGAAAGCCCCTGGGTGTCGGGTATGGGGTGGTCGGCCTCCATCACCTCGATTCTGGAAAGCGGCCCGGCGTGGCCGTACTTGGTGACCACCGCCCCGGCTGTGAGCCTCTCCCCCAGGATGTCCTCCAGGGCCGCCGCCATTGGAACCACAGCCTTTCCCGCCCCCACCGCGTAAATCCGGTCGTAGCCGGAAAGGGAGAGGATGCTTTCGCCCACCTTCAGCCGGTCGCCCTCCGAAAGCGCAAGCGTCCTTCTGACGGCCTCGCCCGCGTCTGCTGCGGCCAGGGCGGCCCGGAAGATGTGGCGGGCGTCGTTTACAAGCGGTCCTTGCACCTTTTGTCCTCAGTCGGGAGTTGTTTCTTCTTTCAGCATACAACACGCCACCTTGAAAAGCGGCCCACCCTTTTCGTCGCAGGCCGTGTTGCCGGGCTGAATCAGGCGGTTGATCACGCAGCCTTCGGGGATATCGAGGGAAAAAAACCTGTCCTCGGTGATGCCGGGGCGCTTTCTAAGCCGCCCGCTTCTGATGCTGTAGGCGTGAAGGGGGAAATCCTCGCACAGGGGGCAGCGATAGACCCTTCCGTTGGGGAACACGAAGTAGTTTTCAGCCTCGCGCCCGGCGCAGGCGAAGGGCTCATCAGAATCAAGATAAACCTTGGGATGTATCACGGTCAAACCCAATGAAGCGGCGTTTTGGGCGACCTTGGGGACCACCGCCTTCCAGCGGTCCCGCCGGGCCTGGACAGCCGTGGTCCCCCTGCCCCGCAAGCCTATCACCTGGATGAAAAAGCGGTTCACCCCAAGACCCGCCAGGAGGGGCGGCATGAGTGCGAGATCGTCTATGGTGTCGCCCGTTACGGTGGTGATCACAGAGACCGAAAAGCCGCGCTCCTTCGCCCGTCGAATGCCGGATACGCAGGCCTCGAAGGAGCCGGGGCCGCGCAGAAGGTCGTTTTTGGCGGCGGTCGGCCCGTCAATGGAAAAGCTGATAACCTCCGCGTCGCTTGGCGTCACGCGATCCAGGAAATCGTGGAACAGAAAACCGTTGGTGTCCACGGTGACACTTGCGTAGCCCATCTCTTTCGCGGCCCGTGCGATTTCGGGAAGGTCGGGATGAAGGGTGGGCTCGCCGCCAAGAAGGATGAGGTTGGATTCACCGGTTTTCCCCGAAAGTTCAGCCATCCACTTTTTTGCCGTGGCAAGGCTCACCATGCCCTTGCCGTGCTGGGCCGGGTTTATGTAGCAGTGGCGGCATGAAAGGTTGCAGTTGGTGAGCACGTGAAAAAAAATGTTGCGGGCGTTTTTCTCAAAGGCTACTGTCCGTTTCATGGATCTTTTCCATGCCTTTCCGAACGGTTACGATAAACGCCATGAGCCGTCGCCCGAAAAAAGATAAGATGCCGGTTTCAGGGAACGCCGCCGGAAAAGGGCCGGGGGGGCCTATCGCTCCGCCCTCCGGGGTCGCCCTTCGGTATTTTCGGCTCCCGCCTCATCTTAGTTACCCCTTTATCCTTTTCTGCGCAAGCCTTGCCCTCAGGCTTATTTACCTTTTTATTCTGCGTAACGACGACTATTTTTCGACCCTTGTGATAGACTCCGAGGCCTACCATGAAAAGGCCTTGGAAATAATGGGCGGAAAGCTCATCGCCTCACGCGCCTTTTACCAGGATGGCCTCTACCCCTACATCCTGGCCCTGCTGTATTCCGTTTTCGGGCAGTCGATTCTGACGGCGCGGCTTTTCAACGTTATCCTGTCCAGCGTTTCAACGGTCCTGATATACGGAATCGGGCGGGAACTCGGCGGAAGGCGGGCCGGAATCGCGGCGGCCCTTCTTCATATCCTCTGCGGGCTCTTTCTGTTTTACGACGGAATTCTGGGCAAGGAGCCCCTTGGAATCCTCCTTGTTTCCACAGCCCTTTACGCGGCCCTAAAGGCGGGGAAAAGCCCTTCCGCCAGGATGTCGCTTTTGGCGGGCGTTTTTCTGGGCCTTGCCGCCCTCACACGGGCCAATCTGCTTCTTTTCGTGCCGGTTTTCTGCGTGTGGCTGGTTTTTGCGGCAAAAGGGCCGACCGCCAGCAGGCTCATCCCGGCCATCTTCTACGCAGCAGGCTTTTTCGCGGCGGTGTCGCCCGCAAGCATCCACAATTATCTTGCCGAGGGCGATTTCGTGCTTCTCACAAGCCAGGGAGGGCAGAATTTCTACTACGGAAACGGGCCGGAATCGAAAGGGGCCTTTGAAAACCCGGAAAACGTGCGTCTTGTGCCGGAGTTCGAGGAGGAGGATTTCAGGCGCGAGGCCGAACGCCTTTCGGGGCGGACGCACATGAAATCCTCTGATGTCTCACGCTTCTATCTCCGCCGGGGCCTCGATTACGTGATTGACCACCCGGGCGACACCTCGCGCCTTCTGCTCAGAAAGGCCGCAATGTTTTTCTCGGCCTTGGAAATCGCCGACAACTACTCCTTCGACTTCGCCCGCCACCGTTTTCCCGTACTGAGGGCGCTTTTCGTAGGCTCCGGGCTGCTTCTCTGCCTGGGGCTCGCGGGCTTCGTCATGCTTTGGCCGGATCGCCGGAGATTTTTCGTTCCTGCCCTGTTTTTCGCGGTTTACGCAGGCTCGGTGATCGCCTTTCACGTGGCCTCCCGCTACAGGCTTCCCATCCTGCCCCTTTTGTGCGCCACGGGCGGCGTTTTTCTGACGGGCCTTCCCGACGCCTTAAGGCACCGCCGCCGTCTGCTGCCTGGGGCTTCATGCGCGGTTTTGGCCGTGGTGGCGCTTGGCGTTTACTGGCCGTATTCCTTCGTGCCCCGAAACATCGAAAGCACCTTCGATGTACCCTATAACGCCCTGGGAACCGGCGCGGCCAAAAGGGGAAATCACGACGAGGCCCTTTCCCTGTACGGCAAGGCCCTTGAAATCAATCCGAATAACGCCGTGGCCCTCTATAACCGGGCCGAAAGCCTCCGCTCCCTGGGACGCCTCCCGGAGGCCCTTGCCGACCTTCGCCGCGCCCTTTCGCTCGATCCTTCCCTGACCCTGGCCCGCTGCAACCTGGGGATGCTCCTTGTCACCATGAACGAGCCGGAAGAGGCGCTGTCTGTCTTCGACGAAGCCCTGGCCCGAAACCCCATGGACGGCGAAGCCCGCGCGGGCCGGGGGCTTTCCCTTGCGGCCCTTTCGCGGCTTTCCGAAGCCGAATCCGATCTTGGCCGCGCCCTTGCCCTTGGGGCGGAGCCCGCGCCCGTGCTGTACAACCTGGCCTGCGTCCTGGCCCGCCAGGGAAGAACCGGCGAGGCTGAAAGAGTGCTGGCCAAGGCCGTGGGGCTCAAGCCCTCATACGCGGCCCAGGCCAAGGAAGACCCGGATCTGGCGGGGATTTTCAAGTGATTTAAACTTGGGGAGTAAGCAATGAAGGTGAAATCGAAAAATCAAAAAGGCATCCGGGAATTCCCGCCCGGTACGGCCGATTTTTCGGCAGCGCATCCGATCGATTCAACCCGGAGCGACAAGGAAGCATCGGCCAGCTATACGTTGGAAACCCTTTTGGCAGGGGTCACTCCTGAAAATCTGCACAAGGAACTGGAAACCGGGCAGGCCGTGGGTAACGAGGCATGGTGAACGACTGGGTCCCGCAACGGGGCGAGGTGGTATGGCTGAGTCTTGATCCGCAGGCAGGACATTAACAGGCAGGAAGACGTCCTGCGTTGATAATTTCACCCGGAGCCTATAACTCAAAAGTGGGATTGGCTCTCTTTTGTCCAATAACCAACAGGGTGAAGGGTTATCCGTTCGAGGTTCTGATCCCGGAAGGATCAGGCGTTACAGGAGCCATCCTTGCCGATCAGGTGAAAAGCCTGGATTGGCGGGCAAGAAACACGGTATTTGTGTGCGAGCTCCCATATTTTTCGATAGCCCAGGTCCTTAAAAAACTTGCGACCCTGGTCTGCCTTTAGTTAGATAACCACGCCATTGCTTCTGTTCTTATGCCGCTATTCCGATCATAAAAGTTAATTCCTGATTTTCCCATCAAAGCCCCATCCGATAAATCAAGCCCTGGTGATCCTGGCCCGGAAGGCTTATGGAATAAGCCTTCATGGGAAACTCGCGCACCCTCGAAAACCCGTATGCCTCGTAGAAATGCCAGGAAAGGGAAGTGTCCGTGCACACGTGGATAGAGGGGACCTTTTCGCTTTTGGCCTTTTGAACAAAGGCGTCCATGAGCTTCCTTCCCATGCCCCGGCCCCGGAGAAGCTTTCTCGACGTGAAAAGGAGAATCTCGGCGGATGAAAAATCCACCGGGTGCCTCAAAACGTGTGGGGCGTAGCCCAAGGCCATGTTAAAAAAATGACGCCGGGCGACGGGCTCCATGCCCTGTCCCAGGGCGGCCCTGAGCATTAGCCCCGCGCCCCTGGGGATCATGGAAAGCACGTGCTTCGGCCTTTCCGGGATGCTCCCGAAAATCACCCCGTGAACCTCCCCGCCCTGCTCAGCCACGAACCCGTGGGTGCATCCCTTCCAGAAAAGGCGAAGGATGTCCATGTTGAGGGATTTGTCCGCGTGATCCAGAAATGGCCAGACGATGTGGCGGAAGCCCTCCGCGTAGCAGGCGTAAACGCCTTCCATGTCGGCTTCGGGATCAAAGGGGCGAATCAGAGGCTCATCCATGATCTATACTTTTTCGTATCGGCCTGTTTTTATTCGAGCAAATTCAAGATAACCTTCGAGCCGCCCGCTGCCTACTGAACGTGCGCCGCCACGAAGATTTTTTCCGCAAGGCCCCGGCCAAGGGCGTAGCGCCTGCCATCCACCACCACCACCACCTGGCCGTCTCCGGTGTTGATGAGGACCTCCAGTACGTCGCCGGTCCTAAGCCCCATGCTCAAAAGCCTTCGCCTTGCCTCGCTTCCGCCCGAAAGCTCCCTTATCACCACCGTTTCGCCGGCCTTGGCCGCCGTGAGGGAAAGGGGCCGGAAGCGGTCCTTGTTGCAGTTTTCGCACAGGCCGTAAAGCTCCATGCGGTGCTGGAGAACCCTAAAACCGTGTTTTCTGGCTATATTGGCCTGGAGTTTCTCCAGGGCCTCGTCGTAAAATTCGGTGATGGCCCCGCAGCGGGTGCAGATGAAATGGTCGTGGTGGTGGCCCAAGTGCCGGTGCTCGTACAGGCTTTTGCCGCCCTCGAAATGGTGGCGCTGGGCGAAGCCGTAGCGGCACAGGAGGCGCAGGGTTTCCCGCACGAACTCGATGTCGAAGGGATGCCCGCCCTCCTCCAGCATCTGGGTGAGTCGGGCCGCACTCATGTGCTCCTCTGAGGAGAGAAAGGCCGTAAGCACCTTCAGGCGGTCCTCCACCCTCTCGATTCCCTCGTCCCGGAAGAGCCTGTAAAACTCCCCCAGTTCCTTGCTGTGGCCAGTGTTTCCCAATTTTTTTCCGTGCTTCTGTCGTTCTTTTGTGTTCTTTTTCATTGCGCCCTACGGGCGATATTTGCTTTAATGTAGCTTTCAACCACTTACGTGTCAAGCAAACGGAAGGCCCCTGCCCCGGCCCGGTTGTGTATGAGCCTTTAAACGATTGCTTGCGGGTAAATTTTTTGATACGTTGCGAAAAATCGCCGTAAGAATCGAATCGGCGTCCTGTTTACGATCCCAAATCCGGAGGCCCGCCATGTTGAAAAAAACCCTCTTGGCCATAGTCTGCCTGGCCGTCGCCCTGCCCGTTGTTCCGGCTTTCGCGGAGGACGGCAAATATTACGAGCCCACCTACGGCTCGCGTTACGGGCACGGCACGGTCAAAAAGCCCCTTTCCGTGGGCCTGGGCCTTTCCTACGTCCTTGAAATGCTCGACATAAACGATCTCACCGAAGAAATTAAGCCCGTGGGCCTGGACGCCGACTTCGACAACACCTTCGGGGCCCGGCTATCCATAGGCTACAAGTTCACGGGCATTTTCGGGGCGGAATTCACCCTGGACTGGATGGACAAGTTCGAATGGAGCGGCTCCTACATCTACGGCGGAAAACCCGTCAGCGCCGACATGGGCGTGGACGTGCAGATGGCCATGCTTTCGGGCCGCCTCCAGCCGCCCATCGGCAAGCTCGACTGGTTTTCACCCTATTTCACCATAGGGGGCGGGGCCATGATGGGCGAGGTCCAAACCAACGCCAAGGTCTACGGCAAGAGCCGCACCTTCATCAACTGGGAGTGCCACCCCGTAACCCGAATCGGCGCGGGCGTCGACTTTTTCGTCACCGACTCCATCTCCCTGGGTCTCGACACCTCCTATTACTGGGGCTGGAACGAGTGGGACGAGATCAAGTTCCTCTCCGTCACCGGAAACACGGCCTATCATTTCTGATCATATCTTTACCAGCCTGTTGAAAAACTCAAATTTGGCAGGCTGATGAAAAACGATGAGCCGCAAGGCGTGCGAAAAGCCAATGAGTCAAGCGTACTTAATGTACGTGACGGAATTGGCTTTGAAGCAGAACACAGCGGATCGCGTTTTTCGACAGCCTGTTACGGATCGGAGGCATTTTCATGGAACGGACTGGAATAGTAACCATCCATAAAAATCCGCTGACCCTCGTCGGCCCGGCGCTTTCGCCCGGCGACAGGGCCCCGGACTTCACGGCCCTTGCAAACGACATGTCGCCCAAGAGCCTTGCCGATTTTTCCGGAAAGGTCCTGGTCCTGGCGGCTGTGCCCTCCCTCGACACCCCGGTGTGCGAGGTGGAGACCAAGCGCTTCAACCGGGAGGCCGCCTCCCTTGGGCCTGACGTGGCCCTCGTAACCGTCAGCATGGACCTTCCCTTTGCCCAGAAACGCTTTTGCGCCGCCGAGGGAATCACCGCCCTCACCACCCTTTCCGACCACAGGGACGCCGACTTCGGACTCAAATACGGGGTGCTGATAAAGGAGCTCCGCCTCCTGGCCCGCTCGGTCTTCGTGGCTGACAGGGCCGGAATTCTCAGATACGTGGAAATCGTGCCCGAAACCTCCCAGGAGCCCGACTACGAAAAGGCGCTGGCGGCGGTCAAGGCCCTTTTATGACCATGGAATTACGAAGCCGGAACCAACGCCCAAAACACATCCTTTCCCGGAGGTTTTCAACATGAAGACACTAACCAAGCTCGCCCTGGCCGTCCTTCTGGTCTCCATCCTTTCCGGCTGCGCCCTGTTCGCCACAAGCGCCGTTGTGGGCGCTTTCGCGTGGGTCGAGGGCGAACTCCAGCGCGAGTATCAATCCCCCTACGCCAAGGCCATCTCGTCCACCGAAGACGTTCTGAAAGACCTCAAAATCAGGATTCTGGACAAGACCGACGACGGCATCACCTGCCGCATAGACGCCAAGCAGGCCGACAACACCCAGGTTTCAGTAAGGGTTCAGAACATGGCCCCCAAAAGGGTCACGATCGCCGTAAGGGTGGGCAGGGTCGGCCTGTGGGATCGCTCGGTAGCGGAAACGATCCACAACTACATCAAGGCCCGTCTTTAGAGGGTCTGAAAACGCGAACTGCTGTGTCAGAGCAAAGCGGGCGGGTCGTCATGTACGACAAGTACTATTCCTTCCCGCCCGCTTCACTCTTCCTTGCATTTCATCGTTTTCAATCCCTCTAAAGCATGGCGGCATTGGGTGAAGAAGAAAAGAAGCCCCCGCTTCCAAGAATTTAATTCCCCGTTTTTGGGTCACGCCAATTATCCACGACGCTATGGGGTAATTTCATCATGGAACATGCTCCCCAACCGGTAGATGTGACCGATCCAGCCTTGCTTTTCCGTATCAACAAATTGTTCAGGGAAGGAATGAGCGACGAAGAACTCTACGAAGCTACTCGTGGAATTTGGAGGGTAGGTAAGAAGTTAAAAAAGAAGGATATATTAGCGATGGCGGTCTATAAAGGAGTTATCAAAGCGGTTTATAAGATCAAATCGTGGGAATCTGCCGAAACTGCACACTTTGATAATCCCGTCCTGGCTGAATTGGCCAAGCAGAAAAGAAATCGATGGGCATTTGTCGGTAAAGTTGCACCAGAACCCGAACACTCTCGGTACATTAACTGTTCGGTTGCTCATCTGTTCCGTCAGGGCATGGCAGCTCCTGTCCTGGGCATCAACTTGGATGACTGACAAATCGATCCGGCTGTCGGCGCACCGCCGCCAATGATTTCAAAAGTCAAACAAGCTGTTTGGTTTCCTTCCATTGGACGCACTGCCTTGAGTATCCCCTCTGTTCCGAAATCCTTCAACGAGACGGCGGCGGGCGATGAGTGAAGACGGTCTTATCGGGGCCGTGCTGAAAACGGCCCGGCGCGCGGGAATGTTCCCCAAAGGGGCGAACGTGCTGGCGGCGGTTTCGGGCGGGCCGGACTCCACGGCCATGCTTTCCGCGCTGGTGATGCTGAAGGATCGCCTTCTACTGGGCGAAATCGGCGTTGCCCACGTGAATCACGGATTGAGGGGCGAGGCTTCTGACCGCGACGAGGCCTTTGTGGAGGAGCTTGCGCGGAAAGACGGGCTGGCCTTTTTCCTGGAAAAAACCTCGGCGTCCGATTTGGCGGCGGAAAACGGGCTCTGCCTGGAGGAGGCCGGAAGAGACGCAAGATACCGCTTCTTCCATCGCATTTGCGCCGGACACGGATTCTCGCGCGTGGCCGTGGCCCATACGGCGGACGACAACGCGGAAACCGTTATGATGTTCCTTTTAAGAGGGGCCGCCGGAACCGGGCTTTCGGGGATTCCCGCAATTCGAGGAAACATCGTGCGGCCCCTCCTGGAAGCCACGCGAAAGGACGTGCTGGATTTTTTAAGGGAGCAGAATCTTCCCTTTGTCACGGACGAATCCAACTCCGACCCGTCCTTTCTGCGAAACCGCATAAGAAACGAGCTTCTTCCCCTGCTGGAAAAAGACTACAACCCCGCAGTCATTGCGGCTTTGAACAGGCTGGCCGACGTTATGGGCGCGGAGGAATCCTTCTGGGAGGACTTCATCGCCCGCCGCATGACCCTTATGGGAGTTTCGCCGAAAGATGCCGAAATCTCACTCCCGGTGGCGGAACTCAAGGCGGAGCATCCGGCGGTCAGGCGAAGGCTGGTCAGGGCCGCAGTGGAAAGAGTCAAGGGAGACTTGAGAAAAATCGGCCTTGTCCACGTGGAGGACGTTCTTTCCCTCAAAACCGGCAAGACCGCCCACTTGCCCGGCGGCGTGGTGGCGAAAAGGACAAGGGAGAGCCTCGTCATTTCACGCCCCCCGGATTTTTCCGCCCGCCCCAAAAAACGGGGCTGACCCCGCCCTGAAACATCTCACTTTTTTATTGACGCAAATTTCATTAAGGGATAATATAAATATTTTTCAAGGCGGTTCCGCCTCCAAACGGGGCGGAACCGCTTTTTTTCGCCCCCACCCCAGGGCGGAGTCGGCCTGGAAAAAAAGCAGGCCGGAGCGGGTTTCACACTCCGGGGGATACGAAACCAGGAGCCGGAGGCGTTTTTCTCCGGCTGCCGCCACGAAAAGGCTTTAAAGGCATCATGGAACACGATCTGTCTCTCACCAGAAACATCGGCATCTCGGCCCACATCGACGCGGGCAAGACCACCCTCACGGAACGCATCCTCTTTTACACCCAGCGCATCCACGCCATGCACGACGTGAAGGGCAAGGACGGCGTGGGCGCGGTCATGGACTCCATGGAGCTGGAGCGCGAGCGCGGCATCACCATTGCCTCGGCGGCCACCCACTGCACCTGGAAGGACCATGCGATCAACATCATAGACACCCCCGGCCACGTCGACTTCACCATCGAGGTGGAGCGCAGCCTTCGGGTGCTGGACGGAGGCGTCCTGGTTCTCTGCGCCGTGGGCGGCGTGCAAAGCCAGAGCATAACCGTCGACCGCCAGATGGCCCGCTACGGGGTTCCCTGCCTGGCCTTCGTCAACAAGTGCGACAGAAGCGGCGCAAACCCGGCACGAATCACCAACGATCTCAAGGACAAGCTCAACCACAACGCGGTTCCCATACAGCTTCCCATAGGCGTGGGCGCTGATTTCGAGGGCGTGGTGGACCTCGTAAAAATGAAGGCGGTTTATTTCGACGGCGAAAACGGCGAAGACATAAGAGTGGAGGAAATCCCGGCCTCCATGAAGGACGCCGCCGAAGCCGCCCGCGAAACCCTTGTGGACGCGGCCTCCATGTTCTCGGACGACCTCATGGAAGCGGCCCTTGGCGGCGAAATTTCCGAAGAACTTCTGATCGGCGGAATAAGGGCCGCGACCCTTGCCCGCAAGATGACGCCTGTCCTTATGGGAACCGCCTACCGCAACAAGGGAGTTCAGCTTCTTCTGGACGCGGTCACCCTTTACCTGCCCAACCCCGGCGAAAAGGAAAACAAGGCCATTGACCTTGATAACGCCGAGGCCGACATCGTGCTTTCGGCGGACCCCGCAAAACCCCTTGTGGCCCTTGCCTTCAAGCTGGAAGACGGACGCTACGGCCAGCTTACCTACGTGCGCGTCTACCAGGGCACCCTTGCCAAGGGATCCACCATCAAAAACTCCCGCACCGGAAAAAAGGTGAAGGTTGGCAGGGCGGTTAGGATGCACGCAAGCCAGATGGAGGACATCCCGGAAATCCCCGCAGGCACCATAGGCGCGCTTTTCGGCGTGGAGTGCGCGTCCGGCGACACCTTCACGGACCCGGATCTGAACCTCTCGCTCACTTCCATGCACGTTCCGAAGCCCGTCATATCGCTATCCCTCACCGCCGAGGACAACAAAAGCCAGTCCGCCATGGCCAAAGCCCTGAACCGTTTCGTCAAGGAAGACCCCACCTTCACCTGCAGGGTGGATTCGGAAACCAGCGAGACCATCATAAGCGGCATGGGCGAGCTTCACCTTGAAATCTACGTGGAGCGCATGAAACGCGAGTACGGCGCGGCGGTGGTGACCGGCGCTCCCCAGGTGGCCTACCGGGAGACCATCACCCAGAAGGCGACTTTCAACTACACCCACAAAAAGCAGACGGGTGGAAGCGGCCAGTACGGAAGGATCGCAGGCGGGCTTGAACCGGCCATTGAAGAGGATTTCGTGTTCGACAACAAGATCACGGGCGGCGCAATCCCCACCAACTTCATACCGGCCTGCGAAAAGGGTTTCAAGGAGTGCATGGCCAAGGGCCAGCTTCTGGGCTTTCCCGTAACCGGGGTCAAGGTTTACATAAACGACGGCGCGAGCCACGCGGTGGATTCAAGCGACATGGCCTTTCAGGCTGCGGCCAGGGGAGCTTTTCGGGAGGCCTACCCCAAGGCCAAGCCGGTGATACTGGAGCCCATCATGAAGCTGTCGGTTGAAAGCCCCACAGAGTTCCAGGGCGCGGTGATGGGAACCATCGTGCAGCGCCGGGGCATAATTTTGGGCTCCCAGGACGAAGGGGCCATGTGCCGCGTGGAGGCCGAGGTGCCGCTCTCGGAAATGTTCGGCTATTCCACGGTTCTGCGCTCCGCAACCCAGGGCAAGGCCCAGTTCACCATGGAATTCGCCATTTACAGGCGCGTTCCGGGGGATGTGGCGGAAAGGCTTGTAGCACAGGCCAAAGAAGCCAAGGGTAAATCCAACTGACGGGTTTGTATCCGATTTTAGGCTTACCCACCGGGCAGCCTACATAAAAGAGAAACAACGGGCGACAGGTGAAACCCGAATAGTCGGTGCAGGAACGCAATCCGCATTGATAATGGTTTCCGGCCCGAAAAGGGAGAAAGAAAATGTCTCAAAACCTCATAGGGGAAGATCATCCCCTTTCCCTCATGGCGCAAAGCCTTCCCGAAGGGGAACTGGGGGCCATTCTTTCCAGGCCCGGCATGGGCAAGACCGCAGTTCTGGTTCAGCTTGCCATGTACCACCTTCTTTCCGGCACCAACGTTCTGCACGTTTCCCTGGATCAGCCCGTGCGCAAGGTGGCCCTGTGGTACGAGGAGGTCTTCACCCCGCTGGCCCTCGCCAACAACTGGCAGGATCACCTTTCCATGTGGGAAACCATGCTGCCCCGACGCTTCATAATGGGCTTCACCGCAGAAGGCTTTTCGGCCTCGCGCCTCATGGAGCGCCTTAACGATCTTACCGAGCAGAACATCTTCTATCCCCAGGTGATGATCGTGGACGGCCTCGATTTCAGCGAAGGCGGAATCTCGCTTTTGAAGGACATGAAGGCCCTGGTGGGTGAGTACAAAATGCGGGCCTGGTTTTCAATGCGGCTAAAAAAGGACGAGAGCATAATGGAAGACGGGCTTCCCGGAACCTTCTCGCAGGTTGCGGACCTTTTTTACAGGGCCTGCCTCCTGGCCCCGGAAAACGGCGGAATAGCCGTGAAACCGGTGAAGAACGGAATCCCGGCTGATCGGAACTTCGTGCTGGACCCGGCCACTTTTTTGATAAATGAGGCCGGCAGATAGCAGATTCTTATTATTGGGGGAGGGATGGCCTTTTCAGTTGATTAAGCTGAAAGTTCCCCCCTCCCCTTTTTTTCTGGCCGTAAAAATTATTCCGCATGACAAATGTTGTTCGTCCCCATTTCAATCAGTCACACTCACTTCCCAGCCATAATCATCATAATGGCTTTTTTTCTTGGCAACCAATCCCAAAAATATTATAAAAAAAGTTTCCGCCAACGGCGGCCTGTCGGGGCGGCGGCGGCAGAATTGAATTTTGTGGACCGTTTCAAAGGAGACACCCATGTGTCGGCTTTTTGCCATAACCAGTGACGAGCCATTATCGCCCATGGTGGCCTTAAAGGCCCTGGACGTGATGCGGGAAGGCCACGACGGAAGCGGCGTCGGGCTTTATCTCACCGATCTGTCCGGCCCCTTCGAGGAAATGAAGGATGCGCCCATACTTTCGGGCATATTCTCGGTCCAGGGCCTGAAGCGCCTGGACTCCTTCATGATGGAAGTGGGCTTCACCACCAAATACAAGGTTTCCATGCGCCTTCCGGCAACTCCGCCTCCGGGGATCCCCCGCCGTGACAGGTACCTTATAAGGGCCTACGAGTACCCGGAGGACTGGGACGGAATGCCCCACGGGCGCAAGATGGATAAATTAATGGAAATTCGCCTCAAACTCCGCAAGATGGGCGAGGCCGAGGGCGACATGATCGTCTACAGCTTCTGGCCCGACGTGATCATGATTAAGGAGATAGGCGATCCGCTAACGGTGGCCCAGTACCTGGGGCTTGCCCGTGACGACCTTCGGGCGCGGGTCATCATGGCCCAGGGGCGGCAGAACACCAACTACGCCATCAACCTCTATGCCTGCCACCCTTTTTTCATCCAGGGCGTGGCATCCATGACCAACGGCGAGAACACCGCCTTTGTGCCCATACGCGAATTTTTGTCCTCGCGGGGTTTTTCGGGCTATTCGGGCTACAACTCTGATTCCGAGGTCTTCACCCACATTCTGCATTACAGCCAGCATTTTCTGAAGCTGCCCCTTGCCGCCTACAAGCACATAATCACCCCGCTTGTGGACGAGGACATCAAAAAACATCCCGACGGCGCGTTTCTGGCCAACCTGAAGCACGCCTGCCGCCCCCTTATCACGGACGGCCCCAACTGCGTGATAGGCTGCCTTCCCGACCGCACCCTTTTCATGGCCCAGGACCGCAAGAAGCTGCGGCCCGGGATTGTTGGCGGGCGTCCGGGCAGATGGGCTTTTTCGTCCGAAATGTGCGCGTTAGACAGCGCCATACCCGACAGGGACAAGGGCGCGGATTTCCAGCCAATGTACATGGATACGGTTTACGTTTCCCAGACGCGCAAAGAGGTGACGGTATGCAACCAGTGGGAACCATTGGCCCAAGCACGCTTGGCTTAAAAGACCTTCCCTGGATCATAGATTGGGACATCGACGCCTGCACCCTGTGCGGCAGGTGCACGGCGGCCTGCCCGGTGAGGGCCATAGAGCTTGGGGTTTCGGCAAAGCGCACCGTTGGCGTCAACACCGCCCAGACCAAGGCGAAAAGCGAGCACGCCGTGTTCTACGCCGTGCGGCAGAAGACCGAACCGGCCTTCGCCTGCGTGGGCTGCGGCCTGTGTAACACCGTCTGCCCCAATAACGCCATAATGCCGATTCGGAACGACGAGCCGGACAAGCTCAGGTTTCACCGCAACCAGGGCGGGGCCGCCCGCAACCGGGGCGGACGCCGAAACGCGCCGGGGGGCGTCTTGGACCGCATCAAGTTCACCCGCATTTCAATGCTAACAGACCCGGCCCTTGACGCGGGCCGCCACGAGTTCGAGCTTCGCACACTTCTGGGCCGGATACTTCCCCCCGAACAGAGCCTGGACCTTTTCCGGGACCAGGGCTGGATTCCGCCCGTGCGGGAAATCTACCCCCTCATCATCGGCGGCATGAGCTTCGGCGCTCTCTCCCCCACCATGTGGGAGGGGCTCCAGATGGGAGTGAGCTATCTCAACGAGGAAATGGGGATGCCGGTTCGAATCTCCACCGGCGAGGGCGGATGCCCCCCAAGGCTTCTGCGAAGCCGCTTCCTCAAGTACGTCATCCTCCAGATCGCCTCCGGCTACTTCGGCTGGGACGAGATCATCCACGCAATCCCCGAAATGAAGGAAGACCCCTGCGCCATCGAGATCAAGTACGGCCAGGGGGCCAAGCCGGGGGACGGCGGCCTTTTGATGTGGCACAAGGTCAATAAGCTCATAGCAGCCATTCGCGGAGTGCCAACAGGGGTAAGCCTGCCTTCGCCCCCCACCCATCAGACCCAGTACTCCATTGAAGAATCAGTGGCCAAGATGATCCAGTCCATGAGCATGGCCTGGGGCTTCCGCGTTCCCGTCTATCCCAAGATTTCAGGCACTTCAACGGCCCTTGCGGTTTTAAACAACCTTGCCCGAAACCCCTACGCGGCGGGACTCGCCATAGACGGCGAGGACGGCGGCACGGGAGCCGCCTACGCCGTATCCATGGATCACATGGGGCACCCCATAGCCAGCAATATTAGGGACTGCTATGACAACCTCGTAAAAGTCGGGAAGCAAAACGAGCTCCCCCTTTTCGCGGGGGGCGGAATCGGAAAAAGCGGCAACCTCGCCGCCAACACGGCGGCGCTTATCATGCTTGGGGCTTCGGGTGTCCAGGTGGGGAAATACATCATGCAGGCTGCGGCGGGTTGCGTGGGCTCGGAGACCGACCGGTGCAACATCTGTAACGTGGGCCTCTGCCCCAAGGGTATCACGAGCCAGGATCAGCGCATCTACCGCCGCCTTGATCCCGAAAAGGTGGCCGAGCGCGTGGTGGACGTTTTCATCTGCTTCGACACCGAGCTCAAGAAAATCGTGGCCCCGCTGGGACGGTCAACGTCGCTTCCCATCGGCATGTCGGATGCTTTGGGCATTGATGATTACGAAGCCGCCCAGAGGCTGGGCATAAGGTATGTTGTGTAATACTGGTGCGTTCAAAAGCGGGCGACCGGCCGGTCGCCCCTACGGAATACAAATTGTCCTGATGGGCGATTGCGGAGCACGAAAATGACGGACCATGAAGAATACTGCCGGATATCCGGGGTTGAAAACGGGGTGAGGCTCGAAAGCCGGGTTCTGGAGGAGTTGATCCAGAAGGCCGTGGCCAAGGGCGAGCGCCGCATCCTGGTGGATGCGCGGGGCCAGCACGGCATAGGCGGCAGGCTGTGGGCCGCAGGCGAAGACCGGGTTTCGGTCACCATCACCGGCCAGTCCGGCCAGCGCACCGGAAGCCTTGGCTGCGCCAACACCACCGTCGAAATTCTGGGCCCGGCCTCGGACGACGTGGGCTGGCTGAACGCGGGCGCGACCATAGTGGTGCACGGCAACGCCACCAACGGCGTGGGCAACGCCATGGCCCAGGGCCGCATAATGATCGCTGGCAACATAGGCGCGCGCGGCATGACCATGACCAAGGCCAACCCGCGCTTCATGCCGCCCCAGCTTTGGGTATTGGGCGGCGTGGGCGACTACTTCGCCGAATTCATGGCGGGCGGAACCGCCGTGGTCTGCGGCCTTAGCCCCCAGAACCCCGAAAACGTGCTGGGTTTCCGCCCCTGCGTGGGCATGGTGCGCGGGCGCATCTTCGTTCGCGGGCCTCACAGGGGCTTTTCAGAGGCCGACGCCAAGCTCGCTCCCATAGAGGACAGTGACTGGGAATGGCTGCTTGAAGGATTGGGCGATTTCCTCTTCCGGGTCAAAAAAACCGGGCTAATGCCGCTTCTTACCCGTCGTGAGGAGTGGAGCCTCATAGAGGCACGCTCCCCCCACGAAAAGGCTGCCAAGCCCAGGCGGGCCATGAGCGAGTTCAGGCGCAATGTCTGGGATCACGAGCTTGGAACAGGCGGCCTTGTAGGCGATCTTCTGGACGGCGAACGCGGAGTCATAGAGGTGGTCACCACGGGCGAGCTTCGTCGGTTCGTTCCGGTGTGGGAGAACAGAAAGCACGCCTCCCCCTGCGAGGCGGCCTGCCCCAGTGGCATCCCGGTATCCGAGCGCTGGCGGCTGGTCCGCGAGGGCAAAACCGAGGAGGCGGTGAATGTTTCCCTTCTTTACTCGCCCTTTCCCGCCACGGTCTGCGGCTACCTCTGCCCCAACCTATGCATGGGCGGCTGCACCCGTAACAGCCTAGGCATGACCCCCATCGACGTGGGCGTTCTGGGCCGCGCGAGCCTTGCCGCCAAAACTCCCGATCTACCGCCCCTTTCCGGCAAAAAGATAGCGGTTGTGGGCGGCGGCGTTGCCGGAATTTCGGTTGCCTGGCAGCTTCGGCTCAAGGGCCACGAGGCCACTGTCTACGACCGGGAAAAAGAGCTTGGTGGCAAGCTTTCCACCGCAATTCCCCCCGAACGCATCCCGCCGGAGGTTTTGTCCGCAGAGCTTAAAAGGGTGCGGGAAGTGATTCCCCACGTCACCCTCAAAAAGGACCTGGACCGGGACGGCGTTTCCCATCTTGCCGCCCGGTACGATTTCGTGGTGATGGCGGCGGGGGCCTCCAAGCCCAGGATGCTGCCGGTTCCGGGAATCGAGCGGGCGGAAAGCGCCCTCGACTTTCTGCGGGCCTTTAAAAGCGGCAAGGCGAAGGCCGGAAAAAAAGTGGTGGTGATAGGGGCCGGAAACGTGGGCTGCGACGTGGCCTCCTCGGCCTTTGCCCTGGGGGCGGAATCCGTCACCCTGGTGGACGTCCAGAAACCGGCGGCCTTCGGCAAGGAACGGGACGCCGCCGAAAAGGCGGGCGCGAAATTCTTGTGGCCGCTTTTTACGAAGGAAATCCGCGAAAAGGACGTGCTCTTTACGGACGGGACGGCCCTTGACGCCGACACCGTGGTGGTGTCAATCGGAGACGCGCCGGAAACCGGGTTCCTTCCGGAAACCGTGCAGACCCAAAAAGGCTTTATTACGGTGGACGAAAACTTTCGCACCACCGACCCCAAGATTTTCGCGGTGGGAGACATCGTCCGGCCCGGCCTTCTCACCGACGCCATAGGCGCGGGAAAAAAGGCGGCGGAGGCCATGCACGAGCTTTTGTCGGGCAGGCTTCCCAAAAGAACCTTCAAGGCCGTGATTCCCTTGAACCGGGTGAACCTGGCCTATTTCGACCCCAAAAAGCGGACCTTTTCCGACACCGGCGACTGCGCGGGCAACTGCTCGTCCTGCGGGCTTTGCCGGGACTGCGGAATCTGCGCTGAAATCTGCCCCAAGGGTGCCATCTCCCGCACCAGCCTTCCCGACAAGGGCTTTGAAATGACGGTGAACGCGGCGCTTTGCATCGGCTGCGGCTTCTGCATGGGGGCCTGCCCTTGCGGGGTGTGGAACCTTACCGAGAACAGCCCATTATAGCGAAGAAAAAACATGCCTCCGGCGGCCGGGGGGCCTTCGCCCCCCCCCAACTGCCTATCGAAATGCCCCAATTTCACCAATGAAGAATCTGTGAGGTAATGTATGAAGCCAATTGTTATTTCACTATTTTTTTTGTTAATTTGTTTTATGTTTACAGAAACCGAGGGGCATACTGTTATTAAAACCAAGGATGAATTTCAAAGTGCCGAAGGGAAAAAGGTGGCTGTTGAAGGTAAGTTATTTCGTTCAAAAATAGGCGATACTCTTGTTTGCAAAAATTTTTCTGTCTCGTTAAGAGGATTTACTCTACCAAAAGAAACCATCGGAAAAACAATAAGACTATTTGGCACCGCCATGGTTTATAAAAATAATGAATCAAGAGAAGAATGGGAAAATAGAATTAAGAAGGAGCCGCCATTCACTCATGATGGATATTTGGCTGAACGCTTTGTGCTGGTAAAATGAAATTCATGCTGGAAAAGATCGGGGACTACCCCTGGGGGCGTGGAATATGACGAAAAACGCGCCACTGTAACAAGCCGTCCACAGGGCAGCTTGTGATTGGCCTGCATGAATCGATTAATTACAATCTTTTGCGTGTGATTGGATGTCAGCAATGGAGCTTGAATCCAAATACAATCATTATAAATATATTTTGGCTGTGATATACGCAACAATTGAATTGGGATTATTTTTTATAATATATAAATGTTTTGATATAATTGGCGTACATATTGACGCAAAAATATTATTTATTGCACTAATACCTTGTGCATATTTTATTTATAGATATCGAGCCAAGACTTTTTATATTATAGCATCTTCAATATTTATAGTTTTGATTCTTATTTCGTGCACAATTTTTATTTCATTTAATAAGGCAACGGAAAACACGAGTAAGCCAAAAATATTTATTAATAGTGAAGCAATAAAAATTATTAAAGATGAGTTCAAACTTAAAAATAATGTTATCAATGCATACTTTTATACAGATGGTTTTCAGGACCATACAATTTTTATAGCGTTCTCTGCTGATAAGTCTGATCTTGAAAAGTTGATAAGCAAAATTACAGGAAAACAAATTAATGAACTCGAAACTTGGAATAAACAAATTCAAAAATTTGATTTTATTTATGGACCAGGACAAATTGATAAAGCCTATCGCACACCATTATATAACCTCGACACCGTAAAAGATGGTCTGTTTTTCAAAAAAGATGACGGCGAGGTGCATTGGCACTTGGTTTATGACCGCAAAAACTCACGCTTATATTATTGCTGGTGGAATACGTAATTCTGGGTGAGCCAGCGCTTCGCAAGGAACCACACAACCTACTGTTTTTACATCTTTTTATCCCCTCCATTAGCGACTAAGGACAGGACGGAATTCCCGCCAGGGGCCGACAGGCCGGGCCGGGCGCGGAAAGGCCGGAAAAAGGCCCACAGGAGAAGCCCGAGAACCGCCAGTAGGTTCAGGGCAAGAACCCATCCTATATGGGGCGGGCGGTATGAAAGCGTCACTGGTCCGCTGAAAGGCTTGTCGAACCTAACGGCCAGGAGCCCGTTTTTTCGGGTGACGATTCCCCGGTCCGTTTTCCATCCCGAAGCCCAGTTCTGGTTCACTATCACCGTGTCCGGGCCGAAAAGGCTCACGAAAAAACTTGTCCGGTTGTAACCCGTTTTGAAATCGCTCACGGCTCCGTAACCGTTTTCAAGGCCGACCTCGCCGGAATAGGCGGGGTTCCGGGCGTATTGGCCCGCGCAGCGGACTATGGTTCCCACCTGCCGGGCGGTTTTGGTGCACAGAAAGGCCGGAACCACGGACGTGGAGAGCACTATGTTGCCGCACCAGTGCCGGAGGAGCCCGTAACCCTGCAAGAGATTGGGGTAGAGATCGCCGTAATCCACGTTGAAAAAGGCGTCGGCCTTGACCCAACGGGCCGGGCGGGGATGCGTGAATGCAAGGGGAATGATGGAGGAATTCCGCCACATGCCCGGCAATACGAGAAAAACCAGCAGGACCAGGGCAGCCGCGCTCCTTAAATCCTTTTTGAGATGGCCGCAGAAGGCGTTGAAAAAGCCTCCGACGCCAATTGCGATGAACAACAGCAGGAAATAATTGAAATACTTGGCCGGATACTTGATGTTGTGAAAAACGGGCAGAAAGCCCAAGGGCCTGTAGATATCTATGGGAAAGTAGTTGGTGACGGCAAGGAGGGCGGTCAGGATCGACAGGATGGACAAGCCCTTGTTTTTCCCGCCGAAATTGGCAACGAGCCATATCAGGGCAAAAATCAGCGCAAGGATGCCGCAGCCGATGTATTTGTTTTCCAGGCGATACATGTTGTTTGCGACGCTGACATACATCTGCCCGTTCATGACAAGGGTTTCGTTCGAGAAGTCATGAATTCTAATAAAAAAATGATAGATGTAATAAAGGCTTTCATACAGCGAACTGTTGCTATTCATCATGCTGTAATCATAATTCCGCGAATCCAGCGAAATGATTTCGCCAAGCAGGTATATTCTGGTTATCCCCAAAAGGCATGAGATTACGATGCCTGCGCATATTGCGTAAAATGAAAAGGTTCTTTCATCCGATTTTAGGCCCCGCGAGAAAACCCTTTCAACCGCCCACCATAACAGCAAATAAAAGATGCTCACAGGGTAAACGTATTTGCCCTGGGCCATCATGGTGTAAAGGATTAGCCCGGCCAGCACGGCAAAACCCCGGCTTGCCCGGCCTTTGCTTATGCAAAAGGCCAGGGCTGGAAAGGCGTAGAGAAGGCATTCGTTGAAGTTTCCGCCGAAAAAGCGCATGGGAAGCCAACCGCTTGCCGCGTAAACCGACGTGGCTGCAAATGCCTCAAGTGGGGAATAATTGAATATCCTACGGCTTGAGGCCCACATGCCCCAAAGCCCCGCCAGGAACACGAGAAACAGGAGGATGCGGGTTCCGGCCACTTCGCCGAAAACCAGGGTGATCGGGAAAAGCGGGGAAAGGCTGGGATCGTAGGGGTGGCTTGCCAGGGGGTATCCGCCGTTGACGTAGGGACACCAGAAGGGGATTCCGGCCCCGGAGAGAACGCTTTCCCGCGCAGCGGCCTGGTGAAAATAGACCTCGCCCCAGTCGTTCATGATCATGTTTGGCAGGCGGTCCATGCGCGCGAACATGGGAAGCGCCATGAAGGCCCCGACCAGCACAATCGCCGCAAGGGGAAT